>JADFXD010000088.1 GCA_015233725.1 Nitrospirota bacterium | reverse complement strand
TCCTGGCCCCCTTTAGAACCCCCTGCAAGGGCACCAGTGCCCTTGACCCCATAAGTGGCATGTATTTTGTACTTAATCCAATC
The DNA here is from genome assembly GCA_015233725.1 of Nitrospirota bacterium. Taxonomy (GTDB): domain Bacteria; phylum Nitrospirota; class Thermodesulfovibrionia; order Thermodesulfovibrionales; family Magnetobacteriaceae; genus Magnetobacterium. The sequence continues at coordinate 13,233 of JADFXD010000088.1, read as the reverse complement.
GAAATGTGCTATAATCTGCCAGTTTGTTATTCTGCCGTTGCGTAGTTGCCTGTGGTTATCTTAGGCCCATTTATCAGCCATGCGGCAGCGTCGTCAGTTGGGGGGTGGAGCCGCCTTCTGCTTCCCATATCACGACCTTGTTTCTGCCGTTTTCCTTGGCCTGATACAGGGCTTGATCGGCCCTGAAGAAGTGAACATCCTTGTTGTCAAGCAGATTGGCCGTCATCACGCAGACTCCAACACTGATAGTAACATAGTTCGACACCGTTGACATACGATGCGGTATAGACTGAACCTCTATGGCAGACCTAATCCCCTCTGCGACATTGAGCGCGCCAGGGTCATTGGTCTCAGGCAGGAGTACGACAAATTCCTCACCACCATAACGCGCCAAGAGGTCCTGTGGCCGTTTGAGGGTTTGCTTTATGGCCTGTGCAACAATCTGCAGACAGGTGTCCCCCTTGGCATGACCATAGGAGTCGTTGTACTGTTTGAAGAAGTCTATATCAATGATAATAACAGCCAACGGGGTAGCGCTTCTCAGTGAGCGTTGCCACTCGATACTGTACGTCTCCTCAAGACATCGTCGATTGGCAATATTGGTAAGTTGGTCGATCCTGCACAGGACAGATAGCCTGTCTGTGGCGACGTTAAGGTCTCGCTGGAGGTTATCCGCCATCCTTACGATGCGCTTTGTCTGCCTGGACAACTTCTTATAAGCATTGAGGAGCTTATCGAAGTGAGGCAACAGCTTATCTCCCCTGCCTATCTCTGAGTTGAGGACTTGCTCTGCCTCGCGTATCGTATCTTCTTCCTCTGCGAATAAATTCATAATAAATATGTGCTCTTCGTCATCCATTGCTGGCGGTTTACTCGATCTCTACAAGGTTAAAGGCAAGATTAGGGGCGTCTTCCATAAACTCCTCCCCGCACTCCTGGACAGTCTCGTTACCGGCATGATATCTCCAGTTTACGGTGATCTCCCTACCCTGTACGGTGTGGCACTCAAACATGCTAAAGAGGTTCAGTAAGGCCTTTGAGCTGCTGCTATTGAAATAAAGTAATTCAACGTCAAAGACCAGGCCCTGAGATTGCCCCAAAGATTGGCCTCGCTCCTTACAGTGGCTGGGCAGGAAGGCCTCCAGCCACGCAAAGATTGGCGTAAAAAACGCGGCTGCGTTTTCAGGATAACACTCACCCTTGATCGTAAACGTACCGGAGGCTGGGTCAAAACACACATAGGGAGTTGATTTAGTGGCCTGTATGCAGAGTCTGTCCATAATCGTCTCCTTTCCTAAATACACACGGTTATAGATAAGAACGAAATTGTCTCATCTACAGCGGTATAGTCTATCTCGATCGGTTGACTGGCCTTTCTGGCCATCTCTATAAATCCCAACCCAGCGCCTTTACTGTCATCGGGGTCAGGCTCTTTCCTGCGTTGGCGGTAGAGGGCCTTTAGTTCGTCGCTATTGAGGGTTCGCAGTTCGTCAACCTGTTCCCTGATCATGTTTAACTTATCGTTGTGTATCTTGTTACCGCAGCGTACGTAAAAATGCCCTTCCCTAAACCCGACAACAAATATCCCAATACCGAGGTCCCCTCCTGCCTTCTCCTGAGAGACCCGTTCTGCGGAATAGTTCATGAGGTTCTGCATCTGTTCCACAAATATGGAAAATACCTTCTGTATAGTGTTTATATCATTTTCCTCAACCTCCATCTTGAGTTTCAAGGTTGCTCCTATACCCTCTACAACATTCTGCGATACAGGGCCGCTAAAACAAAAGATTATCTTTTCATAGAACATCTGCTGGTAAAGTTCATAGAGATCCATTAACATAATTATCCTCCTTGTACCTTAAACTCTAAATCCTATGACGGTCACATCGTCTCTCTGCTGTTGCTGGCCGCGATAAGTATCAAAGGCCTCGGTCAAGATGGCCTGTTGCTCCTGAAACGGCCTTGTGCTGTGCTGTGCGATAAGCTCCTTAAAGCGCTTCTTTCCAAAGGGCAGACCCTGTTCTCCACCGATCTGGTCGCTGATGCCATCTGTCATCATGTAAAAGGACATCCCGTCTATTATATCAAATTGATGATTCTTAAAGACATACTCAGGGTCAGAGGTCTGATATCCGATACTCTGGCGGTCGCCCTTGATCTCCCCGACAGAGGTTGCATTTACACAGAATATGGATATCCTTGCCCCGGCAAAGGTCAACCTCATTGCCTGCTTATCCACATAGCATATCCCCATGTCAAGTCCGTTGTCATTCAATCCTCCCCCGCCCTCACCGCTTAACGTCTGCCTGACCAGCCTGTTCATACTGTTTAGGACGGCGGAGGGGTCGGTATAGCCCCGTTCATTGACCACCCTGTTTAAGGTAGAGCCGGCAAGCATTGTCATAATGGCGCCAGGGACGCCATGTCCGGTACAGTCGATGATGGCCAGCATGAAGTCGTTGTGTTGATAGTTAAAGCAGTAGATATCCCCGCCGATAATATCGCGCGGACGCCATATCACAAAGTAATCGTCCATGTGCGAGCCAATGCCAGGCAGGTGTGGCATAATGGAGCGCTGGATGCTGCTTGCATAGCGAATGCTGTCCATTATCTGGCTGTTTGCCTCCTCAAGCTGCTCGTAACTCTCTGCCAGCTTCGCCTCAGCCTTTTTCCTCTCCGTAAGCTCACGATTCAAACCCTGCCGCGATACGTTTAAGAGGACGTTTAAACGAAAGATATAGACCGAAAAGAAAAACATGCAGAGGATAAATACCATAATAGCCGTAATCGTTTTCCAGTGTTGGGTAAGGATATCCCGCCATGTCACCTTGCCATAGTCCTCATAAGGCCTGATATGGAGCTCCTTGAGCAGGTTGTCTACGGATTCGTAGTTAAGCGGTATGGTCCACCCCTCGATCCTGGCCGCCTTGGCGGCAGGACTGTCCTTGGGCAGCGCCAACAGCTCCGATACCACCATCTTGGCCAGCGCATTGGGGGTGTGCCTGACCTTTGCTATAGGCCACTCAGGATACAGCGGCGTGCTTAACATAAAAGGGAAGTCTGTATACCCCGGACCTCCACCCTCATAGGGAATAACCTTGAATTGCTTGATATTGATCTCTTTGCCTACTGCCATCCTCTCAAGTGTATCGCTCCTGACCGTTGCCGCATCCACCGTACCATTTTTGACGGCATAGACGACGTCCCGGTGGTTGTTCACAAACTCAAGGGAGGCAAAGTCCTTTACAGGGTCGATCCCGTGTCTCTTTATCTCGCCCCAGGCCATTTGCCAGCCACCAAGGGATGTCTTGTCCACGCCCATGAATCTTTTGCCGCGAAGGTCTCTTATCTTGTTTATGTCAGAGCGGTCAGCCCTCGTAAAGATAACCCCGCCAAAGACCGTGTACCCCTTGCCTGAGAAAGACAGATTCTGCATGGTTGCAATCCTGCTTACATAGTATTTTACCTCCATCTCTACGTAAATGGATGGATTGACTATGATAAACTCTATCAATCCATCTCTGACGAGCCCGTCTATCTCGTCAAACGCCATAGGGACGAGGGTAAATGTATAGCCGCTCATATGAGACGACAGGTAATCCATCGTAGGCTGCCAGTTGTCCTTGCAGTTTTCCTTGCCCTTGTGAGCCAGCACGCCGATACGCACCTCCTGCGATGCCTCCAGGGGTGTTATCACAAACAGCGTCGTTGACAACATAAACGCTATAGTAAAGATTATCCTCAATATCATGCTTATAAGAAAAAAGAAGGGAGGGCTTTGCCCTCCCTCAGACCCACCCACAAGGGGACCAGTCCCCTTGACCCCATAAAATCGCTACGTATCTTGTTTTTAATAAAAATCTAAAATTCTGTTATAATTTGATCTGGATTAAAACGTCTTTGTTAAAGACAGCAGGTATTCTTTTAACTTGGAGGCGAACTCAGGACGTTTCAATGAAAGGCTTATTGTGGCCTGCAGGAAACCAAACTTATCACCGGCATCGTAACGTCTGCCTTTAAATAGGTATCCGTAGATATCACGTTTTGAGAGTAAGAGGCTAAGGGCGTCGGTCAATTGGTACTCGCCTCCGGAGCCAGGCTGGATGGCCTCCAACACGTCGAAGATATCATTGGTAAGTATGTATCGCCCTATGACAGCGTAGTTGGAAGGGGCATCCTCTATTTTGGGTTTTTCCACAAGGCTCTTAATCCTGATTATGTTGTTGCCAAGGTCATCCCCATCGATGATACCATACTTGGATACATCACTGTCTGGTACCTCCTGGAGGGCAATCACCGGAGAGAGATACTTGTCATATATCTTTATCATGTCACATAGCAGCGTCTCATCGGGGTCTATGATATCATCTCCCAACAATACGGCAAACGCCTCATCCTTGACAAAGGGCCTTGAACACAGTATTGCGTGTCCTAACCCCAGGGGTTTGCTCTGCCTGATAAATGCGAAACTTAAATTCCTGTGCTGGTTGATCTCCTCTAAAAGGGCAGTCAGGCCCTTTTGCTTAAGCGTGTCCTCAAGCTCAAAGGAGTAGTCAAAGTGATCCTCTATAGCCCTCTTGTTCTTACCTGTAATAATAATAAACTCATCGATCCCATACCTCTCACACTCCTCTACGGAGTACTGGATGAGGGGCTTATCAACAATCGGTAACATCTCCTTTGGCGAGGCCTTGGTAACCGGCAAAAACCGTGTACCCAATCCAGCCGCCGGCAATATGGCCTTCTTAATCATCCTGATATTATAAGTAAATAAGCTGCTGTTTGTAAATCAAATTTTTAATTGAAGATTTAATTTAATAGAATAGGGTAAGGGGTAAGTCCACCACAGCACGATTCAAGTTGCGCTTGCGCAAGAAGGGGTCAAGGGGACTGGTCCCCTTGCAGGGGGGGTCTGAGGGGGGAGCGGCTCCGCCCCCCTTCTTTTCTCTTAGGGTTGAATCATTAACTTACCATCAAATGCGATTGCCTGGGGTTTGGGTTGTGTTTTAAGCGTTGAGGGTTTATAATATAATTATGGCATTGACGTTACCAATAGAAGTGTATGAGGCCTTTGAGAAGGGGCTTGGTTACGAGGAGTCCAAAGATGTCGTGAAGGCCTTTGAGACGGCAATCTCAGATATCACCGATTACAAGTGGCACACCAACAGGGAAGAGATATTGTCTGAGGTGAGAAAGGAGTTCTTGGAAGTAAGAAGAGACTTCTCGGAGCTCAGGAGAGAGTTCTTGGATCTCAGAAAAGAGACGGACAGGAAGTTCTACGAGATGGACAGGAAGTTCACCGATCTAATAGAGAAGAAGTTCTCGGAACTGGATAAGAAGTTTGCGGAAGTTGATAAGAAGTTTGGGGAACTGGATAAGAAGTTTGCCACGAAAACGGAATTGAAAACGGAATTGGCGTTGCTTGAAGGCAGGATGAACGAGCGGTTTACCCGCATTGAAGCTAAAATGGACGTGGAATCCAAGAGAGTAGACGGTGAGTTAAAGGCCATACGACTTGAGATGAACGAACGGTTTACCCGGCTTGAGGGCAACATGGACGGCGAGTTTAAAAGACTCGAAACTAAGATGGACGGTGAATTCAAGGCCATGCGGCTTGAGATGAAGATATTCTTTCTGCTTATAGCCTTATTGATCCTTGCCACCAATCCAAGGACGCTTGACATGATAGCCAAGGTCTTTGGCTTTGTAAAATAGAGCCACCCCTCTTGGCTGAAACACCCCTGCCCTAACACCACTGAATCACTGCTCAAGAGTCATTGACAATAAGTCCGACTTTTGTGTTATGCTATTGGACTTGGCTTTGTCAAGGTATAAGCGATACCTCCGGTGAATGTTCGGGGACCATCACTCTATGCACCGTAACCATGTCGGCGTCAAAGACCGTGACCGCAACCTTTGGAGGCTCTCCGAAACCAACACCGACTCCAACTCCAATAACACCGCCATCAACCGCCGTGTACAAGGACTTCAACGGCGACGGCAAAAGCGACATTCTATGGCAAAACACCCAAACCTGACTGATCTACATCTGGTTCATGGACGGCGTTAGCATCAAAAGCTCCAAACAGGTAGGCCTGGTCCCTGACGGCGATTGGCAGATATTCAAATAGATAAGGAAGAGAAGGAGAAGTGGGTGGATCGCCCCCTTTTTTTTTGCCTGGTGGGGCTTGCGGATTTGGGTTGTGTTTTAAGCGTTGGCTGTGTATAATATAATTATGCCATTGACGTTACCAATAGAAGTATATGAGGCCTTTGAGGAAGGGCTCGGTTACGAAGAGTCCAAACGCGTCGTGAAGGCCTTTGAGACGGCAATCTCAGATATCACCGACTACAAGTGGCACACCAACAAGGAAGAGATATTGTCGGAGGTGAGAAAGGAGTTCTCGGAAGTAAGAAAAGAGTTCTCGGAGGTGAGAAAGGAGTTCTCGGAAGTAAGAAAAGAAACGGATAGGAAGTTCTCCGAGATGGATAGAAAGTTTTCGGAGATGGATAAGAAGTTTACCGAACTAATAGAGAAGAAGTTCTCGGAAGTTGATAAGAAGTTCTCCGAGTTAATAGAGAAGAAGTTCTCAGAAGTTGATAAGAAGTTTGCTACAAAATCTGACATGGCCTTGCTTGAAGGCAGGATGAATGAGCGGTTTACCCGCATTGAAGCTAAAATGGACGTGGAGTCCAAGAGAGTAGACGGCGAGTTCAAGGCCATGCGGCTTGAGATGAAGATATTCTTTCTGCTTATCGCCTTATTGATCCTTGCCACCACCCCAAGGGCGCTTGACATGATCGCCAAGGTCTTCGGCCTTGTGAAGTAGAGCCACCCCTCCTGGCTGAAACACCCCTGCCCTGAGAGCCGCCCCCTTTTTTGTTTTGTTTTCTTTCCTTTAAAGCTGTACTACTATGTTATCGATCAATCTTGTAGCGCCGACCTTGACTGCCACGGCGATGAGTACGGTGCCCCTTCCATTTCCCCGTGATGCGGAGTCTGTTAGCTCAACGAGGCTCTCGGGGTCATAGACGGAGGCGTACTGAACCTCGGTCACAGATTTGATCGAGCGTAACAGATCGTTGAGCCTCTGAGATACCTTTTTCAGGGGTAATGAGCCTTTCTTTAAGCCCTCTTCAACGTCCTTCATGGTTTTGTATATCAACGCGGCATCGACACGCTCCTCTGGCGTGAGGTATACATTACGCGAGCTCATTGCAAGGCCGTCCTTTTCCCTTACCGTTGGACACGGCACGACCTGTAGCTCCATGTTGAGGTCGCAAACCATCCTGCTTATAACGACACATTGCTGATAGTCTTTTTGACCCAGATAAGCCCTTGTTGGCCTTACGATGTTAAATAATTTTGCCACGACCGTCGTTACACCCACAAAGTGAGTTGGCCTGAACCTGCCGCATAATCTCTCGGTTATATCCATTACGCTAACCGTCGTGGAAAAACCGTTTGGATATATCTCGGAGGCGCCTGGCATAAAGAGGACATCCACGCCAGCATCTAATAGTATCGCCCAGTCTGATGCGTAATCACTCGGGTAGCTGTCGAAGTCCTCACCGGCGGCAAACTGTCTTGGATTTACAAATATGCTTACGACGACGGCCTCGTTTTCCTGTCTGGCCCTCCGTACAAGGCTCATGTGGCCATCGTGTAAGGCCCCCATCGTTGGTACAAAGCCAATTTGCTTACCATCGGCGTGGTACCTCCTTGACGTCGCTTGCATTATCGCAACTGTACGGATCATCTCTAATGGCATATGTCTCTGATTACTCCTGGTTACCCTTTGTATCTTTCTGTGGGAAGCCAATCTTTTCCTGTTTACCCACAATAACAATATTGTAGTTGACATCGTCCAGGTATTTAATAGCAACGCGCTTGACGTCCTCTTTCGTTACCGACTTAATGTAAGCCAGGTATTTCTTGTCATAGTCCAGGCCAAGCCCATAGAACTCCACCTGTGACAAGAAATTTGCAATCTTGTCCATTGTATCCAGCTTACGAGGAAAACTGCCTGTCAGATACGCCTTTGCATCGTTTAGCTCCTCATCTGTGACGTAGTCAACCTTTATTCTTTTTATCTGTTTCAGTATCTCGTTAACGGCTGTATTTGCAAGCTCGCTCTTTGTCTGTATAACGGCCTGGAAATCACCGGCATACTTATAAGAGGCAAAGTGAGTGCGTACGTCGTAGGCAAGCCCCATGTCATCCCTCAAGGTCTTGACCATCCGGGAGGAGAAGCCACCCCCGCCCAGGATGTAGTTCATGACCGTCACGGCATAGAAATCGGCGTTGTCTCTGGTGATCCCCTCATGTCCAATGATGATGTTTGCCTGTGTGATGTCCATGTCGATGAGGTTGACCTGTGTCTCGTGGTTGCTGTGCGGTTTTATTGCGTTGGGGTGTTTAGCCCCACCACCCTGCCATTGTGGGAGGTACTTGTTGATCAGGGCTGTAATCTTATCGTATGTGATATCACCCACAGCGGTGAGGATCGCCTCTGAGGCGACGTAGCGCTCCCTGTGAAAGTCAACCAGGTCTTGCCTGCTTATGGAGTCAATGCCAGGTGCATCTCCTTCGGTCAGACGCCCATATGGAAACTGCCCGTAGACATCCTTTAAGAATGCCCTGTTTGCTACAAACGCCGGGGACTCCTCACCCTGCTTGATGGCGCCCTTTACGATCTCCTTTTTTGCCTTGAGTTCGTCTTCAGAAAATACAGGGTTTAACAGAGAGTCGGCAAGTATCTCAAACCCCTTGTCAAGGTCCTTCTTTAGTACCGACAGCGAAATAACCGTAAAATCGGTCTCAACAGATGCATCCAGGGAGGCGCCCATAAACTCGATATCCTCTTGTATATCCTTAGAGCTCCTGCCCTTTGTACCCTCTAACAGCATCTCGGCCGTCAGATTTGCCAAACCCGCCTTGTCGGCTGGCTCATCGAGCTTTGACGCCCTTATCAGCAGGTTTATCTTTACAATGGGCAGGTTGTCCCTCTGTATATGGAGCAACGTCAATCCATTGTCCAGGACCTCTCGTCTTACGTCAATTGCATGTGCAGTCAAAGGAAATACCATCAACACTATTGTAACAAAAAACACTCGTATGTACATCTTCATTATCTTAACTCCCCTCTTTTAAGTAATAGTCTAACCCTAAGAAGAAAAAGAAAAGAAGGGGGCGGCGCTGCTTCTTTGTCGCTCCAGGACGCTCCTGGCCCCCTTCAGATCCTCCCTGCAAGGGGACCAGTCCCCTTGACCTCATAATATCTTCTTTTACCGTGCAACTTTTTTTAATTGTATACATTACTACTCCGGTATAAGGGTGCCTATGGTTTCGTTTTGTGGGGTCAGATAGGTTTTGGCGACCCTTTTTACGTCCTCTGGTGTTACGCCTTGGATCTCTTGCAGGTATTTATCTTTTAGTCTCCAGTTGCCGATCATTTCGTACATGCCCAGGATTTCGCCCTGGAAGTAGATGGAGTCTTGTCCCATGATAAAGGAGGCCTCTATCTGGTTCTTGGCCTTTTGTATCTCCCTTTCGGTGGGCGGTGTTGTCGTTATCTTTTTGATCTCATTCAGGATAGCGCCTTCAAGGGCGTCTGTGTTAGTCTCCTTGCCGCCCATCACTGAGCCGCCAAAGTACATCAGGTAGGGGGCTGTATGAAATCCACTGTAGAAGACAAAGGCGTTAAGGGCAACCTTTTGGTCCTTTACAAGTTCCTGGTACAGTCTGCCGCTCTTTCCGGAAAATATCGAGGCAAGCACATCCAGGGCATAGCTATCCTTCTGGGGGATTGATGGGACGTGGTAAGCCATCAAGAGATAAGGTAGTTGAGCGGGCTTTCTCAGGACAAGACGTCTTGACTCTTCCTGTTTAGGCTCTACTGGTATCTTTAGTGCACTTGTGTGTTTGGCGGCTATGGGGCCAAAGTGGGTCTTAATCAACCTGAGCGTCTCAGTGGGGTTGATATCGCCAGTGACAATGATAACGGCATTGTTTGGTCTGTAATAGTTATTGTAATGCTGCCGCAGGTCCTCTACGGTGAAGGATTCTATATCCTCCATCCATCCAATAACGGGGTTATGGTATGGGTGAGTGGTGATGGCCTTCTCTGTCACTTGTTCAAAGAGCAGGTTCTGGGGGTTGTCTTCCGTCCTGAGGCGTCTTTCTTCCATGACGACCTGTTTTTCTGACTTGAAATCCTCCTCGTTCAAGAGCAGGTTTTCCATCCTGTCGGCCTCAAGTTCGATAGGCAACGCAAGCCTGTCCGATATGAGGGTTTGATAGTACATGGTATAGTTCATGGTAGTAAAGGCGTTGTCTACACCACCGTTTTTCTGGATCAGGTTTGAAAACACCTTAGAGCCATAGCGCTTCGTACCCTTAAACATCATGTGTTCAAGCATGTGACTCAGGCCGGTCTTGCCTGTGGTCTCATTTATAGAGCCGACCTTGTACCATATCTGAAACGTGGCGATAGGCGCCTTGTGGTCTTCAACCATGAGCACCTTCAGACCGTTATCAAGGAAGTATTCCTGGGGGCGGAGTTCAGCACCCTTTTGTCCATTGGCCAACTCGGTTCTTGGCTCTTGTGCCTGACCCACGGCCTGTGGCCTCTCTGATTTTATTGCTGGAGCCGAACATGAAATAAATACAGCGGCAGATAACATAATTATTACGCTTATTGGTACGCTTATTGGCGCCCCTTTGGCTATACCTGAAGACCCTTGCGTGGGCCTTACATTTGGTACATTGATTGTCTTATTCAACGTCTTCCTCCTTATCCGTATCCAATTTATTGGTATCCTGGGTTTCGGTATGCAGAAACTCTATCTTTACCTTTGATACCCGTTTGTTTACCATCTCAAGGACGGTTAATCTCATATGGTCTAATGAGATCGTCTCACCCCCGTGGGGTATCTTTTGCAATGTTGTGACGATAAATCCCCCCAGGGTGTCGTACTGCGGGGATTCGGGGAACTCTATCCCGTGGTCCTCTTTGAGGTCTCTGATGTTTATGGAGGCGTAGACTATGAATACCCCATTGCCTATGGAGATAACAGGCCTTTCCGTATCGTGCTCGTCCCTGATTTCGCCGACTATCTCCTCGAGCAGGTCCTCGATGGTGACAATGCCCGTTACCATGCCGTGTTCGTTGACGACGATGGCCATGTGGTTGCGTTTCTTCTGCATGTCGCTCAGGAGGTGGCTTATCAGCATTGTCTCTGGGATGAAAAATGGCGCCCTGAGTAGTTTTCTCATGTTGACCTCCTTGTGTTGAGCCAGATGGATAAAGACATCCTTGGCGTGCAGGATACCCTTGATGTTATTGATCTCCGTGCTAAAAACGGGATACCTCGAGTACTTCTCCTCCGATATAAGGAGCAGGTTTCTATCAAGGGGGTCGTCAATGGAGATGGCCACCACCTGCCCTATGGGCACCATGACCTCCTTGACCGATATATCGGTAAACTCAAAGACACTGTGGATTAACTCCTGCTCGGTGGACTCAAATATCCCCCTGTCCTTGCCCTCAACGATGAGCAGCTTTATCTCCTCCTGAGAGACAAAGCCTCTGCCCGTAAAGGCCTTTAACCCAAAGGGCTTCAATATGATGTTGGCACTGTACGTCAGGAAGTTTATCGCCACAGAGGCCCACCTGGAGAACAAACACATCAGCTCCGCCACAGACAGCGCAACCCGCTCCGGGTTGATCAGCGCCAAGGACTTGGGTATCAGTTCACCCCAGAGAAAAAGCACATAAGAAACCACCGTCAAGACAACAAATATGCTCAGGGGACCACTAAAGAGGGCTATGTATTTAACAGGCGCTGCCGATATCATTGGCCTCACTACCTCAATGGCAAAGGCACCGCCTAAGACACACGCCAAGGCCATCCCCATCGTCGTCCCTATCTGGATGGTCGCAAGAAACCTCTCAGGATTCTTCTTGAGCAACATAAGTGCCTCTGCGTCTGTCTTGCCCGCCCTCTGGAACGTCTCTATCAAGGTCTTCCTGGCCGTTACAACCGCTATCTCAGAACCGGCAAAGAATCCGCTAATCAGAATAAAGACAAATATCAATATAAGGTATGTCCACATTACTTAAATTTACTTACACCTGTTGTTGCCAAGCCATCACTTGTATGGCTATTATATCAGACCATAGTATTATTTGTCCAATTGTGTAAAGCCATGCCAGCGCTACACTCTGAATCGCTGTCTTGAAGGCAAGAGTTGAAAATGGCTTCCAATTCGGAAGGGTTACGACCTGGCCGGATAAGAATTAGTTGACAGCAACGTTTGAATACCAGTACCATATAATCATGCACCAGAAATTTGACATAGCATTAAAGGACATCATTAAAGATATGCCACGGACATTTCTCAGACTGTTGACGGGATATGATTATGGCAATTTCATAGACGTCCAATTCCCCGATATTCAGATAAGGCAGGCCGATATAGCATTTGAGGCGCACGATGGTAATATAATCCACGTGGAGGTGCAATCGGTGCGACATGGAAATGCTTAAGAGAAGCAAAACAAAAATGTTTTCAGGATTATTGCTAAATCCTGTACACACCGTACTAAACCACGGCAGTAATGCCTTGAAAATTCCAAAAGGAAGTGGCGAACATAGCATGTACGGAAAAGGCGTAGGTAGTAAAACTATCTTAGCGCACTACGTCAGTGTAAGATGCATACGGTTAAAGCTGGATTGCTTGAACTCCAATCATAGGGAGAGTAGCTCGCTTATGTTGAAGGATAGTTGAGAAGACATAGCTGATAGTCTATGTATAAGTCGATTGTATATATAGAAGCAATCTATCAACCCTTGCCGCAGATGAGAGGCGGAAATTGATGAAAAGAGAACCTAAGTGCATCGTAACTTTGCTTAATCATAAACATGTGATGACCTATAGCAGGTACAAAGTACCTGTATGGTTACGGAGACCTAATAGTACCCAAAGTCCTATTGTAATGATGTGGGCAGTCGGTAAACAATCCGACCTATCCAAACAGTATAAGATAGTCGTGATACCATCGAAAGTTGAATGGGAAAAGGGGGAAGTGGGTCAGCTTCTTCAGCAAGTAAATGTAAAGTGGGAGGGCAGTGAGTGCTGACCGATAAAACCAGAATAGCATTGAACGCACTTAAAAGAGGTGGAGAGCCGTGTGCATTGAAAGGTGCAAGCACGGTTCGGAGGGGGGA
>JADFXD010000087.1 GCA_015233725.1 Nitrospirota bacterium | reverse complement strand
TGCCCCTCCTTGGCGCCCTTTATGACGCCGTCTATGGCCTGTCGGATAACCACGTTGCTGACGACGTCCTTGACGTTGCGCAAGGCCTCTAAAAGCGGCACACCGCTCTTTAGCAGCGTCCCCAGTGTCCTGCAAAACCTCGACGTCTCAAGCTTTACCACTATATCCTTGAAGACCTTCAACAGAAAGGCATCCCATGAGTTTCGCCCCTCCGGTGAGCTTATGTACCATCTGAATAAAAATACAACTACCACAATTGCGATAACTAACACCCACCAGTACGAGATCAAGAGGTCACTGAGCTTTAACAGTATCTGGGTTGGCAGCGGGAGGGTCTGCCCAAGGTCTTCAAAGATCACTGAAAACTTTGGTATAACATACGTCATCAGGACGATGACCGAGGCCCCGCCGCTTAACATCAGTATGATGGGATAGATCATGGCCGATAATATATGGTCCTTGAGCTCCTTTGAGGTCTCAAGGAATTCGTTGAGCTTGAGCATGACGGACTCAAGGACGCCCCCCAGCTCCCCGGCCTTGACTATGTTGACGTACAGACGCGGAAAGACCTTTGGGTGCTTCATGAGGGCATCAGAGAAGGAGCTTCCCTCCCGGATGTGTTTCAGGATGGAGGTGACGACCTCTTGCATGGACTCGTGCTCTGATATCTCGCTCAGTATGCCCAACCCCCTGTCCAGGGGCAGTCCCGCTCCCAGAAGCGCCGATAGCTCCGTCGTAAAGTTCAAGACCTCAGAGGCGGCTGATTTTTTTATAAGCTCCATCTTCTTGCCCGCCTCTGCCTTCTTACCCGCCTTGCTCTGGGTGATCTTAAGGGGTATGAGGCTGGAGTTTTTGAGGGACTCCACAACTGCCCTCTCATCGTTAGCGTTGATCAAGCCCTCGGCAAGCTCTCCCGTGTGGCTGGTTGCCCGATAGTGAAAGACCGGCATCTCCTTTTATATCTCCTGTGTAACCCTCAGTATCTCCGAGATAGTGGTCAGGCCTTGCCTGACCTTGTCCTTACCGCTTTCAAGCAGGGTCTTCATACCGGAGTCGCGAGCGGCCTTTCTGATCTGTGCGGAGTCGGCGTTTGACATGATCAGCTTCCTTGCGTCGTGGTCGATGGTCATGAGTTCAAATATGCCTGACCTGCCAAAAAATCCGGTGTGTGAGCAGTGGTCACACCCCGCGCCCTTAAACAACGTCACATCGGTATCCAGACCGATCATGGCAAGCTCCTCCGCAGTGGCCAGCGTGTCGTCGGGCACCTTGCAGTGGGGGCAGATCACGCGCACAAGGCGCTGGGCCAACGACCCCCTGAGCGTGGAGGACAGCAGGAAGTTCTCCACCCCCATGTCTATGAGCCTGGTGATGGCACTTGGGGCGTCGTTGGTGTGAAGCGTGGAGAATACCAGATGCCCCGTCAGGGCCGACTGTATGGCAATCTCTGCGGTTTCGAGGTCTCTGATCTCTCCGATCATTATGATATCGGGGTCTTGTCTGACGATGTGTCTTAGCGTGTTGGCAAAGCTGAGACCTATCTGCTGTTTGACCTGTATCTGGTTGACACCGTTTAGGTGATACTCGATTGGGTCTTCAACGGTAATGATCTTCTTGTCCTCGGTATTGATCTTATCGAGGGCGCCATACAGGGTGGTGGTCTTGCCGCTGCCCGTAGGGCCGGTGACCAGGATTATGCCGTGTGGTTTCTTTATGAGGTTATTAAAATCATCCAACAGCTCAGATGGAAATCCCAACCTGTTCATGTCTATGACGATGGACTCCTTGTCCAGGAGCCTCATCACTATGCTCTCACCATAGAGCACCGGTATGGTAGAGACGCGCAGGTCGATCTCCTTTGATGCGATCTTGAGCTTTATCCTGCCATCCTGGGGCAAGCGGCGCTCGGCTATGTTGAGCTTGGCCATTATCTTTACCCTGGAGATAATAGCGGGCTGGAGTTTTTTTGGCGCCGATTCCACGTCGTGCAAGACGCCGTCTATGCGGTAGCGCACCTTTAGTTCGTTATCGAAGGGCTCTATGTGGATATCGCTCGCCCTGCCCTCAATGGCCCTCGTGATGAGGAGGTTGACCAGCTTGATTATAGGAGCCTCGGAGGCCAGCCCCTTGAGGTGATCGATGTCCTCGTCATATTCCTCCTTGACCTCAAAGGAGGTATCGCCAATGTTTTCGATTATCTTGTTTACCGTGGCCTCTTTACCAAAGAATTTATCCAGGTAGTCCTTGATGAGGGACTCCTGAGCGCTATAGACCTCGATCTCGTGTCCTGTTGCCACAGACAGGGCATCTATGATGTCCATATCCTCCGGCCTTGCCATTATCACGCGCAGCCTGTTGTCGCGCACATCGCATGGGATGATGAGATTGCGGCTCAAAAAGCGAGAGCTTATGCCGTCAAGGACAAGGGGAACCTTTGGAAAGTCACTGGCGCTGATCATGCTGCTGGCGTTGATCATGTCATTGACGTTGGGTATGATGCTAATGCTGATGCTGATCGTGTCATTGACGCTACACACGTCATCGGTTAATTGCTCCTGCATTGTAGGCACTATGCAAAATCTACGAGCTTTTCAGCTATCTGCACTGCGTTGAGGGCGGCTCCCTTTCTGAGGTTATCTGATACTATCCACATGTTTATGCCGTTTTCTATCGACTCATCCTCCCTGACCCTGCCCACGTAGACGGCATCCCGTCCGGAGGCCACCAAGGCCGTTGGATAGACGTTCTTATCTGGGGCGTCAAAGACCAACACCCCGGGGGCCGTTGACAACAGCGCGCGCACCTCGTTGGCCGTGAGCTTCATCTGGGTCTCAACGTTTACACTCTCGGAGTGTCCTCGAAATACTGGCACCCGTACGGTCGTTGCCGTTACGCGTATGGAGGGGTCGCCCATTATCTTCTTGGTCTCGTTGACCATCTTTATCTCTTCCTTGGTGTAGCCGTTTTCGAGGAACTTGTCTATGTGGGGCAGGCAGTTAAACGCTATCTGATACGGATAGACGTTGCACTTTACCTCCTGAAAGCCCAGGATGCTGCGAGTCTGATCCATGAGCTCATCCATTGCCTTCTTACCGGTGCCCGACACTGCCTGATACGTGGAGACCACTATACGCTTGATCCTCGCTGCGTCGTGTATTGGCTTGAGGGCTACGACCATCTGGATGGTTGAGCAGTTGGGATTGGCTATAATGCCCTTGTGCCATTTTATGTCTGCGGGGTTGACCTCCGGCACTACCAGTGGAACGTCATCGTGCATCCTGAAGGCGCTGGAGTTATCCACAACCACACACCCGGCCCCCGCGGCTATGGGGGCATAGACCTCGCTGCGGGCAGCACCGGCTGAAAACAGCGCTATGTCTATCCCCTTAAATGAGTCGTTATCCAGACATTCCACCCGCACCTGGTCGTCCTTGAAGTCTATCTTCAGACCCTGTGAACGCTCAGAGGCAAAGAGCCTCAATTGTTCCACGGGGAACTTTCTCTCCTCCAGCACGGAGATCATCTCACTGCCCACCGCACCCGTCGCCCCAACCACTGCTACCACGTAGCGTTGCTTCTTCTTTAACATTGTACCGTCTCTCCTGTTTATGTCTTGTTATGTAATATAGTCCTTATTATAGCAGATTTCGATTGGATTAAATACAAAATACGTATCACTTTTATAGGGTCAAGGGCACTGGTGCCCTTGCAGGGGGTTCTGAAGGGGGGCGGAGCCGCACCTTTCTTTCTTCTTTACTTACTTCAGGATATCATCACAGGATTTTTTACAGTAAGAAAAAAGGATTTGTTTAGGCGTTTTACAAGAGGCTCTCTCTATAGCGCTGAGATTTTAACGCTGATGGAGCTTCCGAGTTTTTTAAGTGGCTCGGGGTTATCGGTGAGTTTTCCGATGGGGTTGACCCTGGATGCGGCGCGGGGTTCATCGCCTGTGCTGACCGGGGTGGGGCCAAAAAAGATGCACAGCGCGTTTCCAATGGGCCAGACCGCAAGCTCGCCTACCTCCATGACCTCCTTTGCCTCCTGAGCTATATCGACGCTAATACCGCAATCGCCGTAGTACTCATCGCCCCAGCGCGACAAGCGCACCTCCATTGGCAAGAGGGAGCGAAAGGTGGCCGCCGTGGCGCTGTCGTTTAACTCTGCCCTCAGTTTGAGTTCGCTGGTTGATAATAATATCCTGTCGCTCATAGACTACCTCCACAGTAGAGAATCTTTAATGTTTTTATTAGGGCCTCTGCCTTGCTCAGTGTCTCGTAATACTCCCTTTCGGGGTCTGAGTCCGCAACTATCCCCGCTCCAGCCTGGACGTAAACCGAGCCGTCCTTGACCACGAAGCTGCGTATGATTATGTTGATGTCCATATCCTGAGCAAATCCTATATACCCAATAGAGCCGGTGTATGGCCCGCGGGCAACCGGTTCGAGCTCGTCGATTATCTGCATACAGCGCACCTTGGGCACGCCCGTTATCGTCCCCCCAGGAAAGACTGCCCTGATCACGTCTATGCAGTCCTTGTCGCTGTTGAGGACACCCCTGACGTTTGATACGATGTGGATGACGTGCGAGTAGTCCTCCGTGACCATCAACTCATCCACGCTGACCGTGCCATATCTGCATACCCTGCCGAGGTCGTTGCGTTCCAGATCGATGAGCATTATGTGTTCGGCGCGTTCTTTTTCGTTGAGCAGCAGGTCGCTGCGCATGGTCTCATCCTCGCTGATGTCCTTGCCGCGCGGTCTTGTCCCGGCGATGGGGCGCGTATCGACAACCAACGAGCCGTCGTCTTCGGCCCTGACCCGCACCAGCCTCTCAGGAGAGGAGCTGACGATCTGGTAGTCCCCGAAGTCCAGGAAACACGCAAATGGCGACGGATTGACCCTTGACAGCAGGCTGTATATCTGCCAGGGGTCTATGTCCCCGATGTAGGCTGAGAGCCTCTGGGAGAGGTTGGCCTGGAAGATGTCTCCAGCGCCTATATAATCCAGCGCCCTTCTTACCATGTCCATGTAGCGCTCTTTCTTGATCTCGTGAACGATCTCAATTGTACCGTGGATTGGTGTTATAGATTGTATTATGCTATCTGGGGTGGCAGCGGATAATTTGTTCTCTAAAGATGACGACGTCTTATCGATGAAGTCGATGGTGGCATCATACTCCCTGCTCCAGTCTATCTTGGATGCGTTAAAGACTGGGCCGTCTTGCCTGATACCGGGACAGACGATCAGCCACGCCATCTCCCTGAGATGGTCTACCGCTATGAGCCTGTCTATCATGAAGAAGTGCAGCAGGGGGATGTCGAGGTCGTCTACGGCCTTGTTTGGGATATCCTCGATGCAGCGTACCAGGTCGTAGCTAAGTAGTCCCACTGCGCCTCCCTGAAACGGCGGCAGGTCGTCTGTCCTGCGTTGCTTGTAGCCGTCGAGAAGCTCCTTGAGTTTGGTCAGCGGGTCTTTTGAGGAGAGGCTTCTCTTGCCGTCCTTTTGCACCTCCACAAGGGTCCCCTTTGCCTTGACGATCATGTATGGATCGAAGCCGATGAAAGAGTATCTGGCCGTGTTGATTGACCCACGGACGCTCTCAAGGAGAAAGGAGTTCTTCTGTCTCAAGGCAGAGTAGTAAAGTGATGGCGGTCTATAGGTCAACTCCCGATAGATGGCAGGGATAGAGCCATCTTTCACGGCAGCCAGGAATGCGAAATTGTCAGGATATACGTTTCTCATTTCCAATACGAAGAAAGAAGGAGGGCGGCGCTGCCCCCTCCTCAGACCTCCCCTGCAAGGGGGCCGGCCCCCTTGACCCCATTATGGCTTGTTCGCAGTGCATACTCATACACGATATTTTAATTGGGTTCTTCAATAATTTGCGATCTCCTATATACCTAAATATTTATCTAGTTCATCGTAGATTCTCTTTATTTCTTTCTGGAAACGTTCGTTGTTTGCGTTAGAGAGCCATCCGCCATTATACCATAGATAGTATGGGGTGTTTATAATGTTCCATCCGGCTCTCTTTAATATGTCCATTCTTTCGATATGTTCATCAGTATAAGCTCTGATACTACCATCTCTTCTGAAGTGATAGCTACCGTCCACTTCAACAGCAACAGCCTTTTTTGTATTTTGGTTGTATATGACGAAGTCCAGGCGCTTTTGGCCGCAGCTAACAACCTGGTTAAAGATATCTAAACCATTTGTATGTTGTCTTTCCTCAATGTATTTCTTTAAATATGAATAGACCTCTCTTTCAAATTCAGATTCATACTTGGCTGGATCAAACTTCGGTCTCCCTATGTCAGGACTGTTGCTACATTGCTCATATTTACAAATCTTATCAAAAGAAGCAGGGATATCAGAGTAGACGAGGATGGTAAACATTCTGGCTCGACTTGTTGCAACATTAAGCCGTCTATCATCCTGAAAAAATCCGGTACCTCTTGTGCATGTGCTGTCTAAGCATAAAGACAGGATAATTATATCCCTCTCATGTCCCTGGAATTCTTCAGGAGTATCGACTTTAATCTCATACTGGTTGATATTTGCATCTCTAATACTCTCATAAAGCATTTCTTCAATCATTAAACATTGGTTTCTGATCATCGAAATTACACCAATAGAAAAAGGGGATTTCAGTTCATCTGGCAATGAGATACCATGATCTCTCTCTAAGATTTCCCTGAAGTTGTCTTGAGTTAGAGCCTCGATTATTTCAATCACCTTTTCGGCTTCAGCAACGATGGTCTTATCCGCATCTCTTTTGCCATCCACTTTTATAGATTTAAAGCAAATTAGAGAGATTTTGTCAAGTGTTTCAGTCATTATCTTCAGTTTATTATCGTAGAATTTATTAGTATATTTAGCCAACAAAGGCATAGAACGAAAGTGCTCATCGAGTATTGTCCGAACTCTCTGGATAGTGTTAGCCTCACTCATAATAAAGTCTAGTATGGAGTCTTTTATTACGGTAAGTTTATTGTCGCCTGCCATTTTATAATCAGGTTTAGATTGAAAATGCCTGTTCCATGTAATAACATCAAGATTTTTGCTTAGTTGAAAATTTACACCCGCGGAGTTCAAACCCAATTGTTGATGGTCGCCTACTATACATATTTTCCTCCCCCTGTAGAAAGCTGGGATAGCCTCGGCGATGTTTACTTGTGAGGCCTCATCAACAACCACCAGATCAAATAAATCAGGTTTCATAGGAAAGACGTGTCCTAAGTGTCTAATCTCTGCTACCCAGTATGGCATTATTTGAAGCACTGTAGGAAAATCTATGCCACCCATCCTTTGTGCGATAAGATTTGTTCTGGTATTCCATAACATTCTTGAAAACTCATCAAGTTCTAACCTGTACTTTGCATTATCACAGAGCAGGTTTAACACATTACAGGTATATTTTAATCTTAGCAACTCTTTTTGATGTTGCTCCAGATGTTTCTTTTCAGCTTGAATCTTATTCCGTGTAAGATTGTTGTCATAGTGTAAACTATTACGGATATACAAAGACTCTGAATATTGATCGTGCAAAGCTATTAAGTCATTACAAAATTGATATAACTGATAATCGTTTAAATATCTAAAATCAGGAGATAATTTATCTATATCTACAATGTATCTTTTGAATTTGCCTATATATAACTCTGTAGCAAGGTTTTTTTTACCAGAGTCTTGGATGCGTTTTATCTTATTTAAAACTGTTTCATAGGCACTTTTATTGTTTATGACTCTGAATCTATAGCCATTAGTTATTACATTTTCAAAATTCTTACGAAAACTATCCTTTAACAAAAGAAAATTATCGTGTGAATCTTTATAACTCTGTTCCAATATGAGATTACTTTTTAACTCTGAATCCATCTTAGCTATACTATTAATTATTTTGAGTATAGTATTTTCTTTTGCTTTTATTTGTCCGTCTAATTGTTTAATTACATCGCTTAGATACATTGAGTTGTTTGATATCCTTATTAATTCATTGATATGCGCACGAATTTGCAATCTATTTTCTTTTTCGTAATAGATAATACCTTGCACATTTTGTCCATCACTGAACTGTAAGTATTTTTCAACCATCTCTTTTACAACCTTCAAGGCCGGTGTTTTCTGAGATATAACTAAAACCTTCTTTCCCAAATATAATGCGCTTAAAACAATTGCTGATATCGTATATGATTTACCTGTACCAGGGGGACCTTGTATATAAGAGATATCAGATGTCCACGCACTTTTTATACTTGCTATTTGAGCAGATGATAGAGGTATAGGTAAATATTTGCTTAACATCTTTTCAATTTCAATAGAAATACCGTCATCAACTTTTAATTCTCTTCTTTCATCAGTCAAAGCATTTATTAACAGATTTTCTAGTGTTTTATTTCCAAAAGCATTTTTTTCTTCTACTTCATTAATCAACATATCGATAGCATTAAATGTTGATAGTTGATCAGGTACTTGACTTACAAATAGGTGTGTTGCATCTACATATATTAAGTCATTTTCAAAAAGAGATTTTTCATTTTTAAAGAGCGGTGATTTGTTGTATTTAGTACGTTTGTCTCTTTGTTGAAAACGCTTTAATTCAGTTTTGAAATCATAAATCCCTCTGAATTCTCCAATTTGCCTAAATCCCTCTATTTTTTCTTTAAACATTTTGAAAATACGACCAGCTTTTGTTAATAGATTATCTGTATAAGTATTGTCCTTTAATTCTCTTTCGGCATCTTCAATTACTTTAATTTCTTCATCAAAATTAAACGTATCGTCATCGTCTTCAGAGATATTATGTGTCTTAAGCAGTTTAGAAACTAGATCGTGATTAAGAGTTAGCGAACTATAATCAAGTTCTATCGTGTATATACCTTTATTATCCTTTTCTAAGTTACATTCCACAAAAATAATTGGTGCAACAAGAATTTTTGTATTTTGTGTACCACAAATCAAACCATAACCACAAAACAAATTTTTATCATGGCTTTTTTCTATATAATTATAAACCCTTTGTATATAATCCTTATTACTTGCTAAGTAACTTGTGTTTTTAAGGTCTTCCGCAGTTGTTTGGAACGTAAAAGATGGGTTGTTTTTGCTTTTGTCTAACAGCGCCCTTTCAAAGCCGTACTTTGAGGTGATAATCTTGCGGCTGATATCTCTTAAGTATTTGAGATATTTAGTAATCATCTCTTGTGTGTTTCTTGTAATTCGTCTATTGGATCAGTGATGGCTTTCAAAAGTTTTTGGTGCTCAATTTTAATTTGTTCTATTGCGTTCTTAAATAATAAATCTAATTTCTCATAATATCGAATATTACCTTGTCTTATATCATTAATTGATCCCTGTGTATCTGATTTAATTTTGTTTTCCAGCTTCGTAATATCATCAAGAGATTTTTCAATACTTTTTAATATTTCATTTTGTAACAAATCCCTAATGTTATTGGCAGATTCTTCGGTATTAACTTTTATGTTATTAAGTAAATTGGATATATCATTAAATTTAAGTCTAATATTTCCGATGATTTCATTTTCTAACAAGTTTCTAATATCATTCATTCGCTCTTGTGTATTTCTACTTATTTCTCTCTCCATGTTAAGTATATTGTTAAGCATAGCTCTGATGTTTTCTGTAATTGCTTCTTCTAATAATTGCCTAACCCTATTAGTAGTATTATCAGAGCTATCATTGATCTTCTTGCTCAATGCACTAAATAACGCCTTTAGATTGTGTTCACCAAGCCTTTTTATTTCATCCTTTAATACGCTGACTTCTGTTTCTAATAATTGTTTAACCTTATTAACAGTATTATCAGAGCTATCATTGATGTCTTTGCTCAATGCACTAAATAACGTCTTTAGATTGTGTTCACCAAGCCTTTTTATTTCATCCTTTAATACGCTGACTTCTGTTTCTAATAATTGTTTAACCTTATTAACAGTATTATCAGCACTATCATTGATGTTTGTACTTAACTGTTGATATAAGTCTTTTAATTCTTTGACTTCTGTTTCTAATAATTGTTTAACCTTATTAACAGTATTATCAGAGCTATCATTGATGTTTTTGCTCAATTGTTGATACAAGTCTCCCAATGCCTTACTGTTGTTTTTCTGATTCTTAAAGTTAGAAAATACAAAATATGACAAGACTAACAAGTTTATCACCATTAAAACTACACTTACAACTAACATAGTTACCTCCATTTATCAACCATCAAACAAATTATTGTTAAGGAGTTGCAAAGTTGAATTATCAAGTATCTTGGGATTATCTGTCATTGTCTATGGCGAACAGTTATAAGCTGTCATACACTGAATCTTCTTCGTTGTCCCAAATCTTCTGAAAAGACGCTTCAGACAATCTCTGAGAACCTTTGACAAGCATATCCCTTTCCATTTTGACCTCCAAAAAACGGATGAAATCCAAAACCTCTACGAGGGTATCTTCAGACAGTCTGTCTATTTCTTCTTTTATGATCTCTTTAACCGTCATTTTTCTTGGCTCCTTTTCATTTCAGGAGGGTACTCCTGCCAAAAGCCCTCTACTGCCCCCTCCCCTCACCCTGGGCAAGGGCGGGGGAGATGCAGAGCCTTCCACGTATAGTCCTTCTCTGGCCTAGTCCTTCCTGCCCTCAACCCACTTTAATCCCCAGTGATAGGCGCTATCAAGGGCCTCGTGTCCCTTGACATACTGGACGACCTTTGTCACCTTAAGCGTATCACCGGAACGCTCAAACAGCGCTATGCCGCACATCGGTGAGCCATCCTGGGTGTTGTCGAGGTGTACGACGATGTCCGCCGATCCGGGCTGCTTTATCGTGACCACGCCATTGGCCTGTGACCAGTTTGCAACGCCCTCGTAGATGTAGGAGTAGACGAGGATACGTTTAAAGTCATTTATATGAGCGCCGTTGATGCGGAGGTTTTCGCCCTCGGCCCAGGCCCCGGTTCGATCGTCGCCGCAGTGCAGGATGTAGGGCAGACGATCGAAGGAGCCAAAGCTCTTGCCCAGGGGTTGAATGGCGCCTTTTTGCCCGTTTGACAACTCATACAGACAGCCAAGGTCGAGGTCTATGCCACCTCCGCTGCTACCGCCTCCACCCATCAGCTTGCTAAAGAAACCACTGGCCTGCTTTGTCTGTCCCTGGCTCCAGTTGAGGTTTACCATCAGCTCGCCTACCCCGCCACCAGACTTGGTCTTAAGCTGGATCGAGTCACCCTTGGACTTCAAGACGATCTTGGAGGACAGTTTAAGTAGGCTCGCCCCCGGTATCGCCGATTGAAATGTCGGCATGTCGATGACGTGATTTTCGTTGACCAGCTTGGCCCCCATAAAACCGGAGTTGTCTATCCTTGCGATAACGGCAACCGTGCCAGGTTGGGTTGAATTCAGCGGCACGGCAATGGACTCCCCCTTGTCATCTATTATCTGTACGTGACCGTCGTAACTGCTAAAGGTGGAGGTCTTGTCCCTTGAGGCGTCCGTGAAGTTGATGGTACAGATGTAGACCTCTGCCATGTCATCCAACCTGGTGATCCGTATCTCTTCCTCGTTGTCTCCGCCCTTGGCCCCGACTCCGGCATCGGCGCTCAAGGCAATATAGGGAAACACATTGAGGTTTCCCATCGAGCCGCCCGCATAGTTGTCCGAAAACACACCGCCAACCCGGCCATCCTTTGTCTTGTAAAATGCCATTAGGTCGAGGTCAACGGCTGCCGACCACTTTAGCGTTACCTTCAACTGCTTAAGCGATAGATACGCCTCCTCACCCTTTGTCTTTAGCACTATCTTTGACTTAATCTCTGCCATAGTTACAAAGCCCTCCTATATTACGCGCCCTTGCGTATTAACTGATTGACCCATTGCACAAAGCCCTGCGGATTCCTGGTCTGGATCAAGACCCGGCCAGGCCCCCTGAAGCGGCACACCAGCCCCTCTCCCGAGGTAAACGACGATATCCAGCCCGAAGATGCCTTCTCTATGGTGTAAAAGACGCTCTCCGGCCATGCCACCAAGTGACCGTTATCGACGATCATCTCATCCCCGGAAGGTATGTCCAAGGCGTGGATAGCCCCATACGAGCTGACAAAGACGGTACCATAGCCGCTTGCCTTTAATACGAAGAATCCCTCGCCCGAAAATAATCCCTTTGCCATGTTTTGCATATTTGTTGTGATAACCACCTCGTTTGAAGCGGCAAAGAAGCCATCCTTCTGGATGATATAGCTGGTCCTGCCATCCAGTTGCAGCTCCATGATATCACCTGGCACAACTGGGGCCAATAGTACCTCGCCATGACCACGTCGGGCGGTTAGCGTCTGGAAGAAGAACTTCTCACCCGAGAGTATCCTGCCCAGCCCCCCCAAGACGCCTCCCTCCAGCTTGCCTTCGACGTCTATCGTGCTGCTCATGGCCACCATCGCATCCGACTCCGCCTTTATCACCTCTCCGGCCCTGAGACGGTATCGCAGCATCGTAAATGCCCCGCGATACAGGTACTCGTAGCTCCTGGAGTCCGCCGGTGATGGCTGCGGTTTGATGTCCATCTTGTCCGCAAAGAAATCTACCATACAGGTCTACCTTGGTCGCCTATTTTATCAGCAGATTTCCCGCCGGTATGGTGCTGACAAATGTATCCAGACTCATAATGCGGTTTTCGTTGATCAGCTTTGGCCCCATGGCACCGGTGTTGTCTATCTTTGCGATAAGGGCAACCGTACCCTTTTCGGGCGAATCCAGGCGCACAGAAAACGACTCCCCCTTGTCATCCGTGATAACGATACCGCCATCATACTTGTTAAACGCTGAGTCTATCTTCTTACTGGCATCGGTATAGTTCAGTGTAATGATGTATAGTTCAGCCATGTCATCGAGTTTAGCTATACGCAGGGCCTCCTGTTTATCACCGCTGCCTCCGCCAACGCCCTCATCACCCGTGTGCTGTATAAATGGAAACTCATTGAGGGTACCCAGCGACCCGCCAAGCTGATCAGTAAAGATGCCGCCGATGCGACCATCCTTTGTCTTGTAAAATGCCATCAGGTCAAGGTCTACGTCGGCTGACCACTTAAGAGTCACCATCAACTGCTTAATTGGTATATAGGCCTCATCACCTTTTTTCTTCAAGTTAATCTTTGCCTTAAGTTCTGCCATAATATCCTCCTAAATTCTTTCATGATATTAAAATCTATGAGTTTTATATTAACGATATGAAAACTATCTTGTCAACAAGCTGTTCAATTGTATATATGTATGTATAACATGTTAGGATTATAATTAAGGGTATTAGCTTTCATTAATCTCTTCGGGTTTAATTCCCCGCCGCTTGCGGCGTATAATATATGAGTGAG
>JADFXD010000086.1 GCA_015233725.1 Nitrospirota bacterium | reverse complement strand
TCTATAGCGTATACATTCATGTTATGCCACAAATACTTAGGGTTATCAGGCCATATGTTATACGCTAACACCACTGATTTTTGCAATATTTGTTTAAAAATTTCCCATTTCACTTTTTTCCTGGCCTTGGTAATGCTACTTTTATCCACATTCTCTACTTCAGGCCATAAACCGCTGCGCCTGGCATCTTTAAAAAATTCATTTACATTACTTTGTAAGCTACCATCTTTACAGCGACACACACTATATAAGATAAATGTTATGAGTCTCTTAAAAGGCAACTTCCTTTCTCTTGTAAAATCTTTCTCTGAAGTTTTTTCGTCATTTGATGGACTCTCTGGGATAAGAGTAAATAATTTATTAATAAAGCCTTGGCATAGTTTTTGAAAACTTTTCCTGTAACATGATATTCTCCTTTTTTTACAGTCAATGTTAGTTTTTGTCCTGTTTTTAGATTTAACATCCTATTATTATAGCATATCTCGGTATAAATTGTTTATTTTTATACATTTATCAGCAATTTTACACCCATACCTTAAGTCAACAGCATTACCCCTCAGACCCCCCTGCAAGGGGTCACGGACCCCTTGACCCCATAAAAGTGATACGTATTTTGTATTTAATCCAATCGAAATCTGCTATACTATTTGCTTTTTACCCTTTTTGCCGTCCCTGTTATAACCATAGTCACTCAGGACATTATGCTCTCCTTCAAAATAACATGATGTTACATCATAAAGAAATACATTATCTTTATTATTTTCATTTTGTTTTATTAGGTAATCTTCTATCGCTTTTTGCTTTCCACTAAGCCACTTAAGTGTTTTATAAAGATGATTTTCGTTAAATCCATCCACACCAATTATGTTTTTGATTGCATAATGCCTTGCCATCCTTGCAGCCTTAAGCCGTGAACCTTGAAAAAGAATGCGTGCACATATTAACCATACCACCAGCAAGGCTTCTCTGGATTTACCAAGTGCTTCTAATATTTTAAGTTGTTTGATAAAAACGTAAAGCACATAGAGTGCACCGACTCTCATGCTACATTCTATCACAAAAGCAAATGTAATTGTCAATCCCCCCATGCCTCCACAAAACAATCGAGCCAAAGAATAAGGATTGAGGATTAAGGGGTCAAGGGGGCTGGCCCCCTTGCAGGGGGTTCTAAAGGGGGCCAGGAGCGTCCTGGAGCGACAAAGAAGCGGAGCCGCCCCTTTCTTCTTCTTCTTTGCCTTTTTCTCCGCCGCCACCAAACGCCGCCAATACCTCGCCGATGACCTCACTGTAGGCGTTGATGTACTTGGGGGAGACGTGCACGACCTCGATGACCTTGACGCCTGCCTGCCTGCCGATGTGGCCGGCAAGCGTTGTCGTGAGGTGGTTCCTCTTAGCGGCCCGGTCGCGGTCGCCCTCCAGGAAAAATGCCTCGATGTACAACGCATCCGCACCCGCTGCAAGGGCAATCGCCTTGTCGATGTTGCCCTGGATGGGCGAGATGTCGGTGATGTAAGACACCTTCTGGCCCCTAGTGATTATAACCAGACAGAGAAGCTCATCGAGGGTGTAGACCCGATCGTTTAAGACAAACTCCTGGGCGCTGTCACCACTCCTGATGGCAGCCTTCAGGGTGTTGAGCCAGGGACCCACGCTAAAGCCTCGCTCATCGAGGAGGGCCTTGTTGACGTTTATGTGGAAGTCCTCGCTGAGGCTGTAGCCCAAGACGGGGATGCCGTGGTCAAAACTGGACGCCTGCACAGAGAGTCCGTCGTAGGAGAGTATCTCCACCTTGCGCGGGAGACTTGGCCTGTCTATGCGACAAAAACCCTCCTGGGCATAAAAGCTCGCCTTCAGCGCCTCGGTCTGTGTCAGCTCGCAGACCTCCACCTTGAGCGGGTACTCCTTGATAAGGTTCCACGTGAAACCCTTTAACTTGCTCTCTACGGCCTCGATTATCCCCTCGGGGCCATAGATGGTAACGGGTGTCTCCCGACCTAACAGACAACGGATCAGGCTGTCAAACCCAATAAAATGGTCGATGTGCATGTGGGTGACAAAGACGTTTACAATCTTCTGCACCTCCCTGACGGAGAGGGCAGAAAAATCGCCGAGGTCAAAGATAAAGGCATAGCCCTGACGCCTAAACCTCACAAACAGGAGCGGGTCGTTAAAGGGGTTATTAATAACCTTACAAAAAAA
Organism: Nitrospirota bacterium; assembly: GCA_015233725.1. Taxonomy (GTDB): domain Bacteria; phylum Nitrospirota; class Thermodesulfovibrionia; order Thermodesulfovibrionales; family Magnetobacteriaceae; genus Magnetobacterium. The sequence continues at coordinate 11,251 of JADFXD010000086.1, read as the reverse complement.
AGTTGTCTTCATAGTTTAAAAGTCTTTCATCTATTATGATACAATAAACCATTCTGGCGCTCTTATCCCAATTGCTATACCGCTCTATCTCTTTACCGCAATGGGGAAGTCGGTGATTGTCTGCGGCTTTAGAAATACTGGAGTCTGGCGGTTATTTACGAATTGCTTTATCCGCCTTGATATATAGCTACCAAGTTTTTCTATCATTATTTTTTTTGAATCCTCATGGACTGCCTTACCCTTAAGCCCATCAATGAGCGCCTTTGTAAATGAGCTATTGTGCCACTTTACATCCTCCTCGGATTCTTGGCTACCCGTAGAGGATGTAAAGACTACAAAACCGTTTTCTACCCTCGCCAAATCTTTAATAAGAAGGTCTGCATTAGGGCATTCTACACCCACCACGTTGCCCGAATGACAGGTATCCAAAAAAAACAGCAATTTGCCTCTTGTCAATTTTTCGTTATCTATTATGTCTGAAGACGATACAAAATTGCCCGAGTCCACGTCTACAGGTGCATAATAATAACCTGTTTTGTCAGATTCGCCATGACCCGACATAAATATCATCGCCACATCCTTGTCTGTTGCCTTTTCCTGTATCCATTTAAAGCCGTCAAGGATATTATCCTTACTTGCCCCATCATCTGTTAGAACCTTTGCTACAACATCACTATACATGAGGTCCTTCTGCAGCTTGATGGTTTCTATAAAAGTCATTGGCATTCTTTACCGCAAAATTAAGATTTTTAAAGGACTTACTATTATATTTGTTTATACCTACGGCAAATATATAGAGCTTTGGCTTTATTACGGACGCCTCCCCTTTCCATTGGAGTTTTACTCTGTCATATACTTTTGAGCCGTATTTGTCATGTACGATAACCGATACTACACAGTCCTCCTGCGGGATGGTTATCTTTATTTCGTCATTGTTCCACAGATCATCAGAGGGAACAGTCAGAAAAGGCCTGCCGTTTACCCGCACCTCAATTTTCTCAACCGCCCTTTCTGGAGACGCATTCAATAAGTATTTAACGGTTAACTCGGTACTCTTGACCTCTGTGTTATCAAACGGTGAGAGAATTCTTACATGGGAAAACTCAATTTTAGTCGCCTCCTTCACTTCCAGGGTCTGAAGCACCCTTGAGATAACATCCGGCCTGTCGTAAATTCTGAAACTGGAGATTGGATCAAAGTACGCGACCTTGTCCGTGCCGTTATTGACGTGCCAGCCGATGAGATCATCCCCGCCAAGGGAGGCGTCGTAATACCCCGACGGTGTCCACAACACCCAACGCCTTTTGTCATTGTGCGGGAGGAAGGCCAAGAGTTCCTTTGAGTAGGTGAGATGATAAATGGCACCTGGTAAACAGCGTATCCTCTTGATCAAGTCCCCGCTTTCACGGTCAAACAGGTAAATAGAAAAACTCCCATCCCATTGATAACCAGTGCAACCACCACAGGCGATTGTCTTGCCATCGGGCGATATCGCGACGGAAAATATCATTCCCTCATAGCCATCTCCAATCGGTGGTCTTAACGTCTTGAGAAGCCTACCCGTAGAAAGCTCCCACACCCTCACGGTCTTGTCCTCCGATGCTGTTGCGAGATACAGGTTGTCGGCATCTATGGCGATTCTCCTTATCGCAGCGGTGTGCATACCGGTTTCGATGCGCAGGAACCGCTCCTGCGGCACGGCGGCCTCTGAGTTTAGCGTTGCTTTCATTTCATACATACTTCGCCTCTCAATTATTAATCGTTAGATTACATCATATTGTAACATAGATTGCAATGCCTGTGATAGGTACTCAATTGCGTGAGGGCACGGTTGTAAATATACATAGCACTTTTATGTGGGTCACCACGGGGACTTCTTTGTGGCCGGCCAGGAGCGGGTCATTAAATGGGTTATTGAGAACCTTACAAAAAAAGTTGTCTTCATAGTTTAAAAGTCTTTCACCTATATGATACAATAAAGCATATGTATTGTTTTAATATAAAAATTATTAGGAGGCGAGATGTCAGAGTTAAGAAAGGACCCCATCATAGGCAGATGGGTAATTATTTCAACGGAGCGAGGAAAGAGGCCGTCTGACTTTATATCTCCATCGCACAAGAGAAAGAAGACAGTAGGGTTTTGCCCCTTTTGCCCGGGTAATGAGTCCAAGACCCCCCCTGAGATCGTATCGTTTAAACAGCCCGGCAAGAGCGGGCCATCGGAGTGGAGTCTCAGGGTATTGCCCAACAAGTTTCCTGCGCTGAAGATCGAGGGAAGCCTTGACAGGTCAAGCGAGGGGATATTTGGTAAGATGAACGGGGTAGGGGCACACGAGATAGTGGTAGAGCACCCGGACCACAGTCTGTCCCTGGCTACGATGGATAAGAAGTCTGTCGAGGATGTGTTGTGGGCGTTTAATTCACGCCTGGGCGACCTGAAAAAAGACCCGCGGTTTAAGTACGTCCTTATATTCAAGAACGAGGGAGAAGCGGCTGGGGCAACCCTTGAGCACACCCACAGTCAGTTGATAGCCCTCCCCATTGTGCCAAAGCGGGTGCAGGAGGAGGTGGAGTCGGCCAGAAAGTACTTCGGTTTTATGGAGAAGTGTATCTATTGCGACCTCATTGAGCAGGAGCTGGTCGCCAACAAGAGGGTCATCTACAAGAACGACTCATACCTGGCCATCTCAGCCTATGCACCACGAGTACCCTTTGAGACGTGGATAATCCCCAAACACCACGAGTCATCCTTTGGCCCACATGATAACAGCTTCACCGCCCTGGCCGAGATGATACAGACCGTGCTGGGTCAGTTTGACAAGATACTCGATGCACCCCCTTACAACTTTGTGCTTCACACCTCCCCGTTTGTAGACGAAAACAACCTCTACTACCACTGGCACATAGAGTTGATGCCAAAGCTGACCAGGACGGCAGGGTTTGAATGGGGGTCGGGTTTTTACATCAATCCAACCTCACCGGAAGACGCGACCAAGTATATGAGAAACGGGCTTTAAGTCAGGTACCGTAAGATTAGGTATACATAAACTGGAGGCATTATAATCTCTCATGTTTAGCCTAGCTGGTAAGACCAGGACGCATGATGTTACAGGTATAAGGGAGGCTCATCTGTCTGAGACAGGGTATAGAGTTGCAGCCACTATGGCAGAGAAAAGGATGGAGGCTTTCTATGATATCGCACAGGGCGCTATCCTTACCCTCGGGCAAGACATGACCATCACCTCTGCCAACAACATGATAGCCTTCTGGACAAACAGCAAGCCCGATGAGATAGTCGGCTTAAACTGCATGGATGTCTTTAACGATACCGATGGGATACTGCCCCAGGACATTGCCATGGAGACGTTTAAGAGTGGCCTCCCATGCTCGGATACCTACAGCGGCAATGGCCGTTTCGCGGAGCTGTCGGCCTATCCCATAGAAGAAGACAACGAGATAAGAGAGTGCATTGTCATAATCCGTGAGACAACCGATAAGGTCATTCATCAGAACGAGATCATTGACCTCTACCAGAGCGTCTCCCAGACCAAGGACAGATTGGAGAGCCTGATAGAGAACTCCGCAGACGCGATCATCACCACGGGGCTTGACGGGGTCGTGGCGTCGTGGAACAAGAGCGCCGAGAGGATATTTGGCTTTTCGGAGGCCGGGATACAGGGTCATTTCTTACCGTTTTTATCCGATTCCAATTCCAATGGCGACATGCTCAGGGAGTATTTCGCCATTGTTAGTCAGGGCGATATCATTAAGGATATAGAGATATCGGGCAAGAGAAAGGATCATACCCCCGTAGATATCAGCATCACCATCTCCCCCATAAAGGACGCCTCTGACGTAACCGGTATCACGATAATAGCAAGGGACATCTCACGCCGCAAGATAATTGAGAGGGAGTTATTAAAGAGCAGGAGGAAGCTGTCACATCTGTTTTTTATAAGCTCTGTTATACGCAGCACACTGGGCCTGGAAAAGCTCCTGTTGATGATCCTCACAGTGGTAACGGCAAAAGACGGTCTTGGCTTTAACAGGGCAATCCTGTTTCTCTATGACGAGCAGCACGGCTGCCTCAAGGGGACAATGGGCGTAGGCCCTGCCAACTTCAGGGAGGCTCAACGCATCTGGGAGGACCTCCGTTTGCAAGAGAAGTCCATTGTTGAGCTCCTGGAAGAGATCGCAAGGGGTACGATAAGAAGGGATACATTTATAGACGGCCTGTGCAAGGAACTATCTATACCGATAGAGAGCGCTGGTAGTAATTATCTTTCGGCGGCGGTCATTGAACAAAGGTCTTTTAATGTGCCACATGCCTCCACTGCCCCTATGGCGGATACAATACTGGTAAGCAGGCTTGCTACCGAGGCCTATGCCGTCATACCCCTCATCGCAATGGATAAGGTGATAGGGGTGCTGTGGGTGGATAACCTGTTTAACAAACAACATATATCCAGCGATGACCTGGAGTACATCACAACCTTCGCCGACCACGCGGCCACCTCAATAGAGAGCGCCAGGCTCTTTGAACAGGTGAGTGTGGCAGAGAGTGAGCTGCACAACATCTTTGAGTCAATATCGGAGAGTGTCTTTATCACCGACAGGGATATGCTCATAACAAAGGTGAACAAGGCGGTATGTGAGCTGTTAGGCCTACAGCAGCAGCAGATCATAGGGCGCCGGTGTTGGGAGGTGTTTCACCACCAGGACACCCCTATCCAGGACTGTCCCTACGATGAGATGCTCCAGAGTGGCGGGGCGATAGTATCCGAGATTGAGGGCTTTTATGTCAACAGTAAGGACACCTTTAGCGTCTCGATTTCGCCCATATCTGACACCTACGGCGTCTACAACGGGATGGTCCACATCGTTGGCAACGTAACACAGGGTAAGAAGCTCAGAGAGCAGTTGGCAAAGATGCAGCAGGTTGCGGCCATGGCAGAGATGACGGCCAGGGTGGCCCACGAGATAAGAAATCCACTGTCCTCCATTGGCGGCTTTGCCAGACGTCTTCAGAATAGACTCGATGGACCACTGCAAGACTATGCAAACATTATAGTGGAGGAAGTCACGCGATTAGAGACCATATTGCGACAGACGCTGGGCTTTGTAAGGGAGTCAAAGATGTCTAACGAGCACATAGACATAAACTCCATCCTTCGTTCTGTCAAGCAGCGTCTGTGCGGCGCCGTAAAGGACAGGATCGTCTTTGAGGAGAGCTACAGCACAGAGCCTTTGGAGATTACAGGCAATCCCAACAGATTGAAAGAGGCATTTATCAATATAGTAACCAATGCCGAGCAATCTATACATGGTACAGGCAAGATAAGCATACGCAGCAGCAGGGAAGATAACACAGCCGTCATTGAGATCGAGGACACGGGAGTTGGCATAGAGGAAGCGGCAATCAGTCAAGTCTTTGACCCCTTCTATACTACACGGATCACGGGCACCGGCCTGGGATTAGCCATAACCTCCAAGATCATTGAGGAACATAAAGCAACAATAGATGTAAAGAGTACGGTAGGAGTTGGAACTATATTCAAGATTAAATTTATCATAAAGGAGACAAGACATGAAGGTATTAATAGTCGATGATGACCCGCACTTAAGAGACCTGTATAAGATGGAGCTGGAGGATGAGAAGTACGAGGTATTTGTAGCGAGTTCGGGAAAAGAGGCCATTGAGATATTTGCCAGGGAGGATATCAACATAGTCACCCTGGATATCCTGATGCCTGGGATGGATGGCATTGAGGTGCTGCGGCGGATGAAGGAAAAGAAGCCTGACCTGCCAATAATAATGTCAACAGCCTATGACTACAGGGATGACTTCTCCGTGTGGGCCTCCGATGCCTATGTGGTGAAGTCCTCCGATATGACGGAGTTAAAGAACACGATCAAAAAACTCTTGTCCTGATGATGGAGCAACTGGAGCTACAGACAGAGGCCCCGCTGTATGGGGGTCTGTGTCTTAGCCGTCATGATGGCGTCGTCTTTGTAAAGGGCGCCATCCCAGGTGAAAGGGTCATTGCGCAGTTAAAGGAGCAAAAGAGGGATTACTCTATCGCGGAGGCAATAGAGATACTTCAGCGCTCTGAAGACCGCGTGCAACCTCGATGTCCGGTCTTTACGGTATGCGGTGGATGCCACTATCAGCACATCTCCTATGAGAGGCAGCTTGCGATCAAAGAGGAGATCGTCACAGACTGCCTACAGAGGATTGGAAAGACCGACATTGCCTTGGGGACAACCCTTGCGGGGCAACAATGGCACTACAGGAGTAAGGCACAGTTTAAGCTCTCCGATGATGGCGCTATAGGGTTCTACAAGGAAGACTCAAGGGATGTCGTACCGTTGGATGAATGTCTTATCTGCAAGGAGGCCATTAATGTGCTCCTGAGAAGGCTCAGGGGCGCCAGGTTTATCAGAGGCATCAAGGAGATACATATCCTCACAGGTAAAAACACTATAGCCTACGTCAAGGGACCCGACGTGGACGAGGGCCGCATGGATTTCTTCCTGGACGTCGGCTTTGATGGCGTGGTCCTGGAAAACGGCCACTGCGTCGGAGAGAGCCACTGTGGGTTCACAATTGGAGGGCTGAGTTATACCGTTAGCGCCCAGACGTTCTTTCAGTCAAACTGGGAACTCAACCTGCGCTTGATACAACGCCTCTCTGAGGCGCTCGGAGATGTTGTGGGCATGACCATACTGGATGCCTATGGGGGGGCAGGGAACTTCTCCCTCCCCTTATCCCCACGTTGCCGTGGTGTCACCGTGATAGAGAGTAACCCCTATGCCATCGCAGACGGTAAGAGAAACATCGAGAGCAACCAGTTTAAAAACATTAAGTACATCTCACGTCCCCTGGAGAAAACAACAATAAATACGAAACCAAAAGCCCCCCCCCCTTACGAGGTTGTCATCGTTGACCCCCCAAGGGTCGGCCTCACAACGGCTGCTATCTCAAGGCTCCTGACCCTCAACCCACATAGGATTGCCTACGTATCGTGTAACCCCGCCACCTTTGCCAGGGATATCCAAAAGTTGAGTCAACACTACACACTGTCTGCCGTCAACCTCATCGATATGTTCCCCAACACATATCACTGTGAGCTAATGGGGATACTCAACAGGAAATAATTATTATGAAGACAATCGTGATATATGACTACCCTGTCTCACGGCAGATACATAGTGAGCTGTTCCACTTCGAGGACGATGCCTATGTCCCTGCCGGTAACGATCTGATCGGGGCGCTACAGGCGTTGCAGATACATGGTGGAGCGACCGTGTCGGTGGCTGCCCAATGGCGTGGTATGGTGAGCCTGGCCCTGTGGAAAGATGACCCTACCACCGATGATATCTCAGCGTTTCTGTCCTCGGTGATACCTGAATGCAAGGATGCGCTGTTGACCTTCCCCGCGGATGATGTCTTTGATTTTCTGTATGGGCAGAAGAGGTTTAATTGCCTGCGACGCTTAAGCAATACCACAAAGAGGTTAATCGAAAAACACTTAAAAGACAAACGCCTAAAGATAGAGTTCCACCTCATATCAGAGGCAACCACCAGCATAATCACCAGCAGCCTCTGAATGTGCTAAACGTTCCTCCGTGGAGGAAAAAAAAAAAGAAGAAAAAAAAAAGAAAGAAGGGGGGCGGCGCCGCCCCCCCTCAGACCCCCCCTGCAAGGGGACCAGTCCCCTTGACCCCGTAAAGGGTGGGTGCTTGACTTATGAGGTAGGTAACTCTCCGGTTAATCTTGATAATGCACTATTGCAATAATTAAACAGATAAGATAAAATAGGGGAGGAAGATAGATTATGATTGAGGAGCCAGACATTTTAGAAGATGGTAAGATATTGCAAGATAACAGTATTTTAGAAGAGTTATTCGATGGGGTATACATAGTTGATCGGGACCTCAATATCATGTTTTGGAACAGGGCTGCCGAGATGATAACAGGTTTCAACAGGAAGGAGTTGCTCGGAAGACCGTTTACCAACAAAATCCTTAACCCTGTTACATATCAGGGGGATTTCTTTGATCAAGGCAAATGTCCGATAGCCAGGACCCTCAACGATGGGATCAGGCGCACGGAAAATCTGTTCTTTCAACACAAAAAGCTCTACCGTATGCCCATCTCACAGCACATAACACCCTTGAAGAATGATACGGGTGAGATCGTCTCAGTTGCTGTAATCTTTAAGGATAGCTCCTCAAGGCTCGTATTTATGCAAAGAAATGCCGACGTTGTCAACACAGACTCGGTAACGGGGGTTGCTAACAGGGCGTATATTGACATGACGCTGCAGACCAAGTTCAATGAGTTGCGTAGCTATGGAGAGTCCTTTGCCGTTGTCCTCATTGACATAGATCATTATAAGAATATAAGGGCTATCTTTGGTAGCTCTGTGGCGGAGACGGCCCTTAAAATGGTGTCGAGGACCCTGCTTAAATGCTCCCGAAACTCCGATATAATAGGACGATGGGGTGAGGTTGAGTTGATCGCCATTATCCCAAACGTCAATGAATACCAATTGAACGTCATTACAAACAGATTCCGAATGTTGATTGAAAAGACCATACTAACGGTTGGCACGCGTGTTGTGCCGATAACTATCTCACAGGGAGCCGCTATCGCCCAACCAGTAGACAACGAGGCCACCATTATCAAACGAACCGATACCCTCCTTGAAGAAAGCAGACAAACAGGCGGAAATACCCTATCTCTATAGGAAAAAACAAATACTTCAATATTGTATATAAGGTAATAGTTCAGATAGCCATGTGATATAAAGGGGTCCGTGACCCCTTGCAGGGGGGTCTGAGGGGGGGCGGAGCCGCCCCCTTCTTTCTTTTCTTCTGTTACGAAAAAATAAATGTTGATATGTTGGCAATTACATCTTGATTCAGGATGGTTTTTTTGATACAATACACTATGGTAGTACATAGATGGAATATAAAAATACGCAAGGTTGAGTTAACCTAATGGAAGACAATCTCAGTAAGGAATCTTACATGACAAGAGGGATGCCTCTGACTTCAAGGCAGGAAGATATACAGACTATCAGGTCGAGGCTGCTAATGCACAAGCAGCAGTTACTTGCGGAGGCGGAGGCCACACTAACGGCCATGCCCGATACTGCTATGTTTCCAGACCTGGGGGATCAGGCAAGTGCGGAGATAGATAGAAACTACGTCCTCAAGCTCAGGGGAAGGGAACAGAAGCTCCTCAAGAAGATAGAAAAGGCCCTTGAAAAGATAGAAAAGGGTACCTATGGCCTGTGTGAGAGCTGCGGCGCGGAGATAGAGTTTAAGCGGCTTAATGCCCGCCCGGTTACTACCCTCTGTATTGACTGCAAGATAGAGCAAGAGGAAGAAGAAAAGATGCGTGAGGATTAATCTTAGCGCTTTTCCGCATAAAGGTCCCCGATTAGGTTAAAGCAGAAGACGCTTAACGCTATTGCCAGACCTGGTGGGATCACCATCCAGGGGTCTGAGAGTATATAAGTCCTGTTTTCGTTGATCATGCTTCCCCAGCTTGGGGTTGGGGGTTGGGTGCCTAGACCCAGAAAGCTCAACGATGCCTCTGTCAATATATAGCCGCCAAACTTCAGGCCCATCATCGCGCTGCCTATTGAAAGGCACTGTGGCAATACGTGAAAGAGGAGTATCCTGAGATCGCTTAATCCCAGTGTCCTTGCTGCGTCTATGTAGGCCATCCTTTTAATCAGCAGCACCTGTCCCCTCGTCAATCGGGCAAAGGCAGCCCAGCCAACAACCGATATGGCTATCACCGTGCTGTAACCGTTGGGGGGCAAGAGGATCGAAATGCCTATGGCCAGAAGCAGCGAGGGAAACGCCAGCGTCAGGTCTACAACGGCCATAAGAGCGGTATCTAACCGCTGGTACCACCCGGCCATTAAACCAACCGAGAACCCTATCACAAACGATAACGTCGAGGCTATAAAGGATATCCCCAGGGAGACCCTGCCGCCATATAGCACGCGAGCAAAGATATCTCTGCCCTTGGCGTCGGTGCCAAAGGGGTGTGTCAGGGATGCCCCGGCCCTGACGTTGTCGAGGTCGATATACAGCGGGTCATAGCGTGCAATGATGGGCGCCAGGACGACCATCGTCAGTATCACGCACAGGATAACAAATGGCAGCCATCTTATCATCGGGTGTTTCCAACTTACTCCATGCCTATCTCCTGGTGGGGTGGGTGCATTCTTGCATTTATTCAGTCGCCTCCTTGTCTGTAGCGCTATCATGCTGTCAATAGTCTAAACAAGGACATTACAAAAAAACAAGGTTTACTTTACATGCTTTTACACCACAGGAGGTGGGTGGTTGTCAAGGGTGCATCAATTTTTCATGGGTAAGAGTATCAATTACGGCGCGTCAAGGGGGCAGTGCTCCCTTGTGGAGGGGTCTGAGGGGAGCCAGGTGCGACCTGGAGCGGTAAAGAAGCAAAGCCTCCCCTTCTTTCTTTGACCAAGCTACCCATGACTTTTTGATGCACCCGTTGTCAAGGGGGGATTGACAAAAAGCTTTGTGGTTGCTACAATAAAAGTAGGATATCGCTTGTTAAGGAGGTAAGGTATGGTGTCGTTAGAAAAAGAATTTGATTATTATATAGAAAACCAGGATGCTCTTGTAAAGAGGTATAATGGTAAGGTCATCGTAATAAAAGACCAACAAGTGATAGGGGCTTATGATTCTATTGCGGATGCTATCAAGGAAACAATGAAGACTCATGAAATTGGTACGTTTTTAACTCAAAAATGCGAACCTGGCACTGATGCTTATACAATGAAGTTTCATTCAAGGGTAGCTTTTGTCTGATATAGCACAACCAATTTCACCGATAGTGCCTCATAGCTTTACTGTTCGTTATCCTAAGCGGTTGAGTATGATAATAACCAACGTGCATATATCCGACATTGTTTATAGCGATGAGGTTATACATGATTTATATTCTGTTGGTGCTCGTCAGTACAAGGCGTTATGGGATACAGGAGCAACAAACTCTGTTATTACTCAAAGGGTTGTTGATGAATTGTCCTTAAAACCTATTGGGATGACGTTTGTAAATACTGCTTCGCATAGCAAATTAAAGGTTGAAATGTATGATATTTGGGTTTATTTGCCAAGCTATGTTTTTCTGCCTAATATTATAGAGCTTACGCATAAACTACAAAATCATTATGTGCCAAAGGCTTCAATGCGA
>JADFXD010000085.1 GCA_015233725.1 Nitrospirota bacterium | reverse complement strand
ACCTGGGGAAGTTATTGACCAGGTTTTATCTGCCGGATGAACAGAGAAAGATACGGGAGCTTGCCTCTGCCCAACTCGCAACTGAAGATGAGGTAGCGCCTGCTGTCATAAGCGCGTCATACGATACCGTCGGTATGGAGGTTGCCAAGCACTGGAACTTCTCCGATAACATTGTCTACTGTATGAACAAGGTACCTCTGTACAAGCTCACTAAGCCCAAGACCGATATGGAGACCATAAGGTGTCTTGTTATCTTCTCCAACAAGCTGTGTGAGTTGATTAACAAGCCAAGGTCTACCCCGGAGGAGTGGAAAAAGGCCTTAAACACATTTAAGCACCGCTTTGATACCTGCTTCACCTCTGATGCCAAGACGATAACCGACGTGATTGAAGGCGCTTTTAACGAGCTAAAGTCCTATTGTGACAACTTCAACCTGAACCTGGGTCACAGCCACTTTCTGGATAGTCTGGCCCTTATAGTAAAAGGTCAGGAGGGGGTAAGCAAGGAGAAAAAGCATCCCGAGCCTGGCGTGAAAAGCCCGATGCAGATACTTGACAGTCTGCTTGACAGCGAGGAGGAAGGCGCGGAGATATTAACCCCTGAGGACATACTTACAAAGGGGATATTAGAGATAGCCAACGCCCTGCTTGAGAGCTTCTCTCTAAATGACATATTGAGGATGATCCTGGAGGTCTTGTATCGTGGCATGGAGTTTACACGGATTGTTATCGGCATAAGGAGTTCAAGGGAGCCATACATGGAGGGTCGTTTTGGTTTTGGCCAGAGCATAGACAAGCTGGTCAAGGGGTTTCGATTCCAGGTTGAAAAGACCTCGGAGGACGTCTTTAACATATCGCTCAGTAAAGACTCTATCGTCCTGATCAACAACGTCTATGACGTGGAGGTGCAGTCGTGCATCCCCTCGTGGCTGCGTACTATATTTAATGCCCAGACGTTTATCGTAATCCCAATTACGCTGCGTAAGGCCCCCATAGCCATAATCTACGGCGACTGGACAAATGTTGACCCCCAGGCGCTACACCCCAAGCGCCTCAGATACGTCAAGACGCTCAGAAATCAGGCCATGCTGGCCATCAAACACTCCATGTAAGGCAGTGGTGAGTGAGGCACGGTGGATTATCTCTACGACGTCTTTATAAGTTATCATAATGAAGACCCTGTTAATTTGTGGGTAAAGAATCAATTCCACCCATTATTACAAAGGTGGTTGAATGTTACCTTAACAGATGATACGATTCTTTAGTATCGTCAAGACATCATGGATATTCTACGAAACATACTAACATCTTTGACAAACAAACCTACCCAAAAGATCGACACTCCAAAGGAGGGCTTTTGACATTGGCTGAGGTACAGACTATATGCGCGGTGTGTGCGTGGAGAGAGCACTGCAAGAAAAAGTTCTCCATCTCGGGACGATCGTTGCGCTGTCCAGACTTCTCAAAGGATATCACCATAAAAGACGACAAGACAAAAGACGACAAAAGCAGAACAAATTAACCGTGTGCATCCACAGCGTTTAGTGTTTTCTTTTTGCCCACATATTGTATAATAATAGTATGGATGCACCTACAGGGCAAGGAAGTTACGACAAGATCATAAAGGAGCTGATTGCTGATATCGAGCGGCCCCTGATAGAGAAGGTCTTGCGGATCAGGGCCGATAAGGTCAGCACACTCAACGTCATAACGCAGTTGACGGACGAACGCGAGGCTGATTTCCTCCTCAGGGTCGATAACGACGATGGCACAATCTTCATTATACATGCTGAGGTTCAGAGTACCAATGACGCCAATATGCTTGACAGAATGTTGAGATACTTTGTTCATATCTACACGCTGCATAAAATGGTAGTAAAGCAGTACGTTATCTATATCGGCAAGGACGAGATGAAAATGGACGACGTCCTGAAAATGCCTGATATCCAATACAGATATGAATTAATAGACCTGGGAAAAATCCCCTGCGAGCAGTTTCTCTACTCCGGCGTGCCCAAAGAGATAGTCCTCTCTATACTGTGTAACAAAGGTGATCGCAACGACAGGTCATTGTCAAAGGAGATGTTAGCGGAATTGACAAAACACACCATCGGAGGGTTGGACTTGTCGAAGTATATAAGGCAGCTATATGTTTTTTCAAAGCTGAAAGACATGCAAAAAACACTATTAGAGGAGGTAGAACAAATGCCAATAGTATACGATTTAGAGACAGATATATGGTTCATGAAAGGCCGGGAAAAAGGCCAGGTAGAAGGCCGGATAGAAGGTCGGCAAGAAGGTCGGCAAGAAGGTCGACAAGAAGGTCGACAAGAAGGTCGGGTAGAAGCTATGCACAATACGATTGAGATTTTGCTTAGGAAAAAATTCGGTGAAAACGCCCTATCCCTTATGCCGAAGATCAGAATGTGTGAGGATGAGTCGAGGCTCTATGAAATAACTGATGCGTTGATAACGGCAGGTGACATCAGGGACATTGAATGGTTGATTTAATGACCAGGTGCAGTTGTGACGGATTTTTATAATAGCGGAGGTAAGAAAAACATGACTGACGATTCAGAGATACAAGACCTGGAGGCCGCATTAGGAGGCTATAAGGGCAATGTTGCCAGCACTTTTAAGGGAACCCTGACGTGGGACAAAGACCTCATCTTCCTCGGACGGACACAGAAGGGCTACGAAATAGACTTCGACGCAAACGTCGAATGGGGATGTCAAGCCTCAGAACCACTGATGATGAGCCTTGCGGCGTGTATCTCCACAGACTGCCTCATGTTCCTGCAAAAGATGAAGGTGACTATAACCAGCCTCAAGACAAATATCACAGGCTTCAAGCGAGAGACCCCGCCGCAACACTTCACGGGCTTTGACATAATCCTCTACATAGCCGGCAAGAACCTCACCGAGAAAAAAGTGGACAGGGCCATTGACCTCTCTATCACCAAATATTGCAGCATCTACCACTCCCTCAGAAGCGACATAAAGCTCAACATCAAGTACGAGTTGACCAAAGAGGAATGACCAGGGACAATGGCAGCAAACCCCACTACCTGGGACATCGACAGAGGCTCAGGGACAGATACGTCAAGGGCGGCATACACTCACTCAACGACTATGAGGCCGTCGAACTCCTGCTGACCTACACCCACAGCCAGAGGGATGTGAAACCCCAGGCAAAGGACCTGTTAAGCAGGTTTGGCGGTATCAGGGGATTGTTCGATGCCCGGATCGATGACATCATCGAGGTCAACGGCGTTGGAAGACAGACCGCTATCCTGATCAAGCTCACCAGGGACCTCGTCGAGCTGTACATGCGCGAAAAACTCGTGGCAAGACAGACCATCAGTTGCCCCGATGACATCGTCGACTATCTTAATATCGCCATCGGCTCCCTCAAAGACGAACGATTTATGACGCTCTTTTTAAACTCCAAAAACGAAATCGTCGCCTCCGAGGTAGTGAGCGAGGGGACGGTCAACAACACGGTCGTCTATCCAAGGAAGATATTTGAAAACGCCCTGAAACATAAGGCCACCGCCATGATCCTCGTCCACAACCACCCCAGCGGCAGCCTCAAGGTCTCAGAGGACGATATAAAACTCACAAAGAGCCTCAAGCACACAGCCGAGAGCCTTGGCATCGTCATCCACGACCACCTGATCGTAACCAACAACGCCTACGTGAGCCTCAGCCAAAAGGGACTGATATAGCCAGGTTATGGGAAAAGATACCACAGAACTAACCGTCGTCTACGAAATCAGCAAGCTCCTTGGCTCATCGCTGGATATCAACCGGACGCTCAAGATGACCATGAAGTTCCTCTGCATGTTCCTTGACCTCAAGCGGGCAACCATTGCCCTGATGCAAGACGATGAGCTGGCTATCATGGCCGCCCACGGCCTCACACGAGGCGAAATAGAACTTGGACACTACAAAAAAGGCGAGGGCATCATGGGACAGGTGGGCAAGTCGGGCTATCCCATCGTCATACCCAACATCAGGGATGAACCGTTTTTCCTGAACAAGACGGGGGCACGCCATGACATCAAGAGTGAGGACGTTGCCTTTTTGTGCGTCCCGATCAAGTTTGGACGGGAGATTTTAGGGGTGTTGAGCGTGGATAGGTTGCTCAACTCCAAGGGTGTGTCCCTGGATGAGGACCTGAGACTGCTAAAGATCATATCGGCGTTGATTGCCCAGGCGGTCAAGCTCCACAGACAGGTGCAGCAGGAAAAGCAGGAGCTGATCGCCCAACGGGATGCCCTGAGGTTCGAGCTTAAGGGCAAATATAAGATAGACAACGTCGTGGGCAATTCCCCTGAGATGCAGGCGGTGTATGAGGCCGTCCACAGGGTGGCGCCCTCCAAGGCCACTGTCATGCTGGTGGGCGAAAGCGGCACGGGCAAGGAGCTGATCGCCAGGGCCATACACTACATGGGTCCACGGGCCAACGAGCAGTTTGTAAAGCTCAACTGTGCGTCAATCCCAGAGGGGCTGCTTGAGGCCGAGCTCTTTGGCCACGAGAAGGGGGCGTTTACTGGCGCCGCTAACCTCAGAAAGGGACGATTCGAGCTGGCCCACAGGGGCACCATCTTCCTCGATGAGATCGCGGAGCTGACGCCCACGCTCCAGCCCAAGCTCCTGCGGGTTCTCCAGGAGCGGGAGTTTGAACGGATCGGCAGCGAACGGACAATAAAGGTCGATGTCAGGGTGATTGCCGCCACGTCGCGAAACCTTGAGACCCTCCTGAAAGAGGGTAAGTTCAGGGAAGACCTGTACTACAGACTCAACGTGGTGCCCATTACGCTGCCCCCCCTGCGCTACAGGAGAGAGGACATCAGCGCGTTGATAGAGTTCTTCCTTGATAAGTTCAACGCCGAAAACGCCAGAGAAGCAAAATTGTCCCCCGATGCCCTAAAGCTGATGCTGGAGTACCCGTGGCCTGGCAACGTGCGTGAGCTTGAAAACACAGTCGAGCGGATGGTCATCATGACGCCCGAGGACGTGGTAGTGCCGGAACATCTGCCCTTAAACATAAGGGCGTCGATGCCTCAGACCACTCCGCCCGGTGACGCCTCAAGACAGCCGATGCCGCTGATGCAGATAGAGAGGTCTCATATCGTTGATGCCCTTGTCAAGACCGGATGGGTCTATGCGCAGGCAGCCAGGGTGCTTGGCATTACCCCAAGGCAAATTTGTTATAAGGTGAAAAAATATGGAATCAGACAAGCCCAGTGACCGTAGGGAGCAAATCCGAATATTCCATGACTGGCTGGTCAGGCGCCTTATGGCCAGACTGGCAAAGGATTACTCAGATATTGCAGTTAACCTCGACGGTGAAGAAAGACACGCCATCGAGGGACATTACCCCAACCTGATCCTCAAAAACCTTGGCATGGTCATGGCCGTGGTAGAGGTAGAAACGGAAGACAGCATAACCGTAGATAAGGTAAAACAATGGAAGGAAATCCTACAAAAGGGAATAAGGTTAATCGTGATGGTCCCGGAGCGCTCCAAGGCAAAGACAACATCCCTGCTTTGGGATGCAGGCATTGCTGAAGAGGTCTCCGTAGGCAGTTACGACATAAAGATCAACATGCCATAGCTTTGTTGTGACAGTTGAGGTATATGGGGTCAAGGGGGCCAGGAGCGTCCTGGAGCGACAAAGAAGCTCCGCCGCCCCCTTCTAATTTAACAGGCGTTTAATAGTATGCAAAATCCGCTCCATTGTCTATATTACAAGCGGTCAACAGGCCTCCCATGCAGGGCAATCGCATTTGACCGGAAAGATAAAAAAGGGGCGGCTCCGCCCCCCTTTAGAACCCCCTGCAAGGTGCGAGCCTCACTGGCAATAAAAAGGGTCACGGACCCCTTAATTGGTGGGTGCCATCCCACATTGTATACTTGAATCAACGAGCCAAAATCTCTAATGCGATTGCCCTGTGTCTCTCATTGACATAATCGGATTTAGTTGTTTATTCTTAGATAGTATCAACATTAAGCTGAATAATCTCAAAAAGGAGGCAACAATGAACATCAACAACCGATTTTCAAGTTTATTCTCACTGCTTATTTTAACTGCCGCATGGCTGATACTCCCGCACCTTGGCAGCATCGCCTATGCCGGTACCGTCAGTCTGCCACAGACGGGGCAGACAAAGTGCTACGACACAAACGGCAACTCCATCACGTGCGCTGGTACAGGGCAGGATGGCGAGTTGCAGGTAGGCGTGGTCTGGCCTAACCCGCGATTTACGGTCAACAGCGATCAAACGGTCACCGACAACCTCACAGGGCTGCTCTGGACAAAAGACGCCAGCACGCCAACCACAGGCAGTTGTACGGGCGGAAAGATGTCATGGCAGGCGGCACTCAGTTACGTGGCCTGTCTGAACACGGCTAATTACCTTGGCCACAATGACTGGCGACTGCCAAACGTCAATGAGTTGGAGAGTATTTTCAACGCAGGGCAGGCTAATGTAGCGACATGGCTAAATTCGCAGGGGTTCGTCAACGTGCAGTCCAACTACTATTGGTCGTCTACTACCACCGCTAACGATACGTCCAGCGCGTGGAGCCTTCGCATATACGATGGCCTCGTGTTCGCCAGTGCTAAGTCCGGCAGCTACTATGTATGGCCCGTACGTTCCGGGCAGTCTGGGTCATTTGGTAATTCGGCCATTTGGTCTACCGGTCAGACTGTTACCTACGCTGCCGGTGATGACGGTACGTTAAGGGAAGGCGTGGCATGGCCTAATCCAAGGTTTACAAGTAACGGCAATACTACCGTAACAGATAATCTGACGAGCCTTATCTGGGCCAAAGATGCTGGTACACCAACGGCGGGTTCATGTACAGGCGGAACTATGACCTGGCAGGCGGCGCTGGATTATGTGAAGTGCCTTAATACAACCAGTTACCTTGGCTACAGTGATTGGAGACTGCCAAACATAAAAGAACTTCGAAGCATAGCTGATTATGCGACGTATAACCCATCACTTCCAGCAGGCCATCCGTTTATCAATGTGCCTAATAACTACTATTGGTCGTCTACTACTTACGCTAACTCGTCCTACGCGTTGATTGTCACCATGTTCGATGGCCACGTCGGCGCCAGCGGCAACGGTAAGTCAGGTATCAGCTACTACGTTTGGCCGGTACGTTCCGGACAGTCTTCCACACCCACGCCGACGCCAAGCGGCAAACACGTTAAAAATGACTTCAACGGCGATGGCAAGAGCGACATCATGTTGCAGAGTATCAGTAATGGTGGCGTATACATATGGCTTATGAATGGCAATACCATTGCAAGCGGGGGATCTGTAGTGAACGGTTTAGTCTTGGAGTGGCAGATAAAGGGCGTCGGTGATTTTAACAGTAATGGCAAGAGCGACATCCTGCTGCAAAACTCCTCAACCGGCGACGTTGTTATCTGGTTTATGGATGGATACGCGATGTCATCTGGCGCCTATGTTGTCAATGGCCTGCCTCTACAGTGGCAGATCATAGCCGTTGGAGACTTTAACGGTGATGGTAAGGCCGATATAGCGCTGCAAGACTCCACTAGCGGTGACATCGTTATGTGGCTTATGGATGCTGGCAAGATAAGTTCGGGGGCGTATGTAGTCAAGGGAATGCCGTCAAATTGGTCGCTTATAGGTACGGCCGATCTCAACGGCGATGGTAAGAGCGATATGCTCTGGCAAGACAGCACAACTGGTGACATTGTTGCCTGGATAATGAATGGAGCCAGCATATCAAACGGGGACTATGTTGCCCACGGCATCCCGATCAACTGGCAGATAAAGGCGGTCAGCGACTTTGACGGCGATGGTAAGGCCGATATCCTCTGGCAAGACACCACAACCGGTGACACCGCCATGTGGCTGATGAATGGAACCAAGGTGCTCAGCGGCAACTACGTGGTACAAGGAATGCCACACAACTGGAAGATACAGGCAACTGCCGACTACAACGGTGATGGCAAAAGCGATATTCTGTGGCAAGACACCACAACAGGCGATGTTGCCGTGTGGTTTATGGATGGCCTTAAAATCTCCAGTGGAAATTTTGTAGTCCATGGTCTGCCTTTAGATTGGCAAATTAAGTAAAAAAACGGTTCAGATATACATAAGCTATATATATTGATCAGTACGCCCCCTACGCTCGCTATAAGGGGTCAAGGGGGCTGGCCCCCTTGCAGGGGGTTTTGAAGGGGGGCGGAGCCGCCCCTTTCTTTCTCTTAATACAGATAATAAGGAAGGAGAACTTTATGTTAATCATACCGGCGATAGACTTAAAGGACGGGATGTGCGTCCGCCTACAACAGGGTAGGAAGGATGCGGTGACCGTCTACAGCGACGACCCTGCCGCAATGGCCAGGGCGTGGGTCAAGGACGGGGCGGAGCTTATCCATATCGTGGATTTAGATGGCGCCTTTACGGGGCATCAGCTCAACTTCGAGGGGATAAGGCGCATCAGGGCGGCCGTTGACGTCCCCTTAGAGGTAGGCGGGGGTATACGCGATGAGGCCAGGCTTGAGCTTTTGGTGTCACTGGGCATCAACAGACTGATCATAGGCACTGCGGCGATTGCACAGCCGGAGATGTTTCAGAGGGCGTGCCAGCGCTATCCTGGCAGGGTCCTGGTAGGCATAGACGCAAGGGACTCTAAGGTTGCCATCAAGGGGTGGCAGGAGGTCACGGGGCGCGACGCCACAGAGGTCGCCATAGAGATGCAGGGACTGGGCGCCGCTGGTGTTATCTATACCGACATATCACGCGACGGCATGCTCAGTGGCCCAAATGTCGAGGCCACACGCAATATTGCCGCCGCCCTCGATATACCGGTCATTGCCTCAGGCGGTGTATCCTCATTGGAAGATATAGAAAACCTCGCAAGCATAGAAGGCCTTTATGGCATAATAACTGGTAAGGCCATATACTCGGGGGCAATTGACCTGCGGGCTGCCATTGAGCTATTAAAGGGGGCGTAGGGAGGATAAGAGGTTTTACCTCTTGGAGATTAAACGACAGGGAGAGTGACAATCACATGCTTGCAAAGAGGATCATACCGTGTCTGGATGTACGCGACGGACGTGTAGTAAAGGGCGTTAACTTTGTAAATATCAGGGATGCCGGAGACCCCGTTGAAAATGCCATATTCTACGACGGCGAGGGAGCCGACGAGCTGACCTACCTTGACATCACGGCGTCGCACGAGAAGAGAAAGATCATCCTCGACGTGGTAGAGAGGACAGCGGCCGAGGTGTTTATCCCCCTGACGGTTGGTGGTGGCATAAGCAACCTTGAGGATATAAGGGCGTTGTTAAATGCCGGCTGCGACAAGGTATCGATCAACACGGCAGCCGTTAATAATCCCGAGTTCATAAGGAAGGCCTCGGAGCGTTTTGGCAGCCAGTGCATAGTGGTGGCCATAGACGCCAAGAGATACATTGCAGGTTCAACGACGCAACAGTGGCCGCCCCAATGGCTCAAGGATAAGCTCAACGACAATATCAACGACGATATCAGGCCCCTCTGCATAGAGCCAGGGGCAGGGCAAGCCGGCCTCCCAAGGTGGGAGGTCTACACGCACGGCGGCAGAAGGCCGGTAGGCATAGATGCCATCAGTTGGGCCGTCTACATGGAGGGCATTGGCGCCGGCGAGATATTGCTCACCAGTATGGACAAGGACGGCACCAAGGTCGGTTATGACATAGAGCTTACGAGGGCGGTATCGGAGGCCGTGTCGATACCGGTGATTGCATCCGGGGGTGCCGGGGGGTTGGAGCATCTCTTTGAGGCCCTTGACCAGGGCAAGGCCGATGCCGTGTTGGCGGCGTCGATATTTCACTTCAGGCAGCACTCCATTGCCGAGGCCAAGCAGTATCTGGCCGCAAGGGGGGTGTCGATGCGTCTGTGATGGCGCAACTGATCGGATCACTCCTTACAGTCGTGGGGTTCAGATCACTCCCTACAGTTGAGGGGTGATGATGACAATTCAGAGGAGACGGGTCGTTGTCCTTGCGGTTGTAGTGGAAGGTGGGTTGCTGCTGTTGGCGGCAATATTGTCGCGGATACTGCGCATAGAGTTGGTCTTTGCCAGTGGGCATCCCCTGCACGATTGTCTGTTGGCGCTGCCCTGGACGGTGTTTCCGCTAGCAGTGTTTGTATTGTCTATGAATGATAAGGCCATGTCATTCTTTATCGCTCCAGGTCGCACCTGGGCATTTCTCAAGACGATGAGGCAGTTTGTCATACAGCACATCAGGGCCATGTTTGTAAGCACGACCCTCGTGGACGTCGTGTTTATCTGTATGCTTGCCGGCGTAAGTGAGGAGGCGCTTTTCAGGGGGATTATCCAGGCCAGGCTTGGGATCATATGGGCCAGTGTGATCTTTGGCCTTCTGCATTTCATATCGCCGGCGTATTTTATCTTTGCCACGGTGATGGGGCTTTACCTCGGTTGGGTGTTCGTGTTGTACAATGGCCTGTTCGTCCCAATCCTGGTACACTTCCTGTACGACCTTGGCGCTATCGTATACCTAAAATATTACGTAAAAGAAGAATAAAGAAGAAGAAACATTCATGAATGGTAGCCATTGTCCCCCGCCCATGAAAATTGCGAGAGCCTTATGCATTGTGCTCTGGTCATGCTACTATTGACAGTTTTTTCATTTCACGGTAAACCAGTTATAATATAAGGAGGGAAAAGGTCGATTTACTTTATAGCGCGTTTTGATCGCTTGCAATACAAAAAAAGAAAGGGGCGGCTCCGCCCCCCTTCAGAACCCCCTGCAAGGGGACCAGTCCCCTTGACCCCTTAAAAGTGCTACGTATTTTGTAGTTAATCAAATCTAAATCTGCTATATAAAAACAGTTTTGCCTATCATTAATCTCACTACCAAATGGCAATTGAAATAACAAGGTGGATTTATATTCGAAATCACCGTTCATACATTTCTCATAAAAAGAATAAACTCAAAACTAATCAGGACATTATGTCGTTGTAGGGATAGTTATATCATCAATCTCTCTGTCTCCGCTTAGGCCCAGGACTGAATTCAAAAAAGATATCAGTATCTCCTTCTTGCCTTCATTACCAAATATCTTCTTAAACGCTATATCGCTTCTGACATCTACAAACTGCATACTACTATCTTAACAAATCCTTAAGAGCTTTGTGTGAACATAAAATTTTAGAAATCCTTGACAAAGCAGTACATAAGACTTACAATTAATGATGGGCACAACAACAAGCATCATGGCAGGCTTAAGAAGACTTGCAGAAGATGACTATGTGTCGTGTCAAGTGAGCATCATGCTGTTTAATATCAATAAAAAAAGAGGTGATCTTTAAGTGAAAAGAAGGAGAAAGTTTACATCCCTATTGCTATTGTTTGCCATTGCCTGTTACGTTGGCAGCGCGGGGGATGACTTGTATGCGGCATCAAACGACGATGGCCTGGTGCAGAGGTTAAGGCAGGCAAGCAGCGGACAACCGGTACTGGCCTATCATGCCGGTACCGGGATGGTCAATTTCATGAGGTTTGAGGGCGCCGGGATGGTCCCTCGGGTGAGGGGGCTGACAGAGAGCGCCTCGGCTGAGACAATAGCAAGGGGCTTTCTTGCCGAGTATGGCAGACTGTTTGGACTTGATGACCAGGGGCAGGAGCTCAGGGTGATGCGGCAGATGAGTGCCGATGGGGAGAGGTCGATCATCAGGTTTCAGCAGGTCTACGACAACATCCCTGTCATAGCCGGTGAGCTGATAGTCCAGATGGATGCCAAAAAGAACGTCTTAAGCGCTAACGGGGAGATATCGCCTACAATCTTGACGCAGTGGGTTGCACCCACGCCTGTTGTCAATACAACGCCATCTATCGATCAGGGTGCGGCTACATCGGCGGCATTAAGCCTTGTATCCAAGGATTACGATATATCACAGGCAAGGCTGTCCGTCAACGACCCACAACTGTGGATATACAACCCGGTCTTACTCGGCCCAGGACGTAACGTCAACACCCTTGTATGGCGGATGGAGGTCAAGGCAAGTGCCCCACGGCCAATCAACGAGCTTGTGCTGGTCAACGCGCATACCGGACGTATTGCCTTACACTTTAATCAGATCAGAGACGCAAAAAACAGGGCAGTATACGACAAAAACAACGTCCGCGATGATAACCTGCCAGGAAAGACACCAGCCAGAGACGAAGGTCAGACAGCAGTCGGCATAAAAGACGTCGATGACGCCTATACCTACCTTGGGGACGTCTATGATTTTTATTACAACACCCACGGCAGAGACAGTTACGACAACGCTGGCAGCCGCATAGTTGTCACGGTCAGGTACTGTCCTGAGGATAAAACCGATGACTGCCCTTATCAAAATGCCTACTGGGATAGCGATCTCAAACAACTGGTCTTTGGCAATGGCTTTGCCTATGCCGATGATGTCGTAGCCCACGAGTATACACACGGTGTTACACAATTTACGTCCAATCTCTTTTATTACTATCAGACAGGCGCTATTGACGAGTCGATCTCTGACGTGTTTGGTGAGTTCGTAGACCTGACAAACGGACATGGCAACGACTCAGCAAGCGTGAGGTGGTTGATAGGTGAGGACCTCCCTATCGGGCCTATACGTAACATGAAAGACCCAACCGCGTTTAATGACCCCGACAGAATTGGTAGTCGCAACTACTACTGTGGTTATCAAGACAATGGAGGCGTACATACCAATAGTGGCATCAACAATAAGGCCGCTTACCTGATGACCGATGGGGATACCTTTAACTCAAAGACGATTATGGGGATTGGGATCACAAAGGTTGCAAAGATATACTACGAGGCCCAGGGCCATCTGCTTACCTCCGGCAGTGACTACGAAGACCTCTACAACGCCCTTCTGGCAGCCTGTAACACCCTTATCAGCAGCTCCGTGACGACATCGTCAGATTGCCAGCAGGTGAAAAACGCCCTCGATGCCGTGGAAATGAACAAACAACCATCGGGGTGTCCATCCCCCGAGGCCCCTGTCTGCGACACCGGTTCGCCAAGGGACGTGTTCTTCGATGACCTTGAAAGTGGCCCAGGCAAGTGGACCCATAACGCCATAAAAGGCTATGACCCGTGGAGCACCAACGAAGAAGGCTATGCCACAAGCGGTAAGTATAGCATCTATGGGCAGGAGCCGGAGATTGAATCAGACTCATCCATTATGATGACTACCCCGGTGACTATCCCGCAGAAGGCCTACATGCACTTCAATCACTCGTATGACCTTGAGGCAGACACTGAAAAGGCCCTGGCCCAAGACATAGGTCGAGTTGCCTACAGCACGGACGGTGGCATATCATGGAACGACGCAGGCCATCTCTTTACAGATAATGGCTACAACATCAAGAGTCAGTACGATGGCGGTTATGGCTTCAGCGACGTCAGTAACGGTTATATATCAAGCCGGCTCGACCTGAGCTCCCTGGCTGGTCAAAGCGTCAGGTTCAGGTTCAATCTCAAGACCGACCTCGG
>JADFXD010000084.1 GCA_015233725.1 Nitrospirota bacterium | reverse complement strand
GAGCCCATAGCATTGCTAATAACATTAATAATACCATTTTGCTCAAGCCATCTAAGCACGCTTCCGATAGTTTTTTTTGAGGGTACACGCTCAATTCCTCGTTCGTAGTGTGCCACTGCCCTTGCTATGAGATCGTAACTTGTGACCACCATCCCTGGCGTAACCCACATCCCCAGTCCCCTGTTGGTTGGCACACACTCCGTCTTCCATCTCGCCTTCTGACGCAGATAATAAAATATGCGATGATACAATGGTGGCATCTGCCACACCAGGCTCTCTAGCTCCTTCCTCCATGCCAATGTAAAGCCACGTTCCATGATTTTTATGCTAACACATATAGCATCACTTGTCAAGAGGAAAAATAATACTATGCAAAAAAAATTTTTAGATATCAGTATATGTGTATTATTTATGTATATTATCCTTAACATAAGCCACTTTTTTTGACACTCTACGGATATCTTTAGTATAGCGCCCATACCGTAATCCTCGCCTGTAGGCAGGTGTCTTGTCTGAGTGTATGATAACTAAATCAGAAGTTATTTCGGTACACAATACTATCATACCAATGATGCAATATATTAATGTATAAAATAACCCAGGTTGTGTAATAATACTATAACTAACCATAGGACAGTAAAGGGTTAATTACCACTGTACATACTTCAGAGTAAGTTCACTATAGCCATGTACAAGATTGTATCTGCCTTTTATTGTCTATCAGGCGTTTACCAGGCGTTTACCTGCGACACTTAAAACAGCTCCAGTAAAGACTTTACATGCTAATCATGCAAAATTCAACTATATGTAGCATGAAGCAGAGGCATTGTATATAAGCATAGAGAAGAGGGAGGAAATTACTATGAGAGAAGACAATAACCAGGACGAGGCTTTGGCGTTACCACCGGCGTCAGTGCCGGTAAAGCGTAAAAAGCGCAGGGGCAAGCTCAAGGGTGCCCAGAGGGTTCTGGAGTCGATGGCCTGCGACCCCATTGCCGGTATGGCCGCCATAGCGAACGACCCCGACGTTGACGTCTCGCTCAGGGCCAAGCTCCTTATGGAGCTCGCTCAGTACGTCTACCCAAAGCGCAAGAATGACCAAACCGAAGAAGGCCAGGTCACCGAAACCTACGAGGAAAGACTCAAGCGTATACGCGCCCTGGCTGATGAGAATATTCGCAGGAGCGTCCTGGAACGGCAAGGAAGGTTTAACGATGAACGAGACTGAGACAACGGAGCAGGAGTTCTGCACCGATTTTAGCATCTATGCCGCTGGTTGTCTAAAGGTTCAGAGCGTTGATGGCTGTCTCCTGCCGTTTAGGCTCAACGAAATACAACTCCTGCTGGAACATATTATCCTCGACATCCGCGCCCAAGGTAGACCCGTGCGACTGCTCATCCTCAAGGCCAGACGCGAGGGGGTCAGCACGTGGGCAGCAGGCCGCTTCTACTGGAAGACCACCACGCACTTTAACCGCTACGCCGTGCTCATCACCCACGAGCAGGAGGCCACGGAGTTCATATTTAACATGACGCGGCGGTTTCACAGACACATCCCCGAGGACTTTAGAGCCGCCCAACTGTACAACAACCGAAAGGAGATAGAGTTCAACCGTGCCACGGGTCAGGGGCTTGACGGGGCCATCAGGGTGGGGACGGCAGGTAAGATGGACTTTGGCAGCGGACAGTTGATTCACTATCTGCATCTGTCGGAGGTGGCAAAGTGGCCGTCGCACACGGCCTCCGACCTCTTGACGTCCCTGTTGCAGTGTGTCCCCGATGAGCCGGAGACCGAGGTCATCTTTGAAAGCACCGCCAGGGGACCAGCCGGGGAGTTCTACGAACGCTTCTTTAACGCCCGCTACGTCTATGAAATCTACCAGGAGCGCCCTTTATGCCCGTGCGGCTCGCACCCTGGAGCGGTAAAGAACAGGGATGCCGCTGTAGTTGCGAGGTTCAGGAGCCGCATCAACGAACGCTCGGGGGTCGATAACCTCTACAGCGCGGTCTTTATCCCGTGGTTTGTCTTTGACAGCTACCGGATAGATGGTGGCTCAATCCCTTTACGCCCGTGCGGCTCAATCCAGGGGCTAACTCAGGAGGAGGCTGGCCTCAGAGACCTCTACGGGGTGGATGACGCACAGTTGTTGTGGCGCAGGCAGGCCATCGAAAACCGCTGTGGCGGCAACCTCCTCTCCTTTAAGCAGGAGTACCCCTCTAATGCCGTAGAGGCCTTTGTCACAACGAGTACCTCCGTGTTTAACACGCAGAAGATTCTGGCTCTCTTGGACGCTGCCAAGGAGCCGATAGCCAGGTATGAGTGTGACCTGAGCACCCAATCGTGGCGGCAGACTCCAGAGGGCAGGCTACGCGTGTGGGAGGAGCCGGTTGCCGGCAGGCAATACGTCATCAGCGCGGACGTCTCCGAGGGGATTGAGGGCGGGGATTACTCCTGCGCCGTGTGTCTTGAGCGCGTCCTGTGCAGCAGGCAGGGTGGAGCATACATTTCAAGGCAGGTGGCACAGTGGCATGGTAGTATCGAGCCTGACCTGTTTGGTCTGCTTCTGGCGTATCTGGGGCAGCACTACAACACGGCCCTGGTGGTGCCAGAGAGGAACAATCACGGCCTTGTAACTATCACAAAGCTGGTGGAGTTGAGCTATCCGCGGATATACACGGAGATGGTATTGGCTCCCCCTTTTTATGCCAGGGGTGGCTCACCCCTCAAGTCTAGAAGGCGCCTGGGATGGCTCACCACCAGGGTCAGCAAGGAGCTGATTATCAACAACCTCATTGCCGAGGTCAGGGACGACTGTCACGGCATCGTCTGCAGGGAGACCTACGAGGAGATGTTGACCTTTGTCAGGACCCAGAGCGGCCAGTATCGCGCGGAAAACTCAATGCACGACGACCGCGTTATGGCCCTGGCCATCGGAAAATTCGTCCAATCAAAACTCCCCCCCATGACAAAGACAACCACCGTCTCACCTACAATCCCGATAGAAGCCTGGACTTAAAGAGGGGTTGTAGGCCACGATGTTGTCGCAGCGGGTCGCACCCGCCCCTGGCATTTTTCTTCTCTTCTTCTTCTTCCTTTTTTTTTGAGAGGTTGTCCAATGTGGTTAATTCCTGGTAGAATAAAAGATGTGGCAGTGTAATTGCCAACGGTAATAGCTAAAGAAAGGCAGAGGTGAGCTATGAAAGAGAGTTGTCCAGGTAGTCAGGAGATACGCAATCCCTTTCCAGAGCCCTTGAGGTGTCTCCACTGTGGTACGCATAACGAGATATGGTCTGATGAGACCGAGCTTACCTGTAGTGGCTGTGGCAAGTTAATATCGAGGGAGATAAAGGGGGTCAGCGACCCCTGGCATAAAGAGGTAACGTGTCTGAACTGGTGTCCGGCGGCCAGGGAGTGTGTCGGTGCCGAAAAGTATCAACGCCTTATGGGAGATAAGACGACAGATAAGACGACAGACAAGACGGACAGCTAAGACGGGAGATAAAGCCTCCTGAGTTAGCTGTCCACAGATGGAGCCCTGGCCGTTGCGGGCACCGGGGGTGGTTGTTTTATGAGGCCTGGAAGAACTTCCTCATGACGTCCCAGGTCTTTAGGACATCAATGGCACGCTGCAACTGTACGTCGTCCTTTTCATCGACCTCCAGGGGGGCTTTTTCGGGTTCCTCGTTATCGGAGGATTCACTTTGGTCGTTACGGAGGTGTCCTTCGAGGTCCTTTTCCCTCATTATGACGTGGTCCTTGCCATCCTCGGCCTTGATTTTTACGACTACATCAGGGGTAATGCCGGTGTTCTGGATGGATATCCCCTTTGGCGTATAATACCTAGCCGTCGTTAGCCTCAACCCTGCGCCATCACTCAACGGCAGGACGCTCTGCACGGAGCCCTTGCCAAAGGTGGTGGTACCAATGATGATGGCCCGGTTCCAGTCCTTGAGTGCCCCTGCCACTATCTCTGAGGCGCTGGCGCTGCCCTCGTTGACTATTACGGCCATAGGGAGCTTTTCAAACTTGTCCACACCCTCGGTCAGGAACTCCTTCTTGTCACCTGAGCGGTCTTTTATGTAGACGACCAGTTTGTTTGCTGGCAGGAACTGCTCGGTAACACCCACGGCCCCCTGTAACAGACCACCTGGGTCGTTTCTGAGGTCGAGGATGACGGCGGTTAATTTTTTCTCTTTCAGCTTGTCAATGGCCTTGACCAGGTCACTGACCGTCTTTTCCTGAAACTGGGTGACCTTCAGGTAGGCAATTGATTCGTCTACTACCTTGGACTTAACGCTCTGTACCTTGATTATATCCCTCATGAGGGTGTAGTCCTTGGGCGCGCTCATCCCCTTGCGCATAATGGAGATTGTTACCTTTGACCCCTTGGGGCCGCGCATCTTGCTGACGGCATCAAAGAGGGTCATCTTCTCTGTGGACTCACCGTTGACCTTTACGATGATATCGCCAGCCTTTATGCCGGCCTCATAGGCAGGTGTGTCCTCTATGGGGGCAATGACGGTGATAAAGCCGCCCTTTTTGCCTATCTGGATGCCAACGCCGCCAAACTCACCCTTTGTGTCAACCTTCATCTCCTTAAACAGCTCTGGTGTCATAAATCCCGAGTGTGGGTCAAGTGAGCTAATCATGCCTTTTATGGCGCCATAGATTAGGTCCTTGGTCTTTACCTCCTCTACGTAGCTGGTCTTGACGATATTTATCACCTCGGTAAACAGCCGCAGGTCCTGATAGACCTCTGCCTCGGCATTGACTACCTTTACCGTCCACCTGCCAATGAAGACCCCACTGGCAGCTATGACAAATATCAACATCCAGAACAAAATCCCTCTCAACGCCCTGTTGACTAACGCCTTATCCATTTTTTGTACCTAACCTCCTAGTTTTCTGCCTTAAGCCATTGTAAGGGATTTATCGGTTTCCCTTTATATCTAACCTCAAAATATATACCTGAACTATTTAACACACCACTCTCTCCGGCTGAGCCTATTATACTCATTTTCTTTACATTATCGCCAACCTTGGACGACAACCTGCTGAGGTTGGCATACACGGTGTGATACCCCAAGCCATGATTTAAGATAATCACCTGTCCCAGCCCCTTGAACCAATCGGCAAAGACAACCTTGCCATCATAGATGGCCCTTACGTCTGAGTCCGCCTCCGTGCTTATGTATATGCCGTATCTAAAGACGGGTGTCTTGAATTGCGGGTCCTGGTGGGCGCCATAGGGGATGGCCAGCTTGCCGTTAGTGGGCCAGGGGAGCCTTCCCTTGAGGTTTTTGAAGTCCGAATTTTTGAAGTCCGAGTCTTTACTCTCTGAGTTAGAGGCCTTGCCCTGTGTCGTCGCCTCTGCCATGATTGCCTTTAGCCGGGCAGAGGTGGCCTCAAGTTCCTTTAACATGCTCTCATAGAGTATCTGCTCTTTTTTGATGGAATACAACAGGTCCTCTCTCTCCTTTCTCTTGGCAATGAGCTGCCTTTCCGAATCTTTTAGTCTATCGGCATCTTTTTTCTGCTGTCCCAACATGGTTTGCAGCTCCTGTTCCTTCTTTGCGTATTGATTAACGGCGCCTTTATACAGCAACATCTGTTTGTATTCCCTTACGGATAGCTTTGCCATATAGCTGTTAAGTCGGAGCATTTCGTAGAAGCTCTCCGTGTTTAACAGGACAAGTATCTTGTCTATATCATAACCATAACGCTGGAGTATTTTCAATCTCCTGCGCAGGGTGGACCGTATATTGGTCACAGAGCCCTCGAGCTTAGAGGTTTCCTGCCTGATGGTTGCTATTTTAGCGTTTAACTGATTGACCTTATAGGTCTCTTGCCTTACCTCGGAGCTGAGGTTGCCCAGCTCTTTATTTGAGCGTTCGAGTTCCTCAACGACGCTACCTTCTTTTTTCCTTGAGCCTTCCAGTTTTTGTCGGTGGGACAGTATCTCTTTCTGGACGTTTTCGTATTTATTTTCGGTATTGTCAACACCTGCATAGACACCAACGGTGACAAGCAATGTAAGGGTCATGACTAATGTACTCTTAAGCATCTCAATATTTTAATCTCCCCAAGGCAAAACCCACCCCACTGAGCCCTAAGACGAACCCCAGTGCCGGCATAAAATACAGTGAACCCACAGGCACTGAGATAAACGAAAAGACCGGTATATTGACCATTATCCTCCCGATAAGGTAATTGTTTAGTATCCACAGCAGGATAGTTCCCAACACCCCCCCGATAAAGCCTATAACAGCCCCCTCAATAAAAAACGGTGCCCTGACAAAGGCCTTTGTTGCGCCCAACAGCCTGTATATCTCAATCTCATCCAGTCGCCTGTAAAACAACAGCCTCACCGTGCTGTAGCAGATAAAGATGACCGCTGTGGCAAATATCACGCCAGTAAATATACCCAGCACCCGTAGACCCTGTTTGAAGGCATACACCGATTCTAGCAGCTTGCCGCCATGCTCTACGTCGTCAACGTTTTTTAATGCCCTAATCTTGTCGATAAAGCCCTTGACGTCATTAACGCTGAGGTTATTACCCTTGAGTCTTATTTCGAAGGAGTCAGAGAGGGGGTTGTCCGTTATCCCCTTTAAGATGAAGTCGTCCTCCTTGAAGGTCTTTTTCAGGTTGTTCATTGCCTTGTCCTTTGAGATAAATTCTACCGAGCGGACGAGGGGTTCGGATTTGAATCTGGCCTCAATGACCTTGAGGTCGCCCTCAGGGGTGTGGTCCTTCAGAAACACCAGGATAGAGAGTCTCTCTGGCAGCCGCCTGGTCATAATCTCTATGTTATAGACGATGGTGCCCACGGCAAACAACATCATAAGCAGCGCCCCGATAGACAGCACGGTTAGCAGGTTTATCCAGAACTCCTTTAGGATACTCTGTATGGCCAGCCGCAGGGGAAACACTATCTGATAGCCTCCTTGACCAGGCGTCCACAGTCCAGATAGAGTACCTTTTTGGCGGTGTTGTCGTACAGGCGTTTGTTATGGGTTGCTATGAGTATGGTGGTGCCCTTGGCGTTGATTCGTTTGAAGATATTCATAATGGCGTCCTCATTTTCGGCATCCAGGTTACCGGTAGGCTCATCGGCGAGCATGACGGTAGGTTCGCCGACGATGGCCCGGGCAATAGTGATGCGTTGCTGCTCACCGCCGGAGAGCGTCAGGGGGTAGCTGTCGGACTTGTGTCTGAGGTTGACCATCTTTAGGACGGAGTTGACCCGTTCCTTGGTCTCTCGCTCCATGATGCCCCTGATTCTGAGGGTCAGGGCGATGTTGTCGTAGACCGTCTTGTTGTTGAGGAGCTTGAAGTCCTGAAACACGACGCCTATGTTTCTACGCAACAGTGGTATCGAGCTCTCCCTCAGTGTAGCGGTGTTGAAGCCAGCTATGGAGATATGTCCCTCGTCGGGCTTCTCCGCGAGGTACAGGAGCTTAAAGAGCGTTGTCTTACCAGCGCCGCTTGGACCAGTGACAAAGGCCATCGTCCCCTTCTCTATCGTGAAGGATACCTTCGTTAGAGCCTCCTGTGTCTCATATCTTTTCGAGACGTTTTCTAAAGTAATCATACCCTTTATCGCTATTATACCAAAATGTCAGCAGGAATGTTTGTCTCTTTTAGAGAATAAAAAAGAAATTTTTTGTGTAAGTACATGAGTAAGAATTATGGGGGTCAAGGGGGTTCCCACCCCACGTTGTGTTTTTAAGGGCACAATTGTATAATAGAATTTGGAGCGTAATAGCGATACCAATAGGCGCTGAGAGAAAAGCTCGGAGAGGAGGCAACTGATGACTTCATCAATCATCGGCGATGCTGGTCTTGACAGAAGGAGAGACCTGGCTACGAAGGGGGCCAGGAGCGTGCCTTGAGCGGTAAAGAAGCGGAGCCGCCCCTTTTTTTTCTTTCTCTTTTTTTCACCTGATGAAGATACTACAGATAATCTACGAGAGCATAGACAGCCCATTTGGGTTTGGCGGGGCGGGCATCAGGGCCTACGAAATCTATAGGCGCCTGATGAACAGACACGATATCACCCTGCTGTGCATGAAATACCCTGACGCCAGGGATGGCTGCCAGCAAGGACTGCAACACACGTTTGTCGGCATCCAGGGCAAGAGCCTTACGGCCAGCGTACTTATGTATACCGTCAAGGCAGGGCTCTACGTCAGGAGATACGGCGGAGACTTCGATGTCATCGTGGAGAACTTCCTGCCCTCTACACCGTTCTTCGCAAGATACCTCACCCATACGCCGGTCATATTACAGGTCCAGGGGATAATGCAAAGACACGCCATCCTGAAGTTTAACCCCCTGTACTCGATCCCCATGTACAGTGTCGAGCAGTTTTATCCTGCCCTGTATGACAGGTTGATATTTGTATCGGATGTGACCATGCGTAAGGTGACCTCACGGATGAACAAGAGACGCCCCAACTGCATCGTTATCCCAAACGGGATCAACGAGGAACTCCTCAACGCCAGCTCAGACACCTCCCGCAGCGATAAAGACGACAACGACTATATCCTCTTCTTCAGCCGAATAGACACCTACACTAAGGGACTTGACCTCCTGATAAAGGCATTTTCAGAGATAAGCCCCCGCTACCCCAAACTCAGACTCGTAATGGCAGGGTACCAGACAGACCCCGTGGCAAGACTCTGTAGGGACGTCACCCCCTCCGTGCGGGATAAGGTGACATACGCGGGGTTTGTCCGCGGGGATGACAAGACAAGGCTGCTGTTGGGGGCAAGCGTCTTTGTCCTGCCATCGCGGCATGAGTCCGCCCCGATAAGTATCATAGAGGCGGCGGCATGTGGCAAGGCCATCGTCGTAAGCGACATCGAGGAACTGGCCTTCGTAGAGAGACACCACATGGGAGTGTCCTTCAGCTCCGGCAACCATAAGGCGCTATCCGCCGCATTGATCAGGCTCCTCGATGACCAACCCCTGCGCATGGCCTTGGGAGAAAGCGCAAGACGCTACGCCAGAACCCTCCTGTGGGACAACATCGCCCAATCATTTGAGGACTACCTGCTCTCAGTGATTTAGACTACATCGTAAGGGCAGTGATCTCAAAGTTGACTATAAGGTCTATGGGAAGTATAAGGTTGACAGGGCGTATATCAAGTTTCTTTATATACAGGAATGGTTTTCTGCTCTCTATCTCATACAGGATATCGTTTAGCACGGATATGTTTGGACACGTCACGTCCAACTCAACGTTGACCAGTTGAAAGGGGGGGGTACTCTCCGGGGGTTTGACGTTGAATCTCGTAATGTTGCCTCCACGAGGGGTGATCGTTGACTGGATTATGCTTTGCAGGTCAGCCGCCGCAAGGGCAGACGTCTTGCCGTGGATTACGTAGTTGCTTACCTGATCCATGTTCTTCTTATAATCCGCACGGATACCCTCCAGGGTCTTTTTCTGAGCAACTATAGCCCTGTATTCCTTTATCTTTTTTATCTTCAGAGCCTTCCTGTCAGCGACCTCATCCTTCCTCTCCTGGGCGACACGATAGACGTTGTCATAGATTATCCCCAGGGCTAACAACAGTATTGCCAGTACCGATATTATAAGTTTCTTTCTACTCATGCGTTTACTTAAATGCGGCTTTTATCTGAAACCGCTCCTTGCCTAATCTTTGATCCTTGTATGTCGTGGCGGAGGTGACAACATCCTTAAAGTACTTTGAATTCTCAAGTATACCCAGTAACACCGATGCCGTTTGGGCATAGCCCTCTATCATGATGTCCTTATCGGTAATGGTCAACCTGGCAAACCAGGTATCGGGGGGAAGTATAGTGGTAAGCTCCTTGAGCATTTCTAATGTGAGCCTCCTTTTGTTGTGGAAATTGTTCAGGGCGGTTAAATCGTCCTGCATGGCATTGATCTCCTTTTTTAAGGTCTCAACCTTATCGACTTCCGGTTTTAACACCTTTATTTGCTTATCGAGCTCTATCAATGCCTGCTCGTCTTTCCATATGGGGATGTACATATCAAATACTGCAATTGGCAGCAATAATAATAAAAGCAGGACAGTTACCACAATGGGCAGTCTCTTTTTCACAACCATTCCAAGGGATAGGAGGTTTACCGATTTTCGTCTCTTCTGGTTGATCTCCATGACAGCCCCTATGGGTAGGCGCATGTCATGCGTTGCGGAATCCTTTAGCGGTAGATGTAGCTCATCCATGCTGGTGGCAGCAACTGACAGCATGGCACGTATCTCCTCCTGCCGGGTGTCAATGGTTGGGTCATTGTTGATAAATATGAGGGTGTTGTCACTTACCTTACCCCTGATATATGACAGCACACCATTGATATCATCTGGCCTGAAGGAATAGACTGAGGTAAGAACCCCCTTTTCTGCCGTTATGAGTTCAATTTTACCCTGCATAAAGTTTAGGATCAAGGCGTCTTTTTTCAGTACGTCTCTTTTCTTGCGCCTGGCATACATACAGACCCTTACCAGTGATAGCGGGTTGAGTGTCAGGGAAGAGACCTTGTAGCCAGCGTCATGAAAACTATTGAGATAGGGGGCAACCATCTGCCGCTTTACGGTATAGATGGCAACAGAGAGCATCTGTCTGTCCATGTTTATTATATCGTAGTCGTAGTAGACCTCAGCTGCCGAAAACGGTGTAAGGTTGTCCATCTCAAAGGATATAACCGAGGAGATGTTGTCCAGGACAACCGTGGGCAGCTCAGTGGTTGAAACCACACACCACTCCTTTGGCACGGTGAGGATTATATTCATCCCCTTTACCGACTTGCCCTCCGTAACCATGCCGATGAAATAGCCTAGCTCCTCGGCTGAAGGGTACTGATTGTCCAGGCCTCTAAAGAGGTTCTTCTTTACCACCACATATCGTGATGGCGTACCTTTGACGATACACACCAGCGCCCAGCCCTTTTCTATCGTTATCACCAGCGACCTGCGCTTCTGCCTCGTCAACTCAAAGGGCGATAACAACAATACCTTGCCAATTCCACCGACAAAGCCACGTAACCCCGCAAACCTAACACTTGTATCTGTGTGCGTCGTAAAACGCCTAAATAACGAAATAACACCCTTTAACTTATCCATCAAATACCCATTGCCCTTAAAATACAAGAGAAGAAGAAGGGAAAGAAGGAGGGCGGCTCCGCCTTCTTTGACGCTCCAGGACGCTCCTGGCCCTCCTCAGACCTCCCCTGCAAGGGCACCAGTGCCCTTGACCCCATAATATCTTGTTCAAAGTACATGCTCATTCACAAATCTTTTATACTTAATTTCATGTGTTTATTTTGTTTCAACATTGGATTTGTCGTTTTTTTCCTGAAGTGTAAATATCTCAGGCATTTTATAATATATAAACTGACAATCGTTGGTAGATATTTCTAGTTCTACGATAGCCTTTATACCCACGTATGATTCGTTGCCTGGTATCTTGGCGATGGAATCAATCGTGAAGATTACATCGTCGTTGTCATTTGGGACATTGATGTAATTCTGTATTGCAATATAGATATCAGGCAATATAGCCTGAAGGTCAGCCATACTGAATGTTGTCAACTTCCTACGTTCAATAATTGTATTGGCGATGTCTTCGGTAACGTTGGGTAAGGCCATCAGTATCTCTTTTGGGGCGGCCTTGACGTTTATCTTACCGGTTTTATTGTATACGGTAACGAAGTCTCTGATGCCCTTTTTGTCTTTGGTGCCGTAAAATATCTCTGGCGTCACCCCTCTGACCATCAACAGTTCGTCAATGGTGTCAAAAGGGGCATTTTTGCACTTATATGGGTGCTTAAGCGACATATAATAATCGCTCTTGGCGCCATTTAAGCGAGCGCCTAAGTCGTTAGGGTCAATCCAATCCTGTATAGAGTCCACAATAATATCCTGCACATCGGTGTCAACCCCTAGGGCATTGACAAGTCCCTTTAATATTAAAGGATTGGGTTTGTTTAAGTCTACTTTAGCCGACTCAGGGATCACCCTAACGAGGGCTGTCCCATTGGCAACCTCAGTTGACCTAAAGCTGCCATCGATATTCCAGCGTGTCTCATCCTCGGGCTTTATTGCTTGCCTTCTATACCACAGCTCCACAATGGCTCTATTTATCCCCCCATCTGCCAGAAATTCTGCCAAAACATACTCCTTCGATCTAAGGCTCACCTTAGACTCAGAACGCGATATATAGGACAAGGTCAATGCCAGCCCTATGAGGATCGCCATGACCCACAGCACCATTATCAATGCTATCCCATCTGTATTATACCTTATCGGAGTCATTATTTAAGATAGCTGCCAGTGCTAAACATATAAGGAAGCGTTGGGTTTTTTACGGCAGTAATAGGGACCCTCGCCCTTACAGGCACCATCAACGCTATCTTGAAGTTGGTGCTCTCTGCAACTAACGACACCAATAATGGGGCGTTGTTGGAGTTATCCACGCTATTGCCCCAGTTTCCCTCCTTGTCTTCCGGTTTCTTGGTAAAGAAGTCAAACGATATCTTACTGAAATTCTTTAGTAAGACAGTGCTTCTCGTTTCCTTAGTGTAGGCGCTCTCCTCTTGTATGACAAGGGAGCTGGTGTCACTGCCTCTGTCCCTGACTATCTCATATGTTACCAGAATAATACCGCCCTGTCTACCCCACAACGAAACACTGCTGATAAAGGACAGATTGTCCCCCTGTCCCTTAAAATAGTAAGTCTCCTTTCCCAGCTCACCATACATGATGGGGATAAAGGACTGCAACTGTGCCTCGATTATCCGTAAGGACGTCCTGGTCCGGTCCAGGTAATCGATCTTGGCCTCGCTCTTTTCAAGACTCTTTATGCCAAGTCGTAGCGAAAAGCCAAGTACGAGCACTATCATAGTCATTATTGTCATCACGATGATCAGCTCTAGGAGGGTAAATCCTGATGGGTCATCCCTTAGAAAGGAGGTATTTTTATTGCGCAGCATAATTCTTTAAGGGCCTGTAGGCATGATATTTGTGGAAGTTGTGACTATAGTGTCTTTCTTTTTAGCATATAGGGTGTTAAGGGTATAAGATTTTTCATTAGAGGCGCTTTCCCACGTTATTGTTACCTTTATTGCATACAGGTCGCATTGCAGGGGTGCGGTTCTATCCTTATCGAGCTGTTGGATGGCAACCTGATACATATAGGCGTTATCAGCCCTTTCCGTATACTCACCCTCCCTGAGATTACTGTCTGCAACCACGCTCCTGACCTTGGACTGCGCCAGGACAACCGCCCTGGTATACCCCTCCGATGAAGAGACCAACCTCAAAGAACCTGAAAAAAGCTGCACTATCGCAGTTATCCCAATGGCCACAATGGTAATGGCAACCATTATCTCAATCAACGTAAAACCTTCTCTCTTGCACATAATACATATTATACCCCCCCACAACAAGTTTGGCAACCCCAGGCATAGAAGCAAGGAGGAAAGGGAAGGAAGAAAGAAGGGGAGCGCCTGGCGGCACAATTGACGGCTGATCACACCACCTAACCGCCGACCTAAGCGACCAACCCTTTACGGGGTCAAGGGGACTGGTCCCCTTGCAGGGGGTTCTAAAGGGGGGCGGAGCCGC
>JADFXD010000161.1 GCA_015233725.1 Nitrospirota bacterium | reverse complement strand
GGGGCGGTTATCGGAGGGGCGATAAACAAGGCGCTCTATGACTTCAATCCCATCTTAAGCGAGGCCTTTATCAGCCTGATCTATTCCGTGCTGCTTGGCTTTTTGGGATTCTATTCGCTGATCGACTTCCTGAAGTCCAGAAACGCACCCGACACCGGCGACGTCCACGGCGGCTCAGGAGCAGGGGCACCCAGCCTCACGATCAGGGTTCAGGGTATCAATCTGCCGCCAATGATCAAATTCGACGAGGACTACGTCCCCGGCGGCAGGAGCATCTCTGGCGTGATCGTCGCCCTTGGAGGCGTGATTGTAGGGATTATGGCTGCCATCATGGGGGTTGGCGGAGGGTTTATAACCTTCCCAATGTTCGTCTACATATTCGGGGTCTCCTCGATGACCACGGTTGGTACCGACATACTACAGATAATCTTTACAGCCGGATTTGCCGCCATAACACAGTACGCGATATACGGTTACGTGTTCTATACGCTGGCTATGGGGATGCTCCTGGGGTCGTTGATAGGGATTCAGGTAGGGGCGTTGACGACAAAGGTCGTTAAGAGCGCTCATATTCGCGGGTTTTATGCCGTATCCATATTGGCGGGATTTATTAACAGGCTTGCCACGCTGCCAAAGAAGTTTACGGACCTGGAGGTGATAGATGTCCCTAAGGCGGTCAGTTCCTTCATAGAGGCCACTGGTAACATCGTGTTCTGGGTGGTTGTGGGGTTTTTTGCCCTGTGGATATTTGCCAAGTTCTTTGGAAACCTAAAGAATTTAACAGAGGAGTCATAGACAATGATTAAGAATAGTGGAGCGTTTTTTAAGGGCTTAATAATAGCCATGTGTTTCCTGGGGCTGTTGTTTCTCATCTTCTCACCCGTCTTTGGCGATGGCAGGAATGGTCTAGTGTATGCCGACGATATGTTTAATAAGCTGGCCAAGGGTTCTTCCCACTTTATACCGGCCCTGCTTGCGGGTAACCAGAAGAACCAGGATAAAACCATATCGGTGACCTTTAGCATGGACAAGGCCGAGGAGGCTGAATTGGCCGGTAAGCTCATAACGACTGCGGGTGTCAAGGCTGTCGTCGATAAGGGCGCCATTAGCATGGAGGGCTCGCTGGGCAAGCTCATCGGGGCAGTGCTTGAGGACTCCGAGCTTATGTTTCAAAACGATGCTGATAAGATAAAGTCCAGGTACGAGCAGCCCGGCAAGGTCGTCATGAAGGCCTGGTGGGGGGCGCTGTCCAAGATGGTCAAGAAGCTCGAGAAGGACGGCAAGATCAATGAAGCAAAGGCCATCAACAACGTGGTGAAAAAGGCCGTAGAGCCGGCCTATAACTTCTACGGTATACAACCGCAGAATGTTTCTGATAAAATATTGCTAATGATCGCGCTGTTGGTGTTTTACGTATTTTATACGATAATGTGGGGGTATGCCATATTTTTCATGTTTGAGGGGTTAGGGTTGTCAATGACGAAGGCCAAGCTCAAGCATTAGAACAAGAGATTATGGGTAAGAATCTATTAAGGGTCTTTGGCAGATACCTCACCCTAAACAGTATCAAGTATCTGAGCAGGGTCTTGCTCATCATAACCCTGCTCTTGATGGCGACGGTGCTGTTTCTGGAGTGGATGGCCGCTGCGCAGGTGCGTGAGCTTGTGATCTCCAAGTTCAACCTCCAGCAGTTGTTGTTGGCCAGGGGGGCCGCAACGCAGATCAAAAACAACGTCGATTCACTCCAGGACAAGCTCCAGATGATCAGATACTGGCCAGTTGACAGATACGACCAGGACAATTATCTGATGCAACAACTCAGGAGGTCCCTTGAAGGCTCAAGTGACAACGGCCTGCTCCAGGCCAGGGTAATTGACAAGGACGGGCGTGTCAGCCGCCTCCTGGAGCACAATGTGCACTACACGCAGTACAAGGATGTCAACCAGGTCCACAGGGACAGCGGTTACCTGACGTGGGCCGTTATAGCCGCCAATAAGCCCATAGCAAAGGACCCCAGTGGCGTGCTGTTGAGCGAGGTCTACTCCCTGCCTTTAGAGACGGGCAAGACCATGCTCCTTATGGATATGGTAATGCCCCTGTGGGGGCAACCGCTGGATGCCAACAGACAGGCAGTCTATAAGGCAGTCTCCGGGGCCCAGCAGACCACCACCAGCTTCAAGGGGGTCCTGGTCTTCACCGTGGATGTCAACTCCCTGATAGGCAAGGTAGCCCGCACGATCATATCGGGCAAGACCGGCTATGCCTGGGTGATCGACAACAAGGGGATATTCCTGCATCACCCCGAGGCCGACTTTGTTGCCAAGAATGCCTTTGAGGTCAGGAGGCAGAAGAAATCAGACATATCCTTTGAACAGATAAACAGGCTGCAACGGGAACTGATGCTCGTAGGCAGGGAGGGCATGAGCCTGTACCAGTCGGGGTGGCATAAGGGGGTGCAACAGGAGATGACCAAGCTGATAGCGTTTACCCCGATCAATATCGGCAGCTCACACACGTGGTCTGTGGCGGTGGTGGCCCCTGTCAGCGAGGTAGAGGACGAGGTTCACTCGATACAGTTGAGACAGTTTGTAATTGGGGGTGTCTTTATCTTCGTATTGATCCTGTTATTTGTATTGATAATCCGCATCCTGACCAGTTGGACCAGCACTCTGACAACCGAGGTCGATACAAAGACCAAGGAGCTGCGCAAGTCCGTCCGTCAGTACAGGTCGCTGGTGGAAAACGCCCACGACGTGATCTTTTCGGTTGACAGGGATACAAACATACTTTCCATGAACATATTTGGCTACCTGTTTTTCAAGACCAAGCCCAAAGAGGTCCTGGGCAATGGGATCGGAAACCTCTTTGCCTCCGAGGCAAGAGGACTTGTGTTAAAGGCGATAAGCGACGTCTGTGAGCTCAACATAAGCAAGCAGAAGACGGTCAACCTCAGCATAGGTGGCAAGGACTACTGGTTGAGCATAAACTTCACCCCCCTGCTCGATGACAAGGGCTTGATGTACGCAGTGCTGGGCATAGCGAGGGATATAACCGAGGAGTTTCTCATAGAGCAAAACATGGTCCGTACAGAAAAACTCGCCTCCCTGGGCACCATGGTAGCAGGCGTTGCCCATGAGATAAATAACCCCATGGCCATAATCCTTGGATTTACCGACATGCTCTCGGAAAAGATTGCACCCGGTTCAGACATCTACGATATCCTGAAGATCATAGAAAAGCAGGCCAATAACGCCAAACATGTCGTCGAAAACCTCCTGAGCTTTGC
>JADFXD010000160.1 GCA_015233725.1 Nitrospirota bacterium | reverse complement strand
CTATATAGGATAGAGATTCTTTACAGATTTTCTCATTCCATTTTGCAAGAGGCTCGATTGGTTATGGGAAGGTAAAATTGAGGAGATAATTATGTCTTTAGAAAAAGTGCCAAAATGCAAAGAAGTTGAAGATTGTTTACGTTATTATCGGAAAAACCGTTCCAGAATGAATTATGGTGAGTATAGACAAAAAGGCATTGATATAGGCAGTGGAGTTATAGAAAGCGCCCACCGCATAGTAGTACAAACCAGAATGAAGCAATCTGGTATGCACTGGAATAAAAAAAATGTTCAGTCTATTGTATCACTAAGATCATTATATCTGTCAGGACGATGGAGCAATATAGTCAACCATTTAAAGAAGGCGGCCTAATACCCATGAAAAATTGATGCACCCTTCAAAGTCATCGAAATATATTATTGTTGAAACCCTATCTTTAAAGACAGTGCGGAAAAGGGATTCTATCTTTTCCTCATACTCATCATTTGATTTTAGAATCGCTAAAGCATCTTTGTAGCCCAACCTCTTAATTAATTTCCTCAGCTTCAATATCACATCCGCCTCAGTGACCACGCCGTGAAAGACAACCAACTCCTTGTCCACAAACCGCTCAACGAGCTTCCCGACAAGACAGCTCTTTCCAATCCCGGCGGGGCCGCGCAACAAAAGCCCGTACTTGCCTGTTTTCCCTCTAAGCACGCTCAACCCATCCTGGACATAACGCCTCCTGCCAACAAACCCAGTCTCAAGCACCCGCACGTTGCTGCCCTTCAAGAACATATGCCTTGACTGGACAGGATTGACAGACCTGGTTTTAAATCCAGGCTTCACTAACGGCACAACCGATGACTCGTCGCCAAAGAGCCTCA
The DNA here is from genome assembly GCA_015233725.1 of Nitrospirota bacterium. Classification (GTDB taxonomy): domain Bacteria; phylum Nitrospirota; class Thermodesulfovibrionia; order Thermodesulfovibrionales; family Magnetobacteriaceae; genus Magnetobacterium. The sequence continues at coordinate 2,449 of JADFXD010000160.1, read as the reverse complement.
AAAGTAGCCAGGGGCGGCTCGCCCCTTCTTTCCCTATTACCGATATATATATTTCCGATGGCCAATATCTAAGACAGTTAACTGCTTTTTATCATCATCAATATCATAAATAATACGATAATCTCCAGTACGAATACGCCAACCTTCTCTCCTCGTTAATTTCCTGCAACCATGTGGTCTTGGCTCATCTTTAAGAGAGTTCAATATTTTTTTCATGTTTTTAAATGTGTCACTGCTTAAACCGGATAGCTCTTTCTGTGCTCTCCTTAAGATGAAAATATCATAACTCACTCCTGCTGTACTTCAATTTCTCTGATGGCCTGATCCAATGATATCGCTTCGTCTGCTGACGCTTTGGCAGCGTCGTAGATTCGGATAGACTCTAATTCATCCAACTCTTCAAGTATTTTCTTGTAGTCTTCTATTGAAAGGATCACCCCTGTTCGTTTCCCTCTACTGTCTATAATGAATTGCTCACTTAAGGTGCTCATTGTCATCCTCCATATTTACCTGACTTCACGTCTTCTGGTTTCTTCAATCTTGCCGGCAACTCGTTCTTTATGAACTCCCCCCACTTTCCCTTGAAGTGCCTCATATCCCGCAGGGGGTCTCCAACGTTGGTTGCCACGACGTCCAAGGCCGCCGCGACACGTCCTTCCTTGAGCCACTGCTGCATACAGATATCGAGGTATATGTGGTCTGTGTTGTTATATTCCGGATCAAAGTGGATCATCTCGGGTTTCATGATCAAGATAAGAGGCCCGGCCACGGCGCAGGTGTAGGCGTAGTCGGGATGGTTGGTAGCGCCTGCATAGTTAATGATATCCATCTCGACATTGAAATCCACCCCGTAGTAGCCCGACGCGGTGTCCTTGTATTTATGCACGCATCCAACAACTGACGCCCCCGAGCTGTTTACGCACTGGAGCAGTTTATACACCCACTGAGCATCCTTGACCATGACAGTATCCCTAATCAATATCATCGGTCGTCCCTCACAGTAGTCGGCTATATCCTCGTAGAGGTCTGTCTGCACAAACGCCGGATTATAGGCATTATCGTAAGTGATCAGCTCCGCCATCGACAAGTCCGTCGCCTTCAAGCCCTCTATGCACCGCCTCGTCGTAGGGTGGTACATGTCCTGAGTCCATAGGATGATAAACACGTCCTTCATCGTTTCGATTATACCATAAAAGAAAGAAGAAAAGGCAGAAGAAGAAAGAAGGGGAGCGGCGGAGCTTCTTTTCCGCTCCAGGTCGCACCTGGCTCCCCTCAGACCCCTCCTGCAAGGGGGCCAGCCCCCTTGACCCCATAAAAGAGATGCTTATTTTGTATTTAATCAAATCTAAATCTGCTTTATCCTTGAATCTACGGCCCGGTCATTTCCATAGGTTTGCTTAGTTCTTACCCCATACAGTTTTATGCTATAATAATTGTAGATTTTATCTGCGATATTCTTTAAACAGGAGGGTGTTAACGTTATGCCGAGAGTTACGATAATGGATTTTTTTGAAAGGAAGCAACAAAGACGCCACCTCACCCTGATAACGGCCTATGATTATCCGTTTGGACGCATAGTGGATGAGGTTGGGTTTGATGCGGTCTTGGTGGGTGACTCTCTTGCGATGGTTGTGCAGGGGCAGGAGAACACCTTGTCGGTGACGATGGATGAGATGATATATCATACGCGGATTGTTTCAAGGGCAGTTGTGGGGGCGATGGTCATTGGGGATATGCCATTTATGTCTTATCAGGTCTCTGTTGCCGATGCCGTGAGGAATGCTGGTCGTTTTGTCAAGGAGGGTGGCGCACAGGCCATCAAGATCGAGGGTGGTTCAGAGGTGCTGCCCCACGTAAGGGCGATAGTGAAAGCCGAGATACCGGTAATGGCGCACATTGGGCTAACCCCGCAAGCATTATACAGGATGGGTGGTTATAAGGTCCAGGGTAGGACGGATGATGCCAAAAGACGCCTAATCGACGACGCCAACAGGCTGCAAGAGGCCGGCGTCTTCAGCATAGTCCTTGAGGCTATACCATCAGAGCTTGCAAGGGAGATCACAGAAGGGTTGACCATCCCAACCATAGGGATCGGCGCCGGAGCCCACTGCGATGGCCAGATACTCGTGCTGCATGACGTCATAGGACTCTTTGAACGGTTTGTGCCCAAATTCGTCAAGAAATATACCAACCTCAAAGAGGCCGCCGTTAATGCCCTCAAGACCTACAAAGAAGAAGTAGAAACAGGCAAGTTCCCATCCGAAAAAGAAAGCTTTAAATAGAATATTTGAAAAAGAGTTAGATAAGGTGCATAGGCCATCCACGCCACAACTCAAGCTTCAAGCCTACACATTAAGGGGTCAAGGGCACTGGTGCCCTTGCAGGGGGGGTCGAGGGGGGGGCGGAGCCGCCCCCCTTTTTCTTTTCTTCTTTTCCTTTTTCTTATGCC
>JADFXD010000159.1 GCA_015233725.1 Nitrospirota bacterium | reverse complement strand
AAAAGTTGAATAAAAGCCCCATAAAGGACAATTAATGAGGCCAATTAATAAGAAGGTAGCACTCCATTCAAACGTGGTCACATTGCTACCGCATAGTAACAAAGCCATATTATGAGGTATAGAAATGGCTTAAATCCTGGCAACCACGGTTGATTGTGGTGCTACCAATAAGAATAATCAAGTTGATTAACATGGATATAAAGAAGGAGGAAGAAAATGGGTAAGGCAATAGGCATTGACTTGGGGACTACGAATTCGTGTGTGGCTGTTGTGCAGGGGGGGGAACCAGTTGTTATACCCAATCAGGAAGGCACCAGAACCACACCATCGGTTGTTGCCTTCACGGATAAGGGTGAGCGGCTCGTAGGACAGATAGCCAAGAGACAGGCAATAACGAACCCTGAAAACACGGTCTTTTCGGTAAAGAGGCTGATGGGAAGGAAGTTTGACTCCAAAGAGGTTCAAGACGCCAAAAAGAGACTACCTTATAAGATAGCAGAGGCCCCTAACAATGACGCACACGTTGAGTGCAGAGGCAAGCGCTACTCCCCGCCAGAGATATCGGCCATGATACTGCAAAAACTCAAGCAGGCCGCAGAGGACTTCCTCGGAGAGCCTGTCACTGAGGCCGTGATCACGGTGCCGGCCTATTTCGATGACAGCCAGAGACAGGCAACAAAGGACGCCGGAAAGATAGCCGGCCTAAACGTATTGAGGATAATTAACGAGCCCACGGCTGCATCGCTGGCCTACGGCATTGATAAAAAGAAGGAAGAGAAGGTCGCGGTCTATGACCTTGGCGGTGGGACGTTTGACATCTCCATCCTCGAAATAGGGGAGGGGGTCATAGAGGTCAAGTCCACAAATGGCGACACCTACCTCGGAGGAGACGACTTCGACATCAGGATAATGGACTGGCTGGTGGAGGAGTTCAAAAAGGAGCAGGGGATAGACCTCAAAAAAGACAAGATGGCCCTCCAGAGATTGAAAGAGGCCGCAGAACGGGCAAAGATAGAACTCTCCAGCGCTGCCGAGACGGAGATCAACCTGCCATTTGTCACGGCCGATGCCGCAGGCCCAAAGCACCTGCTCGTGAAGCTATCCAGGTCAAAGTTTGAGCAGTTGACTGACGACCTCATCAAACACAGCATCGACCCCTGTAAGCTGGCATTAAAGGATGCGGGGCTGTCAACCTCTGATATCAACGAGGTGTTGCTGGTAGGAGGTTCTACGAGGTCGCCAAAGGTGCATCAGACCGTTCAGAGCTTCTTTAACAAAGAGCCTAACAAGACGGTAAATCCCGACGAGGTCGTGGCCGTTGGCGCCGCTATACAGGCAGCGGTCTTAAAGGGGGACGTCAAAGAGGTCCTGCTCCTTGATGTAACGCCGTTGTCGCTGGGGATTGAGACCTTGGGTGGTATCTTTACCAAGCTCATTGAGCGAAACACCACTATACCAACAAAGAAGTCGCAGACATTTTCAACGGCCACGGACAATCAGCCAGCCGTTACGATAAAGGTGTTTCAGGGTGAGAGGGAGATGGCCTCGGACAATAAGCTCCTGGGTAACTTTGAGCTGCTTGGGATCCCACCGGCATCCAGAGGGATACCGCAGATAGAGGTGACCTTTGACATCGACGCAAACGGCATCCTGCACGTCTCTGCCAAGGACCTTGGCACAGGCAAGGAGCAGTCTATCAGGATAACCGCCACAAGCGGCTTGACGGAGGCCGAAATCAAGAAGATGATCAGGGAGGCCGAGGGGCACGTCGAGGAAGACAGGAAGAAAAAAGAACTGGCAGAGGCCAAGAACGAGGCCGATACCTTGAGCTATTCAGTGGAAAAGTCCCTGAAAGAATATGGAAGCAAGCTCTCAGACTCCGAGCGCAGTGAGATAGAAAGCGCCCTCAGCAGATGCAAAGACCTCAAGGACAAGACCTCCGACCCACAGGAGTTAAAGTCCGCGATAGAGGCTCTAACGACCGCATCTCACAAGTTTGCCGAACACATATACAAGGATGCCTCCGCCAAGGGCGCTGAGAGCTCTGATGGCGACATCAAGCAAGAGGCCAAGCCCGAGGAAGACGTCGTTGAGGCCGAATTTGAAGATGTTGATAAGAATAAGAACAAATAAAGCGGTTTCAGGTGTGGTACGGGTGCGGGTACTGCTGTACCAGCGCCCAGCGTTAAGGGGTAAAAAGCGTTAAGTTATGAAAGATTACTACGAGCTATTGGGGGTGGGCAGGGACGCTACCCCCGATGAACTAAAAAAGGCATTCCGGCAGATGGCCCTCAGGTATCATCCCGACAGGAATTCTGGAGACAAGGCATCAGAGGAGAAGTTTAAAGAGATCAACGAGGCCTACTCGTGTCTGAGCGACCCCAACAAGCGCGCAAACTACGACAGGTTTGGCACGGCGGATGGCGCTGGCGCTGGTATGGACTTTGGTGGGTTTTCGTCCAACTTTAGCGATATCTTTGATGACTTCTTTGGTGACATCTTCAGGGGGTCAAGTGGCCAGCAGCGCAGACAGCGTGCCACGCGTGGGTCGGACATGCGCTACGACCTGGAGTTGTCGCTGAAGGAGGCCGCCTTTGGTGTGGAGAAGTCGATATCCATTCCAAGACACGAGTTGTGCCAGGCGTGTTCGGGCACTGGCAGTGCCGATGGCAAAAAACCTGTGACCTGTACCGCCTGTAATGGGGCGGGGCAGATGCGTTTTCAACAGGGATTCTTTTCCATAAGCAAGACGTGCAGCCGGTGTAATGGCGCTGGTGCGATCATTGTTGACCCGTGCAGTCAGTGCAGGGGTGTTGGCAGGGTCAAGAGGACGCGTTCGGTGTCGGTCAGGATACCGCCTGGGGTGGATACCAACACGAAGCTGAAGATGTCCGGCGAGGGTGAGCTTGGCTCTCTCGGAGGGCCTCCCGGTGACCTGTACATATTTATTCTTGTACAGGAGGACCCGTTTTTCAAGCGAGAGGGGATGCACATTATCTGTGATGTCCCGATCAGTTATACGATAGCTGCGCTTGGGGGTGAGGTTGAGGTTCCAACGCTTAAGGGCAGTGAGCGTATAAAGATACATCCAGGCACTCAGTCTGGCGAGTTATTCAGGCTCAGGGGCGATGGCCTTTCGCGCATTGGCGGCAGCGACAGGGGAGACCAGATCGTGAGGATCGCCATAGATGTCCCCAAGAAGCTCACCCAGAGGCAGCGAGAGCTATTGGAGGAGCTTGCCAATATCAACGGCGAGGAAGTGCATCGGCGTTTTTTTGATAAGCTAAAAGGCCACTTTACCGGCGAGTAGCAATCTAAAAGAAA
>JADFXD010000083.1 GCA_015233725.1 Nitrospirota bacterium | reverse complement strand
TGGGTGTTCTTTTGATAACTAAAGTTGAAAACTGAGTTTATGCGTAGGCTCAATAATGTTGATTATAGAGGCTTTATAGGAATACCTCGAACTCTACAATCTGGAACTTCCGATACAATAGAAGAGAAGCCATACACAGATGAGAATGAAATTATCACATGGCATTTTGATCACTGTCAAGGTCGCACTGTAAAAGGTGTGAATATTTTAAATTGCTTGTATCATGCACAAGATGTAAGTATACCTGTTGCGTATGAAATTGTTCATAAACCTATTTTGTATTGTGACCTTAAAAGCAGAAAAGAAAAGAGGAAGAGCGAAGTCACAAAAAATGAGCTTATGCGTGCTATGTTAGTAGTATGTAGGCAAAATCAGCTTGTATACAAATATGTGCTGACAGATAGTTGGTTTGCCAGTAATGAAAATATGCGTTTTATCAAGAAAGAGTTGGATAAGGAGTTTATAATGGCGATAAAAGACAATCGCACAGTGGCATTGAGTTTGGAAGATAAACTAAGTGGTCGTTTTGTTAGAGTTGATTCGCTCATTTGGGAGCAAAATGAGCCTTGTCTCGTGTATGTCAAAGGATTAGATTTTCCAGTCTTGTTGATTCGAGAAGTCTTTAAAAACAAGGATGACAGCGAGGGCATTTTATATCTTGTATGTAGCGATACAGACCTATCATATGACCGAATAGCAGCAATCTATAAGAAACGGTGGAAAGTTGAACTCTTCCATAAATCCATAAAATCCAATGCGTCTTTGTCTAAATCTCCGACAAAAACAGTGAGAACACAGAGTAACCATTTTTTTGCTGCTATTTATGCCTTTTTTAAGCTTGAATCGTTTAATATAAAGCATCAACTTAGTCATTTTGCTTTAAAAAATAAGCTTTACCTTAAAGCTTTACAGGCAAGCTTCAGCGCACTACAATCATTTCGTGCGTAACATGAGTTACGTTAGAAAAAAAAAACTGTCGGCAACCACGCCTGCGACTGTAGGGAGCGACACTGATCAATCTTTTCAAGTGCGATTGCCCTTGGTGCCTGAGACCCACTGCGATATGAAGTTTTTTATCCTCTCAAGCCCTACCTGCAGGGCATCAATGGACGACGTGTATGTCAGACGCACATGGTGGTTGGTTGCGTTGCGGCCAAAGTCGATCCCTGGCGTAACGGCGACGTGCTGCCACTGTAGCAGGGCGTTGGCAAAGGCGACGCTATCAACAGGCGAGTCCATCCCGGAGCGACTCCGAGTGACCGAGGGCGCTGTAGTGTACTTAGAGATGTCTGCCCAGACATAGAACGCCCCATCGGGGAGCACCGGCAGATCAAACAGCCCCTGCAAGCCACCGTAGAGAAAGTCCCTCCTACGGGCGAAGGTCTTGTTGATGTCTGCTAAGTGGGCATAGTCGAAGGCCTCACATGCGGCGTACTGTGCTATGGTATTGGCGGCTATAAAGATGTTGCTGATAACAATCTCGGCCCTTCGCACCCAGGCCTCTGGTACGACCATCCACCCGATACGAAAGCCGGGCATACAGAACGACTTGGAAAAACCGTTTATCACTATAGCGTCGTCGGAGAACTCCAGGGCGGTGTGCTCTTCTGCCCCATAGACCAGGCCATGATATATTTCGTCGGAGATGAAGGTTACAGTCCTGTCGTTGCAGTGCTCAATGAGGGCCTTTAGGTTATCCTTGGTGTAGAGCCTGCCCGTGGGATTGGCCGGGGAGGAGATGAGCAGCGCTTTGAGCCTATTTGCATCGTGCCCCGCTGCTGTAAGGAGCGAGTCCGATAAGTTCTCTGAAGCCAGGGCATCTGGTGTGATCTCGAAGGAGGTCTCCTTGCCAACCGGTATGAAGGTTGGGGTAATGTCGAGGTAGTGCGCAAAGTTCTTGTAGCACGGGTATGAGGGGTCAGGCAGGCAGAGGCGTTCACCGGCGTTTAGGACAAGGCCAAAGGCCACTAAAAATGCCCCCGATGTCCCCGGTGTGACGATCACCCGGGAGGGGGAGATATCCACGCCATATTTGTAGTTGTAGTGTTGTGCGATCTTCTCCCGCAGCTCTTTAAGACCTAGTGCTGGTGTGTAGGCGTATCGGTTGTCTGTCATGGCCCTTTGCACGCCCTCTACCACTGCCGGTGGGGGAGGCAGGTCGGGCTCTCCCAGTTCCATATGCACTGTGTCGGAGAACTGGCGCGCCTGCCTCGCTATGTCCATAGCCATAAATGGCGCTATATCGTCTAGCCTCTTTGCCATATCAGGATCATATGATAATATATCGCCAGCACCTCTTGCAAGGAAGAAAAAGAGAGAAGAAGAAGAAAGAAAAGAAAGAAGGGAGGCGGCTCCGCCCCCCTTCAGAACCCCCTGCAAGGGGACCAGTCCCCTTGACCCCATAATGCTCACATCCTTTGCCCACTTAATTCTCAATCCTAACCTTATCAATTTCCTTATAAAAACTTGCAGGGTCTGAAGACAAATTAAAAATTTTGTGTTGACAATTATTTTATCCAAGTAGTAAAACTCGTGGTAGCACCACAGTCAACCGTGGTTGCCAGGATTTAAGCCACTTTTATACCTTCATAATATGGCGTTGTTACTATGCGGCAGCAATGTGACCACGTTTGAATGCAGTGGTACCAGATTCATATATGGATAAATCTAACGCATCAGGGGTGATTGCTGTGAAGCCACCTTGTATGGCATCATCTTTGCGCGCTCTCTCTCAATGCAACATTACATTTAGTTACCTTTTTATAACCGATTATTTATTTAACCATAACCCTATGCCTTATCTATTAAGGAAGGGTAAATATTGCCGTATTACCTTTTGGGTCTATTACCTTTATTTTAGCCAATTTACACAATCAGGGTTAGGTATCTGTGCCAAGCGCCAACTTTGTTGGTCCACAAAACCAAAAAATCAAAGCATTTGAGGAGGTGTTTTATGTTTGAGCAGAGCAAAAATTGACCATAGTTAATAGTCGGTTGGGAGACATGAGGAGATTAACATGAATAGAAACAAACCAATAAATCTGATTTTAAGGTAGAATAGTATGAAAAAGATGTATATTGAGAATGTCGTGAAACATTCAAGGGTGTTCTTTGTGTTGTTTTGGTTGTTAGCCTTTTATTTGGTTGTACCTCATGCTGCTATAGCAGTCACTATCACCGAGTACGCCATCCCCACAGCAGGTGGTCAGCCGCATGGTATAACCTCCGACCCAGATGGAAATCTATGGTTTACTGAATTTAGTGGTCACAAGATAGGGAAGATCACCACAGCAGGGGTTATTACCGAGTACACAGTACCCACATCGACTAGTCAACTTAGTAATATAACCTCCGGTCCAGACGGCAATATATGGTTTACTGAAACCTCTGGTAATAAGATAAGCAATATCACTACAGCAGGGGTTATCACCGAGTACACCATACCAACCGGGAGTTTTGCGCATGGAATAGCCGTAGGTTCAGACGGAAATATATGGTTTGCTGAATATAACGGTAACAAGATAGGTAAGGTCACCATTAGCACAGCATGTACCAAACACACCATGTATGACTTTGATGGAGATGGTATTGAAGATATCCTGTTGCGTAACAGTAAGACAGACGATATCTATATATGGTTGATGAGTGGAAAGACGATAAAAGGTGGCGGCCTTGTTGTTCCTGGTTTACCGCCTGATTGGGTTATAAAGAGCGTAGGCGACTACAATGGCGATGGTAAGAGTGATATTATGTTGGAAAGTACCTCTACCGGTGATATTGTTGTATGGTTCATGGATGGGGCTAAAATATCAGGTGCAGATTATGTAGTAAAAGGTCTGCCTTCAGAGTGGCAAATTCAGTAAAAAGGCTCTTTCGTAAAATACGCGGACAATACACATCGCCGCAACGTAAACCACCAACTTCCGCATGATGGGGTCAAGGGGGCTGGCCCCCTTGTGGGTGGGTCTGAGGGAGGGCAAAGCCCTCCCTTCTATCTCTTTCTCTCTTCTCTTCCTACTTGAGATACTTTCTGCCCCTTAACTCCGGCGGGAGATACTCCTGCTCCTCCTTGTAGCCGTGAGCGGGGCTGTACTTGTAACCCTTGCTATACCCTAAGTCCTTCATCAGCTTTGTGGGGGCATTACGTAGGTGAAGCGGCACCGGCAGATTTCCATACTCCCTGACGTCTGAGGCCGCCTCGTTGTAGGCAACGTATAGCTCATTGGACTTGTTACACTTGGCCATGTAGACAACCACCTGAGCCAGGATCACATTACACTCCGGCATCCCAATAAACATACAGGCCTGATAGGCGGCAACCGCCTGCTCTAACGCCCTCGAGTTGGCCAGACCAACGTCCTCGGAGGCAAACCGGATCACTCGACGCGCCACATAAAGCGGGTCCTCCCCGGCCTCTAACATCCTGGCCAGCCAATAGAGCGACGCATCCGCATCTGAGCCACGCATCGCCTTGTGCAATGCGGAGATGATGTTGTAATGCTCCTCGCCGTCCTTGTCATAGAGCAGGTGCGACTTCTGAAACGACTCCTTTATGGCCGCCTCGGTGATGCCCTCCTGCCCAGAGATAGCCCCCGTGCCAGCTATGTACTCCAGGGCATTGAGCGCGGCCCTGGCATCCCCGTTGCTCATCCGTGCCATCAGGAGAACCTCCCCCCTGGCGATCTGGATATCCAATCCTCCAAGGCCGTTTTCCGTGTCCCTGAGCGCCCTGTCGATGATCCTGACAATGTCCGCCTCGCCAAGCTGACGCAAGACAAACACCCGACAACGAGACAACAACGCCCCGCGCACCTCAAAGCTGGGATTCTCCGTAGTGGCGCCAATTAACACAACCACCGCCTTCTCCACATAGGGCAGCAAGGCATCCTGTTGAGCCTTGTTCCACCGGTGGATTTCGTCAATAAAGAGGAGCGTCCGCTTACCGTTGGCGCTATTGTGCTGTGCCTGCGCGATGACCTCCCTCAAGTCCTTGAGGCCGCTTGAGACCGCACTGAGCGCACAGAAATCCGCCCTGCTCTGCCCGGCAATGATTGAAGCCAGGGTGGTCTTGCCACTACCCGGCGGCCCCCAGAAGATCATTGAGGGCAGTTGATCGCTCTCTATGGCCTGCCTCAATAACTTCCCCTCGCCGATGATCTCATCTTGCCCAAGGAAGTCCTCCAGAGACCGTGGCCGCATCCTATCGGCCAACGGGGTCAGTTGTTTGGCAGACCTGCCTCTGTCTGTCATGACGTCTATGGCGTTATGTGTGTTTGCCGTTTATCGTAACGACTTCATTTTCTTCTTGAGATTAGCAATAACCACATTTATCTTTATATCATACATCCTCGAAAATATCAACTCGAGGACCCTACCCACTATGGGGATATGGACAACGTAGTCAGCCGCGTAAGACAGCCTCGTTGCCCCATCTGCCGGCTCCAGCGTGAAGGATTCATTGACCTCGGTGTATTGCCGCTTTCCCTTCAGCCCGCATGTGTTCCTGTAATCAAGACGATGGTTCCTGACCACATCTGTATTTTCAGTGACCACATCCACGGTCGTTATGCCGGCCATGTTAAACATCCAGTTGTATCTATAGCCACCATTTGGCAATGCCTTCACATCCCAGAGCTGAGAGATTTTTGGATAAAGCTCCCGCCAGTTTTCAGGTTTGTTGAGGTAGTTAAAGACCTCCTCCGGTGAAGCCTCTATCGTGGCCGTCTTTTTTAACTTAACCATTTAAAATATACCTCCATCTTCTTTCCTAATATTAAACCATATCTAACCAATTCTATGCTTAACTTAAATTAGCGAAGAAAAGAAGAAGAAAGAAGGGGCGGTGCTGCCTCCTTTACCACCCTTTGCAGGAAGGGGTCAAGGGGTCCGTGACCCCTTGCAGGAGGGGTCTGAGGGGAGGGTGGCCAGGCGCTCCCATTCTTTTCCCCTTATTCTCTTCTTTCCCATTTCTTTACGATGATCGATGAGTTCTGGCCTCCAAAGCCGAATGAGTTACTAAGTGCGGCTCTTACTGACCCAGCAACTGTAAGGAGCGAATCTGACCCAGTGACTGTAAGGAGCGAATCTGATTTATCGTGGGATGATTGCCCCCTGTAGGATATCTTTTTACCCGGTGCATAGTTGAGGTCACATTTAGGGTCGGGTTGCGTGAGGTTCACAGTGGGGTGTATCTCATCCGTGTACACCGACAGGACGGTAAAGACGAACTCGGGTCCACCGGAGGCGGCCAACATATGCCCAAAGATCGACTTGCTCGAACTAACAACCAACTCGTGTGCGTGCCCCTTAAAGACCTCTTTTATGGCCAGGGTTTCGGCCCTGTCATTTAATTTAGTGCTTGTGCCGTGTGCGTTTATGTAGTCGATATCCTGTGGACGGAGGTACGAATCAGCCAGGGCTCCAGACATAGAGGCCACCGCCCCGGCGCCATCTGCCGGTGGCGCCGTTACCTGATAGGCATCCAGAGAGGAGGCATACCCCGCGACCTCGGCATACACCCTTGCCCCCCGCTTGATGGCGTGGGATTGTTCCTCGAGGACCACCAGCCCCGCCCCCTCGCCCATGACCAACCCCGAACGCCTGCGGTCAAAGGGACGACACGCCTCTTCCACCCTATCCGTTGTCGTGCACGCCGCACCCAGGAGGACGAAAAAGACCAACCCCACCGGATTGATCATGGAATCAGCCCCGCCACAGACCATGACGTCGGCCTCGCCGTCGCGTATCATCCTAAAGGCCGTGCCAATGGCCTGCGTGGCCGATGCACATGCGGTCGTGACGGTACAGTTTGGCCCCCAGAGCTGCAATCGCCTGGCCACAACGGCGGCAGCGCGGTTAGAGTTATTTCGCATAATGGAGTCTTTCTGCACCTGGCTGCATTGCCTGCCAAATTGGGCGATGTCGAACTGCCCCTGTGGAGTCAGCCATTGGGCCACGTCCTCCAGCCTGTTGATGGGAAGCCCAGCGGCAAGAGATACGCCCATTCGCCAACGCTGCCCTGGCTGCTCCAGCAGATTGGCATCAGCCAGTGAGCTATAACCCGCCTGCAGGGCAAACATCGTCCTGCGCTCGCCTTCCTTGAGGGCATCCTCCTTAAACCTCTCCTGGATGGCGAGGAAGTCCGCCCCATTGACCTCGGCCACGGCCTGTACGGGGGAGTTTGGTGCCCCCGTGACCCGTCCTATGGCGCATACGCCATCGAGGGCCTTCTGCCAACTGCTCTTAACGTCAAGCCCCAGCGCCGTGACCATCCCAAGGCCGGTTACTAAGACACGCCGCTTATTCACTGTCCAGGCGTAAGGCCGCTGTAGTACGTAAAACGTCTCTTTAGTTCGTCGGGGTCTATGCGATGAACGTGGCTAAAGATAATGCGTTGTATCGATGCCACCTCCTTGCCCTCGATAAACACCTGAGCCTTTCCAAGTGAGTCCCTCTTGGAGGTCGATACGATCTGGCCGCAGATATCCGCCGTCAGCCCCGGTCTCAACATCGGGGCAACCTTGACACCCTCCACAAGCGACATTATGGCGGAGAGCCTGAAGTCGTGCGTATATATAATTAACCATCCCAGGAGCTGTGCCATCGCCTCGATAAAGATCACCCCCGGAATAATCGCCTTCTTGCTGAAGTGTCCCCTAAAAAACTCCTCCGACAGGGCAAAGGTCTTAACACCACTGACCGCCTTACCCTTGTCGATCTCAGTAATCCTGTCGTAAAACAAAAACCTCACGCCTTACCTCCATCGCTACTAAAAAAGGGGGGCGGCTCTTCTTAACCCTGGCCCCCCCTGCAAGGGGAGGGGCGAGCCGCCCCCGGCACAAAGAAGTCCCCTTGACCCCTTCTTAATCTTGTTGACAGCGTGCTGATTATACAGAAGTATTACATTCCGCCTTAAAATGAATTATTGATACTTCGGAGTGCAAACCTTCAAGTCTGTCAAGTAGAGATTCAATTTCACCAACAACACTGCTTGTCATATATGCCTCATCACAGTCCAGACAAACCTCAGCAGGGACATCCTTTATGATGATTATTTTATCCTTAATACAGAACCGGGCAACAGTTTGGCTATCATGCATATCACCGCCACATAAAGGACATCTCTTAACCTTTAGATTTTCTTCTTTTCCGATCATCTTCCCATCTATCATCAGGTTCATAAAGTGTTATTATAAATAACCTACAATTGTTCATGTCAATGTCAACTACTACATGAACAGCTCTTATACCAACATAACTAAGTACAAGACAGTTTGGATAGTCTTCAACTAAGACACACTTTTTTAGTGATTCCTCTATCTCGTTTTTCTTAAACTTCCTTTCTCTTAATCTTTCAACTGCGTGTGTACGCCAGAAAATTTTTTCGTTTTCGCCTGGAACATGCTCACTTGCCGCCTTTTTTATAAATAACTCTTTCTTTTTATTAAACATCAATAGTAACCTATGTATTGTATTTTATGCCTATCGATATCTGGATATGTTCATTTGTCTTTTGTCTTATAAATAATTCATATCACACCTCTGTTTTTATTTACATATATTATATTATACAATGAAGACCGTAGGAATGCAATATAAAAATTTCATTTCTTCGCTAAACACTATACACACCTACACCTCCGCGCTGCCCACAATGATTGAGACGGCCTGACCCTCGCAACTGTGGGCATTGATCATGATCCGTCTGGCCTGTACCGCTGAGGGTTTGTCAACCACCAGGTCGAACCTGACCTCGTCATCCACAGGTGTTGCATTTAGGGTTGGCGGGATGATGCCATCTCTGAGGATGCACGAGGCGATGAAGGTATCAATCGCTGGAGCCGCCGCAAGCAGATGACCCAAGGCGCCCTTTGAGGCATACACCTTGAGGTCTGATAGCGACTCTGAAAAGACGGCGTTGATAGCCTTAGACTCGTTGCCGTCTGCCGCACGTGTGCCATCGCCGTGTGCGATGACGACGTCGATGTCCTCGGGGGCCAGTTCAGCCCTACGTAGGGCGGCAGTCATGGCCGCGGATATTGCCTCTGCGGTAGGCCCGCTGAGGTCATCGCCGCACTGAAACGCACCGCCCCAGCCATAAAACCCGACAAGAGGCAACAGCCCCCTGTCAAGGGCGGTTGACAGACGCTCAATGACAAACATCGCCGCCCCCTCCCCCAGGATCGTCCCGCTGCGTCCTGCGCCAAATGGTGACAGGGCATTGCCACTGAGATAACCCATGTTAATCCCACGGGCGATGCTCAATGGATTGACCTTTTCGCTGACCCCTCCTGCCACCACGGCCATAGCCTTACCATCCACCACGGCTCTGACGCCTTCAATGAGCGCCTGGGCACCAGAGTCGGCATGTGGCGAAAACACCACGTTTTCACCCTTTATCTGCAACCTTATGGCCGCCTGGGACAGGGCTATATTGTTTAACATAGACAACGGCCACAGGGGGTATATCTCCCTGTAGCCGTTTATGTAGAAGGCATTGTCATTAACGTTACCCTCTGGTTTCAGAGACTTGACAACCGCGGGCAATATCTGGGATACTTCATAGTCAACCATCCCCAAGCCTGCATAAAAGCCTATCATCTCCGGGGGAAAGCCGTTTAACCCTCCCACCTCATAGGCCTCTATCGCACACTTCATCAACATCAGGGAGTGTGTATTCATAATACGTATATCCTTGGGGTTGATCCCCAACGGTTGCACTTCCAAACGCCTAACCTCAGCGGCAGTATTACAGGCAAAGGTGCTTGCGTCAAAACCCTCTATAGAGGCGATATCTGTCCTTGCGGTCAACAACGCCTCCCAAACCTCCGTGGCGCTATTACCCAAGGCACTCACCACACCCGCTGCCGTTAATACTGCCATCTCTTGGGCCCTCTCCTTCACCCTCTTACCTCCTCTCACTCAGGGGCAACCAACCTCCCTCAATACCCACTATGTCTGAGGGGTTAGCGATAGTGACGGTGATGGCGATAATGTCCGTGCCCCCAGACGAAGGGCAGCTCTATCGAGACACCCACGCTTGGATATGGCCACGGCGGGCCAACATATGCTGACACCGGTGGTCCCCAGTATGGCGGTGGCGGTGGTGGCGCAACGTATACTGGCTCCGGCGGCCCCCAGTATGACGGTGGTTGAGCAGCGTACACTGGCTCCGGCGGCCCCCAATAAGGCGGTGACGCTGGTGGACCAGCATACCTCGGTGCTGGTGGCCCCCAATATGGCGGTGGCGGCGGAAAAGCCTCTACTGCCGGAGCAACTACCATAAGCAACATAACCAACGTCAACGTAATTACTGTGCCTGTTACAATTGACCTTTTCATCATAGCTTATATGCACCTCCTTTTATTTTATTTTAAAATGAGGCAGCCTCAATTGTCAAGGGGAAAAAAAGGGGTGCGGAGCCACCTTCTTTGACGCTCCAGGACGCTCCTGCCCGGCCACGAAGAAGTCACCTATTCACTCACTGCGAGTTAGTCTGTTGATTGTTTGGCTATGAGGGCATTGACCTTTGCGTCGCTCTTTCGTAGCTTGTCTGAGAGGATGATGGCCAGGTTTCTGTATAGCTTGAGGCAGAGCCTTGGCTCAGAGTTTCTGAGGACCACCTCGTTGATTGCTATGAGTATGCAGTCGGTTTCACATGTTGCGGTGGCAAAGCGTGGAGCAGACTCCATGATTGCCATCTCGCCAAAGCAGTCGCCCACCTTGAGCCTGTTTAACAGGGTCGGGTTCTCCTGCGGGGAAAACACCTTTGTGATCTTGACCTGCCCCGATATAATGATATACATCGTGTTGCCAATAGTGTTTTCTTTAAATATCGTATCATCTGCCTTAAAAGTATTCTTTTTGCTTATCTTTATAATCGTATGTAGTTCTTCCAGCGTAAAATCTGAAAAAAAGGCGTAATTCTTCTTAAGCGCCAGCAGGAAGTCCTTGTTTGCGTATTCTACGGGGCTGCGAGCGCTCAGGGAACCCTCCTTCTCACTCTTATTGAGAAAGATGACAAGCGCATCGGCAAACTCGCTGGCCGACTGAAAACGCTCCTCCTTGTTCTTCTTCATTGCGTTCATGATACAATCGCTGAGGGTCTTGTCTATCTCGGGTAAGATAAGGTTGGGCGCGATGGGGTCTTCCGTCTTTATCTTATGAAACAGGGACGTGATGTCACTTGCCGGAAAGGCCTTTCTGCCGGTAATAAACTCATAGGTCATTGCCCCCAGGGAAAACACATCCGTAAGCCTGTCCAGGTCCTGTCCGCTTATCTGTTCCGGGGACATGTATGAGGGTGTCCCCAGTATCTTGTCTTGAGTTGGTCTGGTCATGGCGTCCTTTGCCGTTGACAGCATGGCTATACCGAAGTCCATTATCTTTGCCTGGTAGTCCTCCAGGAGCATGATGTTGGCAGGCTTGATGTCTCTGTGTATGACACCACGTTGATGGGCATAGTGCAGGGCGTTGGCTATGAGTATCAATATGCGCACCTTGTCATACAGGGGCAGTGGCAGCTTATCTGCAATGACATTTTTGAGAGGCACGCCGTTGACGTACTCCATAACAAAATAATGTATGTCGTAGTGCTGACCTGCATCGTAGATCATCGCAATGTTTGGATGTGCCAGCTTGCCGGCTATCCGTACCTCCTGGTAAAACAACGACAGCAGCTCCTTTTCCTTAAAGGACGAAAGCACCTTGCCCAGCTTGATAGTCTTTATGGCAACCGTGCGGTCGATGATGGTATCGTTGCCCTTGTAGACCACACCCATGGCGCCATGACCAAGCTCATGCACTACCTTATATCGCCCCAAATGGGTCAACCCCATAGTGGTGTTATACAAGAGGTTAAATCTCTTCATTTTAATCCAGTGATATTATAACATATGACTGTAAGAAATTACGGCGCGTCAAGGGGACTGGTCCAGGGCAATCGCATTAGAGATTTTGGCTCGTTGATTCAAGTATACAATGTGGGATGGCACCCACCAATTAAGGGGTCAAGGGGTCCGTGACCCTTTTTATTGCCAGTGCGGCTCGCACCTTGCAGGGGGTTCTAAAGGGGGGCGGAGCCGCCCCTTTTTTTTCTTTCCGGTCAAATGCGATTGCCCTGGGCACTGGTGCCCTTGCAGGGGAGGTCAAGGAGGCCAGGAGCGTCCTGGAGCGGTAAAGAACCAGGAGCGTCCTGGAGCGCAAAAAAACCAGGAGCGTCCTGGAGCGGTAAAAAAGCGGCGGCGCCCTCCTTTTTTTTCCCGCTTATTGAATCAGCCAGTTATTGAATCTGCCACTCAGGGCCAAGCACAGCCGGTAAACCACCAAGTGACAGCTGTGTACCGTCCATAAGCCATACGCATATTTCTCCGGTTTGGGAATTACGCCAGACGATATCTCTCTTACCGTCGTTGTTAAAATCGCCTACACTCACAATCTGCCACTGAGGGCCAGCCTTGGCCGTCAGGGCACCACCGGTTATTTTTGTGCCGTTCATAAGCCATATGTATACCATGTCGTTTGCGGTATTGCGCCACAGGATATCGTTCTTGCCGTCACCGTCAAAATCACCCACATTTACGATCTGCCACTCAAGGCCAACCGTCGCCGGTGAACCGCCACTTGCTATCTTTGTACCATTCATGAGCCATATGTAAACCATTCCGGTTGAGGTATTGCGCCACAGGATATCGGTCTTGCCGTCACCGTCAAAGTCACTCACACACGCAATCTGCCAATTAGCGTCAACCGTACCCGGCGAACCGCCACTTGCACCGTTCATAAACTGTATATAAACCATGCCGGTTGAGGTATTGCGCCATAGGACATCGCTCTTGCCATCGCCGTCAAAATCGCCTGAGCTTACAACCTGCCAATCAGAGTCAGCAGACGATGTTTGTGACATAGCAGATGCTGAACTAACGCTTATTATGTTTGCACCATTCATAAACCATGTGTAAACCATTCCGTTTGAGGTATTACGCCACAGGATATCGCTCTTGCCGTCACCGTTAAAGTCGCCGATACTCTCAATCCGCCACTCATGGCCAAGCGTAGCCGGTGAACCGCCACTCGCTACCTTAGCTCCGCTCATGAGCCATATGTAGACCATACCGGTTGAGGTATTGCGCCACACGATATCTGTATTGCCATCGCCGTTAAAGTCACCCATACTCTCGATCTGCCACTCGGCGCCAAGCGTAGCCGGTGAACCGCCGCTCGCTATGTTTATACCGTTCATAAGCCATATATACATCATGCCATTTGAGGTATTGCGCCATATGATATCGCTCTTGCCATTGCCGTTAAAGTCCATCCTTGGGACCTTGCAGATTGAGCAGACACCTTGATTAAAGCTAACAGATACGCTCTTGTTTGACGACATCGCGACGGTGCACTGATTACCGCTTGTGGAATCGCATCCCGTCCAACCCCAAAATGTTGAGTCCTGTGCCGGAGTGGCAGTAAGGGTAACGGACGTCCCGCTGGCGTATGTTGCCGTGCCGGTGTTGCCGTTCCAGGTGAGAGTGCCCGTTGAGGCGGTGACTGTGCCGGAGCCGTTGCCTGTCTTGCCGACGGATAGGGTGTAGTTTGTGGTAGGAGTTGAAGTCGTTGTGCTAACAGAGACTTGCATTGAAGGATTGACAGGATCGTTACTTTTTATCACGATGGAAGCACTTAGTGAGGTACTCGGAGCTACCATTGTAACCTTTACCTGAACACTTCCATTACTCTGTATCTGTATCGGTACGCTGGATGGGGCTAAGGTCAAGACGCTTGCGTCAGATCCAAGTGTAAACATATCTGATATTGTCAGCGCTGCGCTGCCTGTGTTTGATATGGTGAACTTCTTTGTGTATGTTGTCCCTGCCACGGTAGTTCCAAAATCTATGGCGTCTGTTGATAAAACTATCGTTGGTGTTGCTACAGCGGCAATAGAAGCTGTTACAGGAGTTGCCTCATCGCCTTCGATGAGATTGTCATCAAATGACGTTATTGTTATCCTGTACGTTGTATTGCTCTTTAAGTTCTTCATCGAATATGAAGTAGCATTACTGGCAACGGCAATCCTGTCCTTATATGTGAGCTGCTTAACATCGTCTGTATAGTGGATTATGTAACCTGCGGAGTTGCTTACACCTGTCCAACTCAGATCAACCTGATTGCCAGTTACCGTGGCCTTGAGGTTAGCCGGTGTTGCTGTTGTGGCACCGTGAGAAATCTTTACCGCTCCGGTACTATAACTGACCACAGGGACATTTTTGCCGTCATCTATTACTGCATAGATATAGTACGTTCCATTGGGCACGTTACTTACATCCCATGTATAACTACCCGGCCCATCTTGTTCAACGAGGTTATCTACTTTGACAATGTCATATTTCATACCATACCACATCTGGAGGTACAATTGTCA
>JADFXD010000082.1 GCA_015233725.1 Nitrospirota bacterium | reverse complement strand
AAGAGAAGGCGGCAGGACCGTAGGGGCCGGAGTCGTTACGGAAATATTGGAGTAGGTGGTTGGATGAGAGATATTATATTGCTTCAGTGCACCGTGTGTAAGCGCAAGAACTATTCGACACGGAAAAATAAGAAAAACACAACGGGTAAGCTTACCCTCAAGAAATTCTGCAGATACGATCGTAAGCACACCGAGCACAAGGAGACAAAGGCCTAAGAACCTTACAAAGGGTGCCTGCCAAAAGGTTGATATTATTAGTAACCTGGGCTTGACAAAGTTGATCGTTGTGACGTAGCATATAGATGTGGCGTAGCATATAAAAAAGCTGCAAGATAGGCCAGTAGCTCTAATGGCAGAGCGTCGGACTCCAAATCCGAGTGCTGGGGGTTCAAGTCCCTCCTGGCCTGCCATAAAAAACCCTGCCGCAGGGGTGGCACTATAGGGCTGTCGTCGCCGAGGTTGGTATCGTCGGTAGTGGGTGGTTCCGGAGGGGTGCCAGAGAGGGGTGGCGTGGATAGCTTGACGGAGGAGTTGATGTTTGGGGTGTAAAATAAGCATGGAGTCTATATTTATAGTAAAACACACTGTGGTCTTAAAAATTAAAGGACAACTAAAATTAGGAGAATATATTTTGCGAGTAATGAAGGATATAACATGATTGAAAAGATACAGGCTTTTTTAAAGGAAGTCATGCTTGAGTGGAAGAAGGTAGTCTATCCTGGTAAAGAGGAATTGATAGGTTCGACGTGGGTGGTGGTGATATTTTCTTTTGTAGTGTCGATGTTTTTGGGGTTTGTAGACATGGGATTGTCCAAGTTAGTGAGCACGTTGATTAGGTAGACGATAGAATGGAAAAGAAATGGTATGTGGTTCACACGTATTCGGGATATGAGGAAAAGGTCAAGCTCGGTATCGAGGACAAGCTGCAGAAGCAGGGGTTAAGCCATAGAATAGGCAGGATACTTATACCGACAGAGCGTGTGATAGAGCTAAAGCGGGGTAAGAAGAAAGAGAGCGATAGGAAGTTCTATCCCGGGTACATCATGGTAGAGATGGAGCTTGACGATGAGACGTGGCACCTGGTAAACAACGTACCGCGTGTGACTGGATTTGTGGGTGGTATGTCGCCGGTATCGCTGCCGGAAGAGGAGATGGAACTGATCCTGCAGCAACAGGAAAAAGGCCTCGGACAAGAGGTAAAGATGCAGTTTGAAAAGGGGGAAAACTTGCGCATCACCGATGGCCCGTTTTCCAACTTCACCGGCTACGTGGATGAGGTCGATTTCGACCACGGGAGGTTGAAGGTCATGGTGAGTATATTCGGCAGGCAGACTCCGGTGGAATTGAGCTTCTACCAGGTGGAAAAGGTCTGAAATCATTACCATCAGGAAAATAATCCCCACTATAGTATAGATAATATAGATAAAAATTGATTGTAAGGAGACGTTTGTGGCAAAAAAAGAGATAACAACAGTAGTAAAGATACAGATAACGGCGGGTAAGGCAAACCCTGCTCCACCAATCGGTCCTGCCCTCGGTCCCCACGGTATCAATATCATGGAGTTCTGCAAGCAGTTTAACGCCAAGACCCAACCTATGGGCGATACAATAGTGCCGGTCGTTATAACGATCTACAAGGACCGCAGCTTTGCCTTTATACTGAAGACGCCCCCGGCCTCCCAACTCTTAAAAAAGGCATCCGGCGTCATTAAGGGCTCCAACGTGCCAAACAAGGAAAAGGTAGGCCAGATCACACAGGCACAACTCAGAGACATAGCCCAGGAGAAGATGCCAGACCTCAATGCCTACGACGTAGACCACGCCGTCAGTATAATCGCAGGGACGGCAAGAAGCATGGGCATAGATATAGTTAATTAATCCAGAGACACAACGATAAGGAGACGGTGATGGGCAAGAAATATGAGGCAGTAAAGGCCGAGCTGGAAAAGACGGAAAGACAACGAATGGAAAAGGCTGGCATGGACGCTGTCAAGGCAAAGGAGTACCCCCTGCAAGAGGCTATAAAGGTGCTGCAGGAGAGACACTTTGTGAAGTTCGACGAGACGGTGGATATCGCCGTAAACCTCGGCGTAGACCCAAGAAAATCAGACCAGATGGTACGCGGCTTTGTGGTCCTTCCCCACGGCACGGGTAAGGTGGTCAGGGTCCTGGTCTTTGCAAAGGGCGAAAAGGAAAAAGAGGCACGCGACGCAGGCGCTGACTTCGTTGGCGCAGAGGACTTCGTCGAAAAGATACAAAAAGGATGGCTCGACTTCGATAAGGCCATCGCAACCCCCGACCTCATGGGCATGGTCGGAAAACTCGGTAAGATACTCGGCCCCCGCGGCCTGATGCCTAACCCCAAGACAGGTACGGTGACCTTCGATATCATAAGAGCCCTCAACGAAATAAAGGCGGGTAAGGTCGATTACAAGGTAGAAAAGGCCGGTATTGTCCACATGCGTATCGGAAAGATATCGTTTCCACAAGAAAAACTCATCGACAACGCCAAAACAGCTATAGACTCCATACTAAAGGCCAAACCATCCGCAAGTAAGGGCAGATACCTAAAGAAACTGACCATGTCCTCCACCATGGGACCAGGACTCAGGATAGATATCAGCTCGGTTACAGTTACGAGGGTCTAGTTGCGGAAAAAGATTCGCTAAACGTGATGTGACACTTAAAAAAGACGTGACGGTCCCAGACTGCAGGTACACATAGAGTAAACGACGAAGGTTGGCCTGCTTAGACTTTAAAATTATAGACTCTGGAATTTCAGGCTTGAAATCAAGCCTCGAAGACTCATGTTAAGATACACTGCCATCCCCGGATGGTCACAGTGGTGTCGAGACATAACATGCTGGATTAAAGTCAAGGCAGCGATACAAGTCCTCTCTCTCCACAACGTGTAAGTACCTGCAATCTCCTCAATATCTTAAAGACCGTGTTTTAAGGCTGTTAGGCTTTGTAAAAAGAGACAAAAAAAAGACCTTAATGGAGACAACAACATATGAAGATGAATAAGAAAGGCAAGGAAGATATTGTAGCCAGTCTCAAGGAGCGATTCCTGAGGTCCAAGGCCGTCGTCCTGACCAACTACAAGGGGATGACCACGGCAGAGCTATCCAGCATGAGAGTGCTCTTTAGGAAATCCGAACTCGAGTACAAGGTAGTCAAGAACACCCTGGCAAAGATAGCCGCAAAGGATACGCCATTAGCCGCAATGAATGAAGTGCTGACCGGCCCCATAGGGATGACCATAGGCTACAACGATGCCTCCCTGACGGCCAAGAAAGTGTTTGAGTACGCCAAGGGCAATGACAAGCTCCAGGTGCTGTATGGCTGCGTGGAGGGGCGACTGTTTGACGCCAAACAGATGAGGTCCATAGCAGACCTACCCCCCAGGGAGGTACTGCTGTCTCAGATTGCCGGATGCTTCCAGGCTCCAGCAAGCAAGATGGCATACATGCTAGGCGCAACAGTCAGCCGGATAGGACATGCCCTGAACGCCCTGAAAGAAAAAAAGGAAAAAGAGGCGCAACAACAACAGACAGTTGAACTGCCAGAAGATCAAGGATCAATAAATAAATAAAAACAAGCCAGATTAAGGAGGCAACACAATGAGCGAGTTATCAAGGGAACAGGTATTTCAGTATTTCGACAACATGACGATCTTACAGATGTCAGAGTTTATCAAGGAATTCGAGGAGAGGTACGGGGTGTCGGCGGCAGCGCCCGTGGCGATGGCAGCCATGCCACAGGCTCAGGCAGAGGCAGCTCCGGTAGAGGAAAAGACCAGCTTTGACGCCATTCTCTCCGCCATAGGCGACAAGAAAATACAGGTCATAAAGGTGGTCAGAGAACTGACAGGGCTCGGCCTGAAAGAGGCAAAGGAACTGGTCGATGGCGCCCCTAAAGAGGTCAAGACCGGCGTGTCCAAAGAAGAGGCCGAAAACATCAAGGCCAAACTCGAGGAACAGGGAGCCAAGGTAGATATAAAATAGCAACCCGTACATGTCCTTAATAACCATGCCAAAGGCGGCCTCTGCCACAAGCAAGGGGGCTTAGCGGTCTCCAAAAGAGGGGGACTAGACAATATTATAGACGACATTAAGGAGTAACATGGCAAGGGCATTGAGAGAGAGGATTAATCTAGGTAAGGTTAAAAGGAAAGGAGAGATTCCCTATTTAATTGAAATACAGAGACAGTCTTATGCGCTCTTTCTGCAGGTAGGAGCCACAGGGGATACACGCAAGAACGTAGGCCTGGAGGGGGCCTTTCGCAGCGTATTTCCAATCGTCGATTACAACGATATGGCCTCCATCGAGTACGTAGGATACAACCTGCTGGAATCCAAGTACCACGAAAGAGAGTGCATAGATAAGGGACTGACCTACTCGGCCCCTATTAAGATAAGGGTCAAGCTCAACCTGTGGAATAACAACGAAGAGGGCAAAAAGAAACTCAGAGAGTCAAGGGAGGAAGAGGTCTACATTGGCGAGATACCCCTGATGACCGAAACAGGGTCGTTTATAATAAACGGCATCGAGCGGGTCATCGTCAGCCAGTTGCACCGCTCCCCAGGGGTGTTTTTTAATACCGATAAGACAAAGACACACACAAGTGGCAGACTGCTCTATACTGCCCGTGTCATACCCTCCAGAGGGTCGTGGCTGGACTTCGAGTTTGACTCAAAGGACATCCTCTACGTCAGGATAGACAGACGCAAGAAACTGCCCGCAACCATCGTGCTTAAGGCCCTGGGCTACTCAAACGAGGACCTGCTCAAGATATTCTACCCCGTGGAGGAGATAAGCATATACGACAGGGACAGGATCGCCCGCAAGGTCTCCACCATACTCACCGGCATAAAGACAAACACAGCCATCATCGACCCCAAGACCAGGGAGGTCGTCGTCAGAGAGGGCGCAAAGATTACCAAGGCAGCCCTCAACCGCCTGCAACGCGCAGCCGTGGATGAGATCCCAATACAGCGCGAGGATATCATCAATCGCATCAGCCTGCATGACATCGTAGACCCCGAAACCGGTGAAATAATCGTGGAGGGCAACGAACTGATATCCGAGTCGGTCTTTGAAAAGATCCTCCTGATGAAGATCAACAAACTGGGACTGCTCTTTATCGATAACGTCAAGTATCTGTCATCACTGCGAGATACACTGCTGATGGACAAGATATCAACCAAAGAAGACGCACTGCTAGAGATATACAAAAAACTCAGACCCGGTGAACCACCAACCATTGACGCGGCAAAGGTGCTCTTTGACGGTCTGTTCTTTGACGAACGACGCTACGACCTCTCCCCCGTGGGCCGCTTAAAGGTCAACAAGAGGTTGAGCCTCAATGAACCTATGGACAAGACCGTCCTGACCGCCACAGACCTGATAGAGATCATCAAGTACCTGTTGGCCCTTCGCACCGGCCAGGGCGAGGTGGACGACATCGACCACCTCGGAAACCGGAGGGTCAGGAGCGTTGGCGAACTCCTGGAAAACCAGTTCAGGATAGGACTGGTCAGGATGGAGCGCGCCATAAAAGAAAAGATGATGATAACCGAAATAAACGACCTGATGCCCCACGATATAATCAACGCAAAACCCGTAATGGCGGCAGTCAAGGAGTTCTTCGGCTCCAGTCAGTTAAGCCAGTTCATGGACCAAACCAATCCCCTGTCCGAAATTACCCACAAGCGCAGGCTCTCAGCCCTCGGCCCCGGTGGTCTGACCAGAGAGCGCGTGGGCTTTGAGGTGCGCGACGTCCACCCCACACACTACGGCAGGATATGTCCCATAGAAACCCCCGAGGGACCAAATATCGGACTTATCACCTCCCTGGCAACCTATGCCAGGGTCAACGAGTACGGCTTTATGGAGGCCCCCTACAGGAAGGTTGACACCGGTAAGGTCTCTGACGATATACAATACCTCTCCGCCATAGAGGGAGAGAAGTACGTCATAGGCGAGGCAACCTCCAAGATTGATGAAAGCGATCACCTCGTGGGCGATGCCATATCGGCCAGGCTGGGCGGAGACATAAAGATATTTACGCGCGATGACATCCAGTACATGGACGTCTCACCCAAACAGATCGTGGGCGTATCGGCCTCGTTGATACCCTTTTTGGAAAACGACGACGCCAACAGGGCGCTTATGGGCTCAAACATGCAGAGACAGGCCGTGCCGTTGATCCAGACCGAGGCGCCTATTGTGGGTACCGGCATGGAGTTTGCCGCAGCCAAAGACTCCGGGGCAATAAAGATAGCAAAACGCTCCGGCGTGATCGAGAGTGTCGATGCCAACCGTATGGTCATAAGAACCAACGACTGCGGCGTGGATATATATAATCTGGTGAAGTTTGCCAGGAGCAACCAGGCCACGTGTATAAATCAACGCCCCCTGGTCAGGGTGGGCGATGTGGTGGAGGCCGGCGATGTGATAAGCGACGGACCATCAACCGAGTTGGGTGAGCTGGCCCTGGGACGCAACGTACTGGTGGCATTTATGCCCTGGGGAGGCTATAACTTCGAGGACGCCATCCTGCTAAACGAACGCCTGGTCAGAGACGACGTCTTTACATCCATCCATATAGAGGAATTCGAGGTAGAGGCCAGAGACACAAAGCTCGGACCAGAGGAGATCACACGAGATATCCCAAACGTTGGCGAAGACTCGCTGTCCGACCTCGATGACAGCGGCGTCATCTATGTGGGGGCCGAGGTGCAGCCCGGCGACATCCTCGTGGGTAAGATCACGCCAAAGGGTGAGACACAGTTGACCCCCGAGGAGAAACTCCTGCGAGCCATCTTTGGCGAAAAGGCCGAAGAGGTCAAGGAGAGTTGTCTGTACGTCCCACCAGGAGTCAGGGGCACCGTTGTCAACGTAAAGGTATTTACACGCAAGGGCATTAAAAAGGATAACAGGGCAAAGTACCTCGAAGACGAGGAGATCAGAAAGCTCCAGAGAGACTTCGAGGAAGAAAGTCGCATTGTATCACGGGAACTAAACAACAAGATTAGAGAAGAACTCGCCGGCAAGACCCTGTCAGAAGACCTCAGAGACGCCAAGACAAAAGAGGTACTCTATGAGGCTGGCACTGTCCTGGAAGGCGATGTATTAGATATCCTCAACGAAAAGATGATAGGTCGGCTCAAGATAGAGGAAGAGGCCGTCCTAACGCGCATAGATCAGTTTGTCAAGACAACAAGGGAGTACATAAGACAGCTCCAGGTAAAGTATGATGAGCGTATAGAGAGACTCAAAAAGGGCGACGAACTACCCCCCGGTGTCAACAAGCTGATCAAGGTCTACATCGCCATGAAGCGCAAGATTCAGGTCGGGGACAAGATGGCTGGACGACATGGCAATAAGGGCGTCGTGGCAATGGTGATGCCCGAGGAAGACATGCCATATCTGCCAACCGGTATGCCCCTGGATATAGTCTTAAACCCCCTGGGGGTGCCATCGAGGATGAACGTCGGTCAGATACTTGAGACACATCTTGGCTGGGCGGCCAAGGCATTGGGACTTCATGTAGCGGCGCCGGTGTTTGAGGGCGTGCAGGAGACGGAGCTCAGAGAGATGCTCAAGAGGGCAGGGATGGCCGAAAACGGGCAGACCATCCTCTATGATGGCAGGACCGGCGAACAATTCGAAAGACCGGTGACGGTGGGTTACATGTACATGCTTAAGCTGCATCACCTGGTTGAGGACAAGCTGCACGCACGCTCCATAGGCCCCTACTCACTGGTGACCCAGCAGCCACTGGGAGGTAAGGCACAGTTTGGCGGTCAGCGCCTGGGAGAGATGGAGGTGTGGGCGCTTGAGGCCTATGGTGCCTCCTACTCGCTGCAGGAGTTCCTGACTGTCAAGAGCGACGATGTCGCCGGCAGGGCCAAGATGTACGAGGCCATAGTCAAGGGCGATGCCACCCTGGAGCCCGGTGTGCCCGAGTCCTTCCACGTCTTGATAAAGGAACTCCAGAGCCTATGCCTCGACGTAGAACTCCTGGAGAGAAAGACACGAGGGACCGTTTTAGACCCATCGGATAAAAATATAGAAAACCTCTACAGCCTGTATCAGAAGCCCAGAAATCCAAAGGACTTCGAGGCAATACGCATACGTGTGGCCTCCCCGGAGAAGATCCGTGAGTGGTCATTTGGCGAGGTGAAAAAACCCGAGACCATAAACTATCGAACGTTCAAACCTGAAAAGGACGGACTCTTCTGCGCAAAGATATTTGGCCCCGTCAAGGACTGGGAATGTATCTGCGGCAAGTACAAGCGAATGAAGCACCGCGGCGTGGTATGCGACAAGTGCGGCGTGGAGGTCATCCAATCAAAGGTCAGACGCGAACGACTTGCACACATAGAGCTGTGCACCCCGGTGGCACACATCTGGTTTCTCAAGGGCGTGCCAAGCAGGATCGGAATGCTCCTGGATATGACCATGAAAAACCTCGAGAAGGTCCTCTACTTTGAAAGCTACGTGGTCATAGACCCACAGGAGACCACACTAAAAGAACGACAGATACTAAGCGAAGAAGAATACAAAAAGTATGCCAATGAGTTTGGCACAAGGTTTAAGGCCGGCATGGGCGCTGAGGCCATAAGAGAGCTCCTGCGTCAGGTCAATATTGAGTTGTTGAGTGTCGAACTCAAGACAAAGATCAACGAGGCCAACTCCATAGGGATCAAGAAGAAACTGACCAAGAGACTCAAGATAGTTGAGGCCTTTAAGTTCTCCGGCAACAAGCCCGAGTGGATGATCCTCGACGTTATACCCGTCCTGCCCCCAGACCTCCGACCCCTGGTACCGCTACAGGGGGGACGCTTTGCCACCTCCGACCTCAACGACCTCTACAGAAGGGTCATAAACCGCAACAACAGACTAAGACGACTACTCGAGCTAAAGGCCCCCAGCGTCATCATAAAGAACGAAAAGAGGATGCTCCAGGAGGCCATCGACGCCCTCTTTGACAACACCAAAGGCGCCAAGGTGCCAAAGAGCGCCACAAAGAGGTCTCTGAAATCCCTCAGCGACATGATAAAGGGAAAACAGGGCAGATTCAGACAGAACCTGCTCGGTAAGCGCGTGGATTACTCCGGTCGTTCCGTCATCGTGGTTGGCCCGGAGCTGAAGCTCCACCAGTGCGGGATCCCAAAGCAGATGGCCCTTGAGCTATTTAAACCGTTCATATTCAATAAACTTGAGGACAAGGGCTATGTCACGACCATCAAGCAGGCAAAGAAGTTCGTCGAAATGGAACGCCCCGAGGTCTGGGATGCCCTCGAGGAGGTCATACAGGAACACCCGGTGTTGTTAAACCGTGCCCCAACGCTGCATCGCCTGGGTATCCAGGCCTTTGACCCAATGCTCATCGAGGGAAAGGCGATAAAGCTCCACCCCCTTGTATGTACCGCATACAACGCCGATTTTGACGGCGACCAGATGGCAGTACACATCCCGCTGTCCATAGAGGCACAGGTGGAGGCACGCGTGCTGATGATGTCCATCAATAACCTCCTCTCCCCCGCAAGCGGCAAACCAATAGTGTTGCCCACTCAGGACATGGTCCTTGGCCTGTACTACCTGACCAAGGAAAGGGAAGGGTCAATAGGCGAGGGCAAGGTGTTCTCCTCCCTTGAGGAGGTGCGTATAGCCTATGACAGCAAAAAGGTCGCTGAACACACAAAGATCAAGGTGTTCATCAATGATCAACCGATAAATACTACCGTTGGCAGGGTTTTGTTTTACGAGGTAGTGCCACAAGAGGTACCATTTCCGGAGGTAAACAAACCACTTACCAAGAAAGAGATACAGAAGGTCATCGACTACTCCCACAAGTACGCCGGTAAACGCAAGACCGTGGAGTTCCTCGATAACCTCAAGAGTCTGGGCTTTGAGTATGCCACACGCTCCGGTATATCCATCTGTATATCCGACATGCACATCCCTTCAAAGAAACCTGAGATCCTGAAGGAGGCCGAAAAAGAGGTCATGGAGGTATACAAGCAGTATGCCGATGGTCTGATAACCAACGGCGAGCGCTACAACAAGGTCATCGACATATGGGCAAACGTCACGGAAAAGGTGGCCGAGGTGATGATGGCCGAGTTGGGTGCAGAAGACGGCAAGGACCTGACACCAGCAGAGATCGAAAAGAGCCGTGCCTTTAACAGCGTCTTTATGATGGCCGACTCCGGCGCAAGGGGCTCTGCTGCTCAGATAAGACAGTTGGCTGGCATGAGAGGACTGATGGCAAAACCCTCAGGCGAGATCATCGAAACCCCGATAACGGCAAACTTCCGTGAGGGACTATCGCCACTTCAATACTTTACCTCCACCCATGGGGCAAGAAAGGGGCTTGCCGATACGGCCCTTAAGACGGCCAACTCGGGTTATCTTACCAGGAGGCTGGTTGACGTCGCCCAGGACGTGATTATCACCGAGGTTGACTGTGGCACCACGGATGGTATAATCATCACGGCGCTCATCGAAGGCGGCGAGATCATCCAACCCCTGGAGGAACGACTGATGGGACGCCTCACCGCCGAGGACATCAAAGACCCCCTCACCGGTGAGATAATAATGCTCAAGGATACGGAACTCAACGACGAAAACGTCAACAAGATAGTTGATGCCGGCGTTGACAGGGTAAAGATCCGCTCCGTGTTGACCTGTCAGACGCGCTTTGGTATCTGTGCCAACTGCTATGGTAAGGACCTTGCCAGAAACGACAAGATCGAAATGGGTGAGGCCGTGGGTATTATAGCCGCCCAGTCCATCGGGGAACCAGGCACGCAGTTGACTATGAGGACGTTTCACATCGGTGGCGCCGCAACAAAGATCATAGAACAGGCAGTCCTTGCCGCCAAGCACGCGGGCAATGTAAAGTTCGTAGACCTCAACTACGTTGTCAACCGCGATGGCCTCCTGGTTGTCATGAACCGCAACGCATTCCTGGCCGTCGTCGATGACAGTGGACGCGAGAGGGAAAAACACAACCTCGTCTACGGGGCCAAGCTCCTGGTCAAGGAGGGCGATAAGGTCATCGTAGGGCAAAAGATAGCCGAGTGGGACCCCTATTCAACCCCAATCCTCACAGAGGTAGGCGGCAGGGTGGCATGGGGAGACATAGACGAGGGCGTTAGCGTCAAGGAACAACTCGACGAGATAACGGGCCTGTCACACAAGCTGAT
This sequence comes from Nitrospirota bacterium, assembly GCA_015233725.1. Taxonomy (GTDB): domain Bacteria; phylum Nitrospirota; class Thermodesulfovibrionia; order Thermodesulfovibrionales; family Magnetobacteriaceae; genus Magnetobacterium. The sequence goes on along the minus strand of JADFXD010000082.1, from coordinate 3,351 downwards.
AGTGGACTTCCCCCCACACCTAAACCTTAGACCAAGGATTTCAATAAAGGACGAACACGGCAAATCAACCCTGAAGTTGCCATCTACCAGCATCCCTGCTCGCTACATGTTACCCGCAGGGGCCAACGTGCTCGTGGAACGTAACGATATCGTGGCCCCAGGTGATATCCTGGCCAAGATACCACGAGAGACCATAAAGACAAAGGACATAACGGGTGGTCTGCCACGAGTGGCGGAGCTCTTTGAGGCCAGAAAGCCCAAGGAGCCAACCCTTGTCTCGGAAATAGACGGGGTGGTTGAGTTCGTCTCCACGCTTAAGGGCTCACGGGTCGTAAAGGTCAAGGGCGGAGATGTGGTAAAGGAATACACCGTGCCCAAGGGCAAACACGTAACCGTGCATGAGGGTGACTGGGTGCGGGCTGGCGAGGCGCTCATGGATGGCGCCGTCAACCCGCACGACATACTCGATATACTGGGTCCAACGGAGCTTCAGAGGTATCTGGTTGACGAGGTGCAGAAGGTCTATCGTCTGCAGGGTGTTGCCATCAACGACAAGCACATAGAGATCATCATCAGGCAGATGATGAGGAAGGTCAGGATAGAAGACGCCGGCGATACGGAACTGATGATCGGCGAGCAAGTGGACAGGATACAGTTCCAGGAAAACAACGAACTCGTAATAGCCCAGGGTGGCAGACCCGCAATAGGCAAACCGCTCCTGCTGGGTATAACCAAGGCGTCGTTGACCACGTACAGTTGGGTCTCGGCGGCGTCCTTCCAGGAGACAACGCGTGTCTTGACCGATGCCGCCCTGGCCGGCCTCATTGACGACCTCCGAGGCCTGAAGGAAAACGTCATAATGGGCAAGATCATACCGTGTGGTACTGGCATGGAGAGGTTTAAAAACACCCACGTAAGACGCCAGGAAAACTATGTGCCAGAACCAGTGGAAGAACACGCGGCAGACCAGGAGGACTCCAACCCTGACCAGCAGGAACAACCATCAGCGCAAGAAGCCGATATCTAAGAGAAGAAGAAAGAAGGGGGGCGGCGCTTCTTAACGCTGGCCCCCCCTGCAAGGGGAGGGGCGAGCCGCCCCGGGCACGAAGAAGTCCCCTTGACCCCGTAAAGGGTGGTGTGTAGGTTGGGGCTTTATACCAAAAGTCAGCATCCGTTCCCCCCGCCCCAACCCTCCATCCCCGCCCCCCTTTTTCTTCTTCTAAGGGCGGGCAGTTACAGAGGGCTTTTTGTTTAGCACAGCCGACCTCAGAGGCAGGGTCATGCTGTCGGCGCTCCTGATAGTGCTGATCCTGTGCTTAGGGACGTTGGGGTTCGTTTTAATTGAGGGATGGAGCACGTTTGATGCCTTTTATATGGTCGTAATAACACTTGCCACGATCGGTTTTCAGGAGGTACATCCGCTATCCATACGGGGCAGGGTCTTTACTATAGTCCTCATTTTTTTTGGTGTTGGCCTTCTTGCCTATTCGGTAAACGTGGGGTTGAGGGCGCTCTTGGAGGGTGAGTTGCAGGCGGTGCTCGGGAGGAGAAAATTGGAAAAACGCATAAGGGAGATAAAGGATCATTACATAATCTGTGGGTTTGGCAGGATGGGCAGGATCATCTGCAAGGAGCTTAAGGCCAACGCCGTACACTTTATCGTGATAGATCAGACGGAGGATGATGAGCGCCTAAAGGAGGAGATGCTCTTTATCAACGGCGATGCCACCCTCGATGAGATACTGATTGAGGCTGGCATAGAGAGGGCCAGGGGGTTGGTCTCGCTGTTGTCCTCGGATGCCCAGAACCTGTTTGTGGTCCTTAGCGCCCGTGTCCTGAATCCGACGATAAATATCGTGGCCCGTGCCGCCGAGGAGAGCAGCGAAAAGAAGCTCATCAGGGCAGGCGCTGACAGGGTCATAGCCCCCTATCACATAGGTGGTATGAAGATCGCCCACACGATCTTAAAGCCCGCCGTTGTGGACTTCCTCGAGTTTGCCACCATGAGTGGCAACATAGAGCTGCAGATGGAGGAGGTTATCGTGGCGGAGGGGTCAGAGTTGGCAAGTCGCATGATAAGCGACTCCGGCATAGGCAGAAACCTGCGTATAATAATTGTTGCCATAAAACGTAAAGGCGGGGAGATGACTTTTAATCCAACGCACGATACATTCATAATGACCGGCGATACGCTCATCGCCCTCGGTGAGGTCAACCGCCTCAAAGAACTCAAGAATATGGCCAACCCTTAGAAAAAAGAAGGGGTAGTACTATCCTCTGAATCTCTGGTTGTTGGTGTAGTAATTTTGCCAAACAGTTCTGAAATATGCTACTATATAGAAGATTAGGGAGGGTTATAGCTATGTATGCATCACAAGAGAGAGTGGACAGGATAGATGATCGCATCGCTGAGATTGCCGAGCTTATCCGGTCCAATGCCGAGCAAGCCCGGCGTAATGATGAGGCGATAAATCAAAAGTTTGACAAGTCACTAGAAGAATTAAAGCAGCTTAAGGAAGAGGCCAGGCTCGATAGAGAAAAGGCCAAGCTCGATAGGGAAGAGTCCAGGCAGCTTAGAGAAGAGTTCAGGCTCGAAAGAGAAAAAGCCGAGCTCGATAGGGAAGAGTCCAGGCAGCTCAGAGAAGAGTTCAGGCTCGACAGAGAAAAGGCCGAGCTCGATAGGGAAGATTTCAAGCAGCTCAGAGAAGACTCAAAGCGCGATAGAGAAGATTTCAAGAACCTTGAAAAGCTGGTCGCTCAAACCACCGCATCCGTCAACGCCCTCACCAGCAAGTGGAGCAACTTTGTAGAAGGGCTGGTATTTCCGGCAACAAAAAGGCTCTTTAAAGAAAGAGACATAGAGTTAGACCATATATCCCAGCGAGTTAAATGCCACAAGAGTGGCGCTGAAATGGAGATCGATATCCTGGCGGTCAATGGTGAGTATGTAGTAGCGATAGAGATTAAAAGCACATTAGGGGTAAATGATGTAAAGCAGCACATAGAGAGGCTAGCCAAGTTTAAACAGGCCTTTGGTGAATACGCCAACCGGATTGTCATTGGAGCGGTAGCCGGCATTGTCATTGAGGAAGAGGCTGACAAGTATGCCTATCGCAACGGCCTCTTCGTCATCGCTGAAAGCGGTGATACAGTCAGGATACTCAATGACGATAAATTTAAACCACGCCACTTTTAAATTTGTGGGCACTGCCACCTAATAGACTGTAAGCAGATACCTGCGGAGTTGGACTGAAATAGAAGATAGGAATGTGAAAGTAGTAATTTTAGGAGACAGGCTTAATTTGACAATGTCATATTTCATACCATACCACATCTGGAGGTACAATTGTC
>JADFXD010000081.1 GCA_015233725.1 Nitrospirota bacterium | reverse complement strand
TCGCATTGAAGCCTTTGGCACATAATGATTTTGTAGTTTATGCGTAAGCTCTATATGGATGCGAAGGTATCTCTGGAGATAGAAAAATTTCATTCAAAGACGGTAAACGGTATTATGCAAGAGCTATACGCAATAATGATAATGTCAGTAATAGCACGGGTATTAATAGCGCTTTCGGAAGAAGATAGAGGACAAGAGCTACAGTTTAAAAATACAGTTATGGCATTAGCCAAAGAAGCTGCATTGTTGACCCCGGACGATCCACAAAAAGCGGCAGAGATATTTAACGAGTTAATAGAGGAAATATCAAGATACGTCTATTATCGCCCAAAAGAAAAAAGGCCATCTCAACCACGACATACAAAAAAATCAAGGAAAAAATGGTGCAATGGAGCTGTCCGGTATGCTTAAGTCAACAGCATTACCCCTCAGACCCCCCTGCAAGGGGGCCAGCCCCCTTGACCCCTTAATGCTCAACCCTTTTACCTTACACCATTTATTGTAACGTAAAAATAACATACCCTACATGATCCTGTAACATTGGTATGTTATTATAGACCTTGTAACAGAAAAAACATAAGGAGGATCAATTAAGAGTATGGAACAAGGGTTTACAGACAAGAAACGGAGGGGGCAGTTATGGGAGCAGTTAAGGGGCTTTAGGGCGCTGGGCTTAGTGGCGCTATTGGTGATGTTTTTAACCATAACGCTCGTAGCCACAAGTATAGCGGTGGAGAAGGTTGATCCCACGCTGCCACAGTACAAGAAGGTAAGTGGGGTGTCGGGTAGTATTAATAGCATTGGCTCCGATACGATGAACAACCTCATGACCCTGTGGTGCGAGGGGTTTTCCAGGCACTATCCCAACGTCAAGTGTCAGATAGAGGGCAAGGGGTCAAGCACAGCACCACCGGCCTTGATTGCTGCAACCGCGCAGGTTGGTCCAATGTCCAGGGCGATGAAGAGCTCCGAGCTCGATGCGTTTGAGAAGAAGTTCGGCTACAAGCCAACCCAGATCAAGACCTCAATGGACTCACTGGCCATCTATGTCAACAAGGACAACCCCCTTGCGGGGATCACAATACAACAGGCCGATGCCGTATTTTCCAAGACCAAAAAATGCGGTAACACCCAGGATATCAAGACGTGGGGCGAGCTTGGCCTCACAGGTGACTGGGTAAACCGTCCCATCAGCATCTACGGACGCAACAGCGCATCGGGCACGTATGGGTTTTTCAAGGAACACGCCCTGTGTAACGGCGACTACAGGGACGAGGTCAAGGAACAACCCGGGTCGGCCTCTGTCGTCCAGGGTGTCTCAGCGGAACGCTACGCCATTGGCTACAGCGGCATAGGGTACAAGACCTCTGGTGTGCGAGCGCTGCCGTTGGCCTCCAAGCAGGGGGAGCCTTACAAAGAGGCAAACTACGATAATGTTGTTAGCGGTTCCTATCCACTGGCAAGATTTCTATACATCTACGTAAACAAGGCACCCAATAAACCCATTGACCCGCTGATCGGTGAGTTCGTTCGCTACATCCTGAGCGCCGAGGGACAACAGGTAGTCATAAAGGACGGCTACGACCCATTACCTGTAAAATTAATCAAACCACAGCTGAAAGAAATAGAGTAAACCAGGTATTCAGAGCTAAACAGTTAAGGTACATTGTGCATAAACCTAGCTACGCCATAACTCAAGCTCAAGCCTGCGCAGGATGGGGTCAAGGGGACTTCTTCGTGGCCGGGGTGCCCCACCCCCCCCTTGCAGGGGGGTCCAGGGTTAAGAAGCGCCGCCCCTTTCTTTCCCCATACCTTGAGAGTTAAGAGGATGACAACCCCAGTGTAAAACAAGGAGGATTTAAGATGTACTTAGAACAGAAAGAGAATATGATCGTAAGGAGTTTGTCTACATTACCACAGGCAGTGTTAGTTATTCTGACAATGTCGATATTTATGACTCTCTATGAGTTTATAAAACAATTCTTTGAGATGGATATAACTCTCTGTCAATCACCTGCTATAAATGTCATCTTTAGCTCTTTTATAGCAGGCACTGTCGCTCACCTTATATCGAAAAATCAGACTCACATGTATGATCAACTTGAAAGCACATATATCGATCTCGAACAAACAACGCTCGACCTTGAACGTGAGATCGCACGGCGCATGGAGAACGAAAATCAGATGAGGGATAACCTGATTTATAAGACGATCCTCCTCAAAGACGTACATCACAGGGTAAAGAACAATCTCCAGATCATCTCAAGCCTGTTGACTATCCAGTCTGACATGATCGAGGATAAAACTATCCAGGAGGCATTAAGGGATAGCACTAACCGCATCCATTCACTGGCCCTGCTGCATAAGAAGCTCTATCAATCCACTGATATGCAAAACCTGGATTATGCCGATTACATCAAAGACCTGGCCGCTATACTTGTGGATAACTATTGTATATCCCGTAATATACCAACGCTTGACGTAGAGGTAAACGTTCGCTTGCTTGATGAAAATACAATAGTGTCTTGTAGCCTGGTGCTCTCCGAGCTTATCTCTAACTCGATTAAGCACGCGTTTCCTAATGGCAGGAGAGGCAAGATAACGATTTGTTTAAATCAAAACACCAACGGCGATTATCTCCTTGTCTTTAGCGACGACGGTGTTGGATTGCCTGAGGGCTTTAACCCTAAAACTACAGAGACACTAGGTATGAGACTAATAAATGACCTGATTACTAAAAGATTAAACGGGACGATTGAGGTTGATGCTAAAAATGGGGCAAGGTTTAAAATTTGCTGGAACGAGGATTTTATAGATAGAGCCACCACCAACCATGAGCGTCATGAGTTAAGCCACCCTACATCTGTCAAAAAATGGCGTTATCACTACGTTTGAGTAATATAACCACGCTTGAAGGTAACGCTGCCGTTTTATATTAATCCATAGGAAATGGAGGTTTAAGGTGAATTTTGATATGCAACAGCTACACCATGAGATGTGTCCTATTAATGGAGACATGGATGGTGAGACGTTGATAGAATGTTCAGCGCTCTCTATGTACTATGGCGCCAAGAGGGCGTTAAACGATATTAACCTCCGCATCCCCAAGTCCTGTATAACGGCATTTATCGGCCCCTCCGGATGCGGCAAGTCAACGCTCCTGCGCTGCCTTAATCGCCTCAACGACCTCCTAGAGGACGTCAGGATAGTAGGTACGATAAAGATCGACGGCGAGGATATATATAACCCCCTATGCGACGTCACAAACCTACGACGAAACGTAGGCATGGTGTTTCAAAAGTCTAACCCATTTCCAAAGTCCATCTATGACAACGTCGCCTATGGTCCACGCATAGGAGGTATAAAGAAGAAGGCCATCCTCGATGAGGTCGTCCAAAGGAGTCTGCAACGCGCCGCCCTGTGGGATGAGGTCAAAGACCGCCTCGATGACAGCGCCCTCGGCCTCTCAGGCGGGCAGCAGCAGCGCATGTGCATCGCCAGGGCCATAGCAGTAGAGCCTCAGGTAATCCTCATGGATGAACCCTGCTCCGCCCTCGACCCTATATCTACCGAAAAGGTAGAGGAACTCATGTTGCTGCTTAAAGAAAAATACACCATAGTGGTGGTCACTCACAACATGCAGCAGGCAGCCCGGGTCTCAGACTACACCGTCTTTATGCTCCTGGGTAACATTATCGAACACGACCGGACCTACAAAATCTTCCAGGAACCAAACAACAAACAAACAGAGGCATACATAGGAGGTCACTTTGGATAAAAATCTAACAATAAAAGGAGAAATGAGATGGAGGTATTAAAAATCATCTGTGAGAGATTTATGTGTCTATCAGAAATCTCAATCTGTAGCAATTGCGAATACGCGGATAGATGCGAAACCTATAAAGAATACGAAACCATCTGTATCACCGTTAACTAAAACTGGAACATAATTATTCACCGTAAACAAGACCTTTATGGGGTCAAGGGCACTGGTGCCCTTGCAGGGGGGGTCTGAGGGGGGCCAGGTGCGACCTGGAGCGGAAAAGAAGCTCCGCCGCCCCCTTCTTCTCCTTCTTCTTATACAAAGGAGGCAATTGATGCTTAGTAGGGTAAAGTGGACAATCAATGGCGATATACATACCGCTTTAGAGGGTATGGCGGAGGATTACGAAATAGAGTTGGAAAAAGAGAGGGTCCTCGATTTGATAGATAAGGATTTCTTGACTACCTTCTTTCAGCCAATATATTCGTCTGAGGATGGGTGCATCTACGGTTATGAGGCCCTCACCAGGGTACGGGGTCATGAGGCGACGATGAATATCGCTGAAATCTTTGAAAAGGCAATGGCAACTGGCACCCTGACAATCCTGGATTCCACATGCCAGGAAAACGCAATCATTAACGCATCACAACAGGGCTTTAATGCGATAGACGCCCACTTATTTATCAATGTATGCCCTGAGACAATCACGGACACACCCAGGTGGTGTGAGATGACGGATCACTTCGCCGGCGTGTGGGATATCCCAAGGGATAAGATTGTCCTTGAAGTAACCGAGGAAAGCGCTATCAAGAACTATAAGATATTTCATACGATGATAGAGGTTCTCAAGGGAAAGGGCTACAAGATAGCCATAGACGACTTCGGCGCCGGTTACGGGGGACTAAAGATGCTGTCAATCATCGAACCCGACTTTGTAAAGATTGACAGACACTTTATCTCTAACATGGATAAGGCCCTTGTAAAGTATAACCTGGTGGATGCCATAGCAACGGCATGTCACAGGCTGGGGATAAAGGTCATAGCCGAGGGGATCGAAACGGAACACGAGCTAAGGCACGTTATTAATATTGGCATAGAGCTTCTACAGGGCTTTTTGCTTGGAAGCCCATCTCCAAGGCTTGAGCGTGAGGTCGCTGCTGTATGTAATGTCTTCAATAGACAAGACGTTGAATACGACAAAGGCAAGGATATCCTGTTTATTGGGGATATTGCAAATAAATGCGTGCCCATACATCCCGATGACTCCATAATGAAGGCATATACCCTCTTTTACGACAATCCCAAGAGCAGGGGGGTACCGGTTGTTAGTGATGGCAGGATAGTGGGGATGTTAAACAGGCAGCGATTCCTGGAGCAGCAGATGATGGGTAAGTACGGCTATGGTGTTGCCCTTAACTCACGCAAGACCGTCAAGGACCTGATGGAGACTAATTTTCTCGCGGTGGAGGAAAAGGTCTCTATCGAGGATGTCGCAAGGATGATCGGTGTCAGGAGCCATGAATCCCTTTATGATGACATATACGTAACAAAAAACGGGAAGTTCCTGGGCGCTATCGCTGTAAGTGAGCTTTTAAAGGCCATGACAGATAAATCAATGGCGTCCGCAAAGAACTCCAATCCCTTGACTGGCTTGCCCGGTAATCAGTGTATCTATAGGGAGGTAAACAAGAGGCTCGCCCAGAATATGCACTTTGATATCTGCTACTTTGACCTGGATAACTTCAAGCCCTATAACGACAACTACGGCTTTGAAAAGGGAGACAACGTCATAAAGCAACTGGCGGAGATAATGGAAGGGGTCAGAGATGCCGAGGCGGACAACTTTAACTTCGTTGGACACATAGGAGGGGATGACTTTATCTTAATAACCCGTCCGAAGTCGTCGCTTGCAATGTGTAACCTGATCATTGACAGATTCAAGGGCAATCTTGGGGCTTTTCATGGCGATGAGGATGGCAACAGGGGCTTTTATCACGCAAAAAATCGTAAAGGAGAGCTGGAGCGCTTTGAGCTGCTGTCGCTTTCTATCGGCATCGTCAGCACGGAGGTACACAAGATAGACTCGTTTGCGCAATTAGCATCCCTGTCCTCAGACGTAAAAAAAGCGGCAAAGTCAAAACAAGGCTTCTCCATCGTAAGAGACAGGCGCATGAATGAATAGAAAACAAAGAAAAAGGGGGGCGGCTCCATTACTTCCCTGGACCCCCCTGCAAGGGGAGGGGTGAGGCACGATGTTGTCGCAGCGGGTCGCACCCGCCCCGGCCATGAAGAAGTCCCCTTGACCCCTTTTGAGCCTTGGCATCCGTTATACCCCTTGACAGGGACCTCAGAAAAGCGGCACAATACAGTATGGTTAGCGACGTAGATATAAAAGACAGGGCAGTTGAAATCCTTGTAGTGGAGGACAGCCCAACGCAGGGTGAGAGGCTCAAGTACACCATCGAGAAGCACGCCTATCATGCCCATGTTGTCTGTAATGGCGTTGAGGCTATTGACTATCTGAGACACCATGCGCCTACAATAATAATCAGCGACGTCCTGATGCCTGAAGTGGATGGCTATCAACTCTGTAAGGTCATCAAGGCTGATGAAAGGCTGAAACATATCCCCGTCATACTGTTGACATCCCTGTCCGAGCCAGAGGACGTCATCAAGGGGCTTGACTGCGGGGCCGACAACTTCCTGATAAAGCCATACAGTGAGCAGGTTCTGATATCACGCATAAACTACATGCTCTTAAACATCCAGATACGAGGCAACTCAACCACCGACATGGGGATAGAGATCATGTTTGCCGGAAAGAAACAGTTTATCAAGTCAAGCCGTATCCAGATACTGGATATCCTGTTGTCAACGTATGATACAGCCATACAGAGAGCCGTAGAACTTGAAGTCAAGGTGAGGGAATTGAAAAAGGCAAACGAGACGATCAAGACCCTGAAAGGACTCATCCCCATATGCGCCAAATGCAAAAAGGTACGCAATGACAAAGGCTCCTGGCAACAGATTGAAGAGTACGTCCGACAACACTCCGATGCCGAGTTTACACACGGATTCTGCCCAGAGTGCATCGAAAAAATAAAATCAACATAAAGAATACCAGGTAGTACCACAATCAACCGTGGTTGCCAGGATTTAAGCCACTTTTATACCTTCATAATATGGCGTTGTTACTATGCGGCAGCAATGTGACCACGTTTGAATGCAGTGGTACCCAATACTTTATATCTCATCCACGCTTGATTGGAGTGCTACCAAGCTTAGACCTGAGTTTTCTAATAGGGGGTAAAAATGATATGCATTTGCTGATTTTAAAAGTATAAATAGTGTAGTACGTAATTGTCTTTGTGGACTGTTATTGTACTTGATATTTATCGCATTGTGTAGTATTATAAATGCATGGGAACTATTAGAAAGAGAAAACAAGGAGATAAGAGTTGCTACATTTACCAGGAAACCTATCGAAGAAAAATAAACCTGAAAGACACTGGTAAAATTAAAGGTTCAGGAAAAAGTAAAGTGTGTACACGAACAATATATCTTGGAAACGCAGACGACATCATTAGAAATATAAAAGAAAAAAGAACACCTACAGAAGTAGAAGTCCGTAATTTCGGGTTGGTTAGCGCAGCCTATCAAACGGCTCAGAGTATAAAACTGCAAGAAATATTGAAAAAATATATACCTGGCAATAGAAACAGTATATCATAAAGTACATGTTATGTAAAATATGGCAAAAGAACCAACTCTGTAACTGCTTGATATTAAATGTTATTTTGTGGGTGTAATAATTGCCTGATGTGATATCTGCAAGAGGCTCTTAGGTTAATACATTTGGAGGTTGATTTTGCATATTACTAAGATTGAACGTTTTTCGGAGGGGGAACTCATTGACAGATTGAGGAGGGTTTCCCTGTCTACGGATAAGGGTGTGTATCCCTATAAGGACGCCTTTATTTCGTTGGAGCGACTCTCTACCGGTTGCCTTATGCCGGCTCAGTACTACGTCTGCTCGGAGATACTGAAGGAGGTTAGGGAACTAAAGTGGGCGTTGCAGGCAGAGGGCGTCGATATCTTTAACCTCGATGGCTACGTCAAGATGTGGCTGGAGGGGGAGTCTGCCCCCATTGACCTCTTGCCAATTATCGTTGAGGAATCAATAGAGCGGGATGGCTCCGTGGTCAACATCGTCAACGACGGTATGCATCGCTGCTACGTTGCCCGCCTGGACTGGGTGATCCCGCAGGTGGTGTTTGTCAGGGGGGTGCCCAAGGGGCTGCCTTACTACGCATACCCTATCCCTGGCGGATGGGAGAAGGTCGTTATTGTCGATAGCTTGAGTGAGGAATTCCTAAAGAAGTGGCACCGCATAAAGAATTACAAGAGCCTCTACAGGAACTTCAATTCGGCCTTCGATAACGTTGGAAAACCGCGCGGGGCAGACTGTCTTGACAGAAAAAAGTGAGTTTCAACCCCTATACTTCAGGGAATCCCTCGACATCATTAATCCCTACGGCTGTGTAGGTGTTGTCACGCTGTGGTCTCAACGTTCCAGGGTGCGCAGGAGATTTGAGGAGTGCGGCATTGACCTTGCCCCCAACAGCTCGCCCATTGTGGCATTTGGAAACCTGTACGGAAACGGCCTCAAACACCTGATCGTCAACCTCCTGCACAACCCTCAGATCACCCACCTGATAGTCTGCGGCAACGACCGTTCCGGGTCGCGGCAGGAACTGGAGGGGTTTTTCGCCAGAGGCGTTGAGCCACATACCACTCTGGGAGTCCAACACAACAGGATCATAGGCACCAAACGCCTGATAGATGCGCGTCTGTCACCGGGGCTATTCAAGAATCCCCCACGGGTGCTCTCCCTGGGAGACATAACGGAGGCTGATTTTGATAAGAGCCTTGGAGATTTCTTTAACGCTCCAGGACGCTCCTGCGCTGCCGGCCTTGACAACTGTGGCGCTACGGGGATAGAGAGGGTCAGGATCAAGCTGACAGAGCCGCAAGTGGCCTCCTTTCCGTGCAATCACAGGGGGTTTACGATCATCAAAGAGACGCCCTTGGAGGCATGGAAGGAGCTTATCTTCTGCCTGCATCGCTTTGCCCCCGTTGTCAATCTTGGAGCAAGAAAGGGCAATCGCAAGGAGCTGCAAAACGTCAAGGTCGTCGTGGAAAGACCCGTCGAGGAGCCTGCCGAGCTACTTGCCCATTATGGATTTGACCTTGAGGCCTTTCATCTGTATCAGGAACGCCTGTTAAGTCCGGCTCTCAGGGGTGATGAGACATACAACTACGGCAATCGGATAAACGCCTACTTTGGCGTTGACGCCATATCTGAGTGCATCAAGAGGCTCAGGGACAACATTCAGGACAGGGGCGCCTTTATTGGCCTGTGGGATGCGCGCTCAGACCTCACTACGCACCAAGGCAGACCGTGCATGGTCTCTATCTTCCTGAGGGTCTTTGATGACAGACTGACGCTCAACGCTACATTCCGGGTCCACAACGCCATAGATGCCTGGCTGCAAAACCTCTACGGCCTGATGAGGCTCCAGGACGTCATAAGCAGTGGTATTGGCATACAACCTGGGGCAATCACGATAATAAGTCATTCCATCGGCATCAACACCGCCGACTACGAACGCGTCCTTGGAGTCATCAAGGAAAAGGAAAAGCGGCTTGAGTTCACCCCCGACCCCCACGGACAGTTCATCATAGATGTAGAGGATGGTTTTATCGTCGCAACCCACATCTACGAGGGCAACGTCATCGCCCGGTACAAGAGCAAAAAGGCAGAACGCATCCAGTACGAAATAAAGCGCGACCACGCCATCTCAGACATCGCCCACGCTATCTACATCGGCAGGCAACTCGAACAGGCAGAACAAAGAATAAGAAAGGGGAAAAGAGAAGAGGGCGGCTCCACCCCCCCTTCACCCCCCCTGCAAGGGGTGGGGTGGGGCACCCCGGCCACAAAGAAGCCCCCTTGACCCCTTCCTGCGAGGGGGTCTGAGGGGTAGCGGAACTCCCCATTCCCTCCTTTTTCTTTCTTTTAATAGTGTTCAAATTCGTCGTCGCTGGTTTTATCGGCGAGGTTGATGTTGGGTCTTGTCTCGTTCCTGGGGGCTGGTGGGGGACTTGCCTTCTTGGGGATATGGGCTATCTGTGCTGTCTTGGGTTTGCGGGACTGGGGCATTACGGCTGACTTTCTCTTGCCGCTGTCGCCGAGCTTGAAGAACGATATCGCCTCTTGCAGCATCCCTGCCTGCGCGGAGAGTTCCTCGGATGTAGAGGCCAGTTCCTCGGCGGCGGAGGCGTTTTGCTGGATGACGTTGTCCAGTTGCTGGAGCGCCTTGTTGATCTGCTCGGCCCCGGTGTTTTGCTCGTTGCTTGCCGCGCTGATCTCCTGGATCAACTCGGCCGTCCTCTGGATATCGGGCACGAGCTTGAGAAGCATGTCACCGGCGTTCTCCGCAACCTGAACGCTTGTCCCTGACAGTTGGGTGATCTCCCCGGCAGCCTTCTGCGAACGCTCGGCGAGCTTCCTGACCTCGGAGGCCACAACGGCAAAACCCTTGCCATGTTCACCGGCACGGGCAGCCTCGATAGCCGCGTTGAGGGCTAACAGATTGGTCTGCCTGGCTATCTCCTCTATGATGTTGATCTTACTGGCTATCTCTCTCATCGCGCTGACGGCCTCGCTGACGGACTGACCTGTTACCTTGGCGTCCTGCGCCGACTTCACGGCGATCCTGTCCGTCTGGGCGGCGTTGTCCGAGTTCTGCTTGATGTTGGCCGACATCTCCTCCATAGACGAAGACGTCTCCTGAATCGATGCCGCCTGCTCTGTAGCGCCCTCCGATATCTGCTGTGCGCTTGAGCTTAACTCGTTGCTGCCTGCCGCAACCTGATCCGCGGCCTGCTGCACGTTGCTGACGACCTCCTTGAGCCGATCTACCATGTTCTTCATGGCGGCAAGGAGCTGTCCGGTCTCGTCCTTGCTGGAGGCGTCGATCAGTACGGTGAGGTCGCCTCCGGCCAGGCTGGTGGCAATACTCACGCCCTCGTTTAACGGCCTTACGATGCTGTTTATGATCCACAGCGCCACGATAATCGCAAATATCAGGCCAATCACAATGGCCGCTATTGACATATTACGCGAGGACTCGTATGCCTTTACTGAGCCATCATAGAGCCTCTTTGCCTCATCCAACTGATACTGCTTCAGGGCGTTTACGTCTTCTTCTACAACCTTTCCCTGCGGTCTCACACGCTCTTCATTGAGCTTCTTCGCGTCGTCAATCTTTCCGGCCTTGAGGGCATCCATCACTGGTCTAAAGCCTTCTTCCCTGAGCTTTTTCCTCTCCTGCACAAATTTATCGGCAAGGACCTTTTCCTCGGGGGTTAAGTAGGTCGCCGTATACTCTTTCCAGATATCGCCTATCTTGTTGATGTTTTCTTCCACTTGCGCAACACGCTTGCTGATCAACTCTGGTTTGGCTTCTTCTATGGCGGCCATTAGCTCGATCCTGTTTCTGAGGTTCAGCCTTGCGATATCAGCAATCTGACCGAGGCATATCAATCTGTCATTATATACGCTGCCCATTGTATCGTTTGCCAGTTTCAGCTCATGTATTCCCAATAACCCGATAACTATCACCATGATGGCCATAAACGCCACCAATATGTACAGTCTAACGCCTATCTTTAGATTCTTAAACATTCTTTACTCCTTCTTGATGGAATCACAATCTTTTGCTCTTAAACGCACAATACGTTTGTTATCGTAATTATACATAACAATAGGTGAAAAAGTAAATGATATTAAACATGGTAATTTTAGTGCGTTTATTATGTAATACAAAAAAAGAAGGGGGGCGGCTCCGCTTCTTTACCGCTCCAGGACGCTCCTGGCCCCCTTCAGAACCCCCTGCAAGGGGACCAGTCCCCTTGACCCCTTAAAAGTGCCATGTATTTTGTAGTTAATCAAATCGAAATCTGCTATATTATTCATATAGCCCTCCTATGTTTTAGGTTGTTTGTCATAACTATATTCTAAAACATTTGTGAGGGTTAAAAAAACCACCCATTAATTTGCACACCTTACCCCGATAATATTGTACAATTATATTATCTAAGCGGAGTTAAATGAGTAAAAGGATCGAGTATAATGGGGTCAAGGGCACTGGTGCCCTTGCAGGGGGGTCCAGGGTTAAGAAGAGCCGCCCCCTTCTTTCTTTTCTTCTTTTTCTTCTCTTTCTTTATTTTGTTACGGGGAGGCTTGCGTTGTTTCTTGCTATACCGCCGGGTTATGCGGCTCCCATATGGCCGCCAGCGGGTGTGGCGTTGGCCTTTATGTTGTTGTACTCATACAGGGTATGGCCGGGTGTTTGGCTGGGGTCTTTTTTGCTAAACGTGTATGTGTCCCCGGGCGCCTCCGTGGCGCTGCCGGCGATAATCTCAACCGGAGCGGTGCTCCAGGCAGTGGCGGGGACATATCTGATACAACGGTTTGTTGGACAACAGGGGGTGTTTGAGAGGGAACAGGACTTGCTAA
This sequence comes from Nitrospirota bacterium, assembly GCA_015233725.1. GTDB lineage: Bacteria > Nitrospirota > Thermodesulfovibrionia > Thermodesulfovibrionales > Magnetobacteriaceae > Magnetobacterium. The sequence goes on along the minus strand of JADFXD010000081.1, from coordinate 2,501 downwards.
AGCTCCTGGTTATTGGTGGCCCTCTGAGTTGTGTATTAAACTCGATTACCGGAACTACCGCCCTGCTTTGTATGGGGGCAATAAAGCTGGCGGATTATGCGTTTTCGTTGTTTACCTGGTGGTTGGGCGACACGATAGGCGTAATTGTGGTAATGCCGCTGCTCCTGATACTAATGGGGAGACCGGTTGCGCTGTGGAGAAAAAAGAGAACGACCGTAGTTGTCCCCATTTTAATCTTCTTTATCGCCGTGGTGGTTTTATTCGTGTATGTCCGCAGGCTGGAGGCGAACCGTGTAAGGCTTGAGTTTGAAGGCAAGGCTGAAATCATAAATAACACCCTGTATGAGAGCTTTCAGAACTATATAGACATCTTTGAGTCAGTAAAGGGTCTTTATGAGGCCTCAGAGAAGGTTGAGAGACATGAGTTCAGGACATTCGCTAAAAGGCTTCTTGCAAGGCACGGCGCGATACATGCGATAGAGTGGGCGCCCAGGATATCCAGGGCTGAGAGGGCAGCCTATGAGGAGGCGGCAAGGGCGGATGGTTACAGCGATTTCCAGATAAGGCAGCGGGATGCGCAGGGGCAATTGGTAAATGCCGCCAGTCGTGATGAATATATGCCCGTGTATTTCGTAGAGCCTTATGAGGGCAACGAGGCAGTGATGGGTTTTGACCTTGCCTCCAATCCCTCGCGTCAAGAGGCGCTTATGAGGGCAAGGGACCTAGGGCAGCCACAGGGCACCGGGCGCATTACCCTGGTGCAGGATAAGTTGAAGCAGTTTGGGGTACTGATATCTGTACCGATTTATAGCGCTGGGCTGGTTGACAATAGCGTTGAAGGCAGGAGGGCAAACCTCAGGGGGTTTGTTTTGGGGGTGTTTCGCGTTGGGGATGCTATAGAGAGGGAGATAGTTGGGCTTAGTATTGGAGGTGTCAATTTCGCTGTCTATGACGAGGCAGCCAGTGAGTCCAGGAGACTCCTGTATGTACACGATTTGGAAGGTGCGGCGGCCCCTGCGATAAAAGGTGCGGCTGCACCAGCTATAAAAGAGGTCAAACGGCAAGGCGACATGCAGTACAAGACGACTCTGAGCGTGGCAGGCAGGACGTGGAGTATAGTGTTTTATCCATCGGCAGAGTATTTAAAGAGACACAGTACCTTTCAAGCATGGCTGATTTTAGTGGGCAGTCTGTTATTTATAGGGTTGTTGGAGATATTTCTGTTTATGCTGGCAAGTCGCAGTGAGAGGATAGCGATGCTTGTCCAGGACAAAACCACGGAGTTGTCGCAGGCAAACATGGCGCTGCAGCAAGAGATAGCGGAAAAGAAGGAGACCGAGGAGGCGTTGACAAAGGCCATTGAGGAGGCCAACAGCGCCACAAAGGCCAAGAGCGAGTTTCTCGCCGCCATGAGTCATGAGATACGTACCCCGTTAAATGCCATTATAGGCATGGCCGACGTCCTCAGTGAAACGGGACTTACTAAGGAGCAGGACAAGTCCGTACAGGTCATGCGAAACGCTGGAGAAAACCTCCTGGGCATAATCAACGATATCCTCGATTTCTCAAGGATAGAGGCAGGGCAGCTCAAGCTCGAGTGGGTGTGCTTTAACATATTTGATGTGCTGACAAGGACAGTGGCCTTGATGAGGGTTAAGGCCATACAGAAGGGCATTAACCTGTCCCTGGTCATTGCCCCGGCTATACCTGGGAAACTATGGGGGGACCCCTTGCGTTTACAGCAGGTGATGTTTAATCTGTTGAGCAATGCCATCAAGTTTACCGCCGTTGGGGAGGTTGGTGTTACGGTGGATGTTAATGGGGTGCAGGGTGGTTTCATCGGGCTGCTCTTTTGTGTGAGGGACACGGGGATTGGCATTGCACAGGATAAGAAGGGGTTGATGTTTAAGAGCTTTTCGCAGGCCGATTCATCCACGACGCGCAAGTATGGGGGGACGGGTCTGGGGCTTGTGATATCAAAGATCATCGTTGAGCACATGAGGGGCCTGATGTGGTTTGACTCTCAGGAAGGCATTGGGAGTCAATTTTACTTTACCGTGGAGCTGGAGGTCTTTGGCGATGAGTGCAAGTTGGATGATATGCCATTGGGTGAGGCGTCAAAGGGTGATTTGGCAATCGATGAGGCCGAAAAGCAGTTACGGATACTCATAGCTGAGGACAACGAGGACAATCAACTGTTGATGCGTTCATACTTCAAGAAGACGCCGCACGCCATAGAGATAGCCTGCAATGGCCAGGAGGCCGTCGATAGATTCACCGCCGGTAAGGGCATCTACGACCTGGTCCTGATGGACATGGAGATGCCCATCAAGGATGGCTACACGGCGGTGTCAGAGATCAGGCAGTGGGAGAGGGACAACGAGGTCAGCCCAACCCCCATACTCGCCCTCACCGCCCATGCGCTTAACGAGTACGTCCAGAGGAGCCTCGCCGCCGGCTGCAACGGTCATCTGGCAAAACCCATAAAGAAGGCTGTCCTG
>JADFXD010000080.1 GCA_015233725.1 Nitrospirota bacterium | reverse complement strand
GGGCAACTGGATGGATCATCAAGCCCTTTAAACAGGAACAGTTGTTATCCATTGTAAAAAAACTCGTACCAAGCTAGAGATATATGTATAAATACCGACAAGTCGTTATTAACCGATGGAGGTAAAGACATGATAGAAGAGATCAGCCAGATGGCAGTAGCGCTCATCCAAAGCTCTGGTAACGTACAGGCTGCGACAAATCCAGCAGGGACAGGTACTGTCGTTAATACATACGCGTGAGCTAAGGGTAGACACAAGTGGATTTCGCGGTTAGCCCTGCCAAAAATGCCTCGTTGAAGGATAAGATGTCCGCCTTGAGCATCCACGAGACCGATATCGAGGAAAAGTTCGTCCGTAGTAGTGGTAATGGCGGACAAAAGGTCAACAAAACGGCCTCTTGCGTCTACCTCAAACACATCCCAACTGGCACGGAAGTCAAGTGCATGAAGGACAGAAGCCAGTCCATCAACAGATTCCTCGCAAGAAGACTGCTGACCGAAAAGATCGAAAGACTCCTCAAGGGCGAGGACAGCGCTATAGAGAGAAAATTCCAGAAAATCAGAAAACAAAAATCCAGGCGAAAAAAACGGGCATTAGAAGGTAACTCTGAGCATTAAGGCGCTAAAAGAGGAGGGGGGCCCGCCCTTCTTTTTCTTTATTTCGTATATTATTGATTAGGGGTTGATACATATGTTATTAGAAGAGATAACGATGCAGGAGTTCGAGGAGCATCTGCAGCAGTGTAAGACGATCATTTTTCCATTTGGTACGGTTGAGGAGCATGGCAATCACCTCCCCCTCTTCACCGATACCCTGATAGCCAACGAGGTACTAAGGCGCGTGATACAACAGAGGGACGTCTTCCTTGCCCCGCCTCTGCACTACGGCGTCTGCACCACAACAAGACAACACCCGGGAACGATAAGTATAATGCCAGAGACCCTACGTATGCTCACCAGGGACATCGTCGTGGACTCGTACAGAAAGGGGCTGAGAAACTTCATGCTCCTCTCCGGTCATGGCGGTGGCATCCACATGTCTGCCATGAAGGAGGTTGCCGAAATCCTTATAGATGAACTCGATAACATACAGATAATCGTCGCATCGCCCTATGACATCCTGCACAAGGAGCTGTCGCAGTTGTGCGAGACACCGGGGGATTCACACGCCGGTGAACTGGAGACTTCCATCGTAATGGCGCTGCGTCCAGGGCTCGTAAAGGGAACCGCCGAGGAGGGCTATCCCCAGTTTCCAAGCCCCTTCATCGTCAGAGACAAGCTCAAATATTGGCCGCACGGCATCTGGGGTAATCCGCAAAAGGCCACCTCCGACAAAGGGCAGGCTGCCATTGACATCATAGTGAGCAAGGTCGTTGAGCTAATCGATAGGCTTGATGAGGGGGCAGGTCTTTCTCTGCGTTTGTCCCCGGTATCGGCACAACTTCCTTAATTATAGGGACGAGACGTTTACCACATATGCAATCCATTACTTATGTTTTAGTTGGTTTGCTAAGTACCTGCCCATAAGTAATTATATAAAACAAAGGAAGAAACGTTCATGAATGGTAGCCATTGTCCCCCGCCCATGAAAATTGCGAGAGCCTTATGCATTGTGCTCTGGTCATGCTACTATTGACAGTTTTTTCATTTCACGGTAAACCAGTTATAATAGGGGAGTTTTATGCCTTAACTCAATAGGATTTCCTTTGACCCCTTCCTGCGATGCCTTGAGCTATATTTATGCGCCATTATTTCTTCAGACTACTTACCAAACGCCTTCTATCTTGGTGGAACACACTGGACAGAGGGCATTGCCATGTTCGTCTTTTTGTAGGATGTTATTGCTCACGGAAAAGCCCTGTCTTTTGATCAATGTTATCTTACAGGAAGGGCACGAGGTGTCCTCTGCCCCTTTGTCGTCGTAGACATTTCCCTGGTAGACGTATTTCAAACCGGCATCCAGGCCGATCTGCCGTGCCATTGTCAAGGTCTTGGCGGGCGTCCACGGTCTGTCCATCATCTTGTAGGTGGGGTAAAACCCTGTCACATGCCAGGGGATTGACGGACTCACCGAGGCTATGAACTCCGCTATTGCCCTAAGCACGGGTTCGGAGTCGTTGTGTCCGGGGATCACTAGCGTTGTGACCTCAACCCATACACCGCCATCTGCCATCTGTCTGATGGTGTCCTTTACAGGAGCAACCCTCCCGCCGCAGACCTTTCTGTAGAAATCGTCGTCGCCTTTGAGGTCTATGTTGTTGGCGTCGAGATATGGGATGAGTTCCTGTGCGCTCTGAGGCGTCATAAAGCCATTACTGACAAAGACGTTTTTGAGTCCATTTTCCCTGGCCAGCCTTGCGCAATCAAGGGCGAACTCTAAAAAAATCGTCGGCTCCGAGTACGTGTACGATATGCTCCTACAGGCGCTCTTGAGCGCGGAATTGACCACATCCGATGGGGAGGTGTAATCACCGGTTACTGTGATCGTGAATTCTTCATTGAATCTCTTTGGATACTGAGACAGGTCGGCGTTCTGGCAGTGAAGGCACCTGAAGTTGCATCCCACCGTGGCGATGGAAAAGGTCGTGGATGCGGGATGAAAGTGATAGAGCGGTTTCTTCTCTATGGGGTCTATGTGTGCGGTAGCGAGTTTCCCGTAGACGAGGCTGTAGAGCGTCCCCTGCAGATTTTCCCTGACCCCGCACAACCCCCTCCTACCGTCGGCGATAACACACTTGTGGGCACATAACATACACTCCACCTTGCCGTCATCCAGCTTCTTATATAAATAAGCCTCTTTCATAATTATATATTAACATATTTTAAGGATGAACAGTTGTTAGGGCAATTTTTGCTGTGTTGATTAAGGTATACAATATTTGGATGGCACCCACCCATTATCAGAGCCGCTCCTTACAGTCGCTGGGGGGTCAAGGGGTCCGTGACCCCTTGCAGGGGGGTCCAGGGAAGTACTGGCGCCGCCCCCTTCTTTCTTTTCTTCTCTTTTCTTCTTCCTTTGGTTAGTAGATGCTCCACTGGCCGGGGACGCCGTGATCGGCATAGCCTCCGGAGTTGATCACAGTACCGTCCATAAACCACATGTAGACGTCGCCGGTTGAGCCATTCTGCCAGAGCATGTCGTTCTTGCCGTCGCCGTTGTAGTCTCCAACGGCCCTCATGATCCAGATATCGGAGCCGGAACTCACTGACACACCCATCGACTGACTGGCGCCGCCCTTGGGCTTAACAAAATCGCCGCCCTTGATGTTTATGCCGTCCATCAACCAGACGTATATATTGCCCGTATTGGTGTCTTGCAGGTTTATATCGCTCTTGCCATCGCCGTTGTAGTCAGCAATTGCCTTGATCTGCCACTGAGGCGGTATCCCCTTGGCCACGAAACCGCTGCTGCCCTGTATCTTTGTGCCATCCATGATCCAGGCGTAGACGTCGCCGGTGGCCTTGCTTTGCCAGAGGATGTCGGTCTTGCCGTCGCCGTTGAAGTCTCCGACGCCCTTGACCTCCCAGTCAGCCGGGACGCCCTTGATGACATAATCCTTCGACTTTATCTTGGTGCCGTCCATGAGCCAGATCAACACGTCGTTGGTGCTTGTGTTTTGCCAGAGGATGTCGTTTCTGCAATCACCGTCAAAGTCGCCAACCGCCTTGATCTGCCACTCCGAGGTGATACCCCTGTAGGCATAATCCCCGTTGATTGGCGTTGTGCCATCCATGATCCAGACATAGACGTCGCCGGTGTCCGTGTTCTGCCAGAGGATGTCACTCTTGCCGTCTCCATCAAAGTCATCTGACGCTATGACCTTCCAGTTCTTAGGCACCCCATTGGCCGCAAATGCCTCGGACTTCTTAGCAGCGCCATTCATCAACCAGATTGCCACGTCGCCGGTGTCTGAGTTTTGCCAGAGGATATCGCTCTTGCCGTCGCCGTCGAAGTCCTTCTTCGTCTTCTTGCATGCACCGATGCCGATGTTGAAGGTGGCGGTGATGCTCTTTGATGCCGTCATGTTGACCGTGCATTGATTTCCGATGGTCACGTCACATCCCGACCATCCGCTAAAGGCTGATGCGTTATCCGACATCGCCGTGGCTATCACCTGTGTATTAAGCGTGTACAGTGCGGTGCCAGTGTTGCCATTCCAGTTGAGGCTGCCCGTTGATGTCGTCACGGTGCCATTTCCAGTGCCCTGTTTCACGACCGTCAGAGTCACCGGAGTCGGTGTGGCTGTAGGCGTCGGTGTTGTAGTTGGAGTGACGCTTGGAGTTGGTGTTGCCGTGGGAGTGACAGTTGGCGTAGGTGTTGGTGTTGCTGTCGGTGTTGGTGTTACCGACGGAGTTGGAGTAGGCGTTGCTGTGGGAGTGGGAGTTACCGTAGGAGTAGGTGTCGGTGTAGCCGTTGGAGTGGGCGTAGGGGTAGATGTCGGCGTTGGTGTGGGGGTAGGGGTAGCCGTGGGCGTTGGTGTCGGCGTTGGGGTCGGTGAGATATCCCAATAGCCCTGATCCCACATCATGCTATCCCATGTGCTGACCGCCCATGCCGATGACGCCATCAGCGCTATGATTAATGCTAAGACAATTCTTCTCATCTTGTCGTCTCCTGATAAGGACTGTTGCTATTGGGGTTTTTCTTTAAGGGCCTTGACCGCTTCCTTGAGTTCCTCGATGGTCTTCTGTTGCTCCTGGACGACCTTTGTCAGCAGGGCGACCATGTCCATTGGGCTTAGACCCTTACGATCCTTTGTGGCCACGATGTCAGGGACGTCCTCGGCGATAAAGCCGATGTGCTGTTCGTCATCGATCTTGTATTTGAAGGAAACTGGTTCGAGTTGATTAAACGCCAGCATGGCATCTTCAGATGAAAGGCTCTGGATATCCTTTTTGTACTCGCGGCTTGAGGCGTTGGTCCATACTCCGCCTGTGGTCACGTAGGCACCACTGCCCATGTGCAGGGGGTAGGCTGGAGTTGTTTGGCCAATGCCGAGTTGGCCATCTTTGTCAACTACGATCTTCATCGAAGTATAGTTGGCAATCCCCAAAAGTGGTCTATTTACTGTTGTTCCACAAGCCCATCCGTTATAACTGGTACAACCTGCAGCTGATGCGTTTATTATTAATGCTGGTACGTTTCCTGAATTTGCATAATAATTTATCGATGGATTTATCGTCATATAATCAGAGGGATAACGGATCATCCCCTCTAACATTGGAGCGAACCCTTGACCAGTTCCACCATATTGAAGAAAACCGGTTGCGTCACCTAAATATATCCCTCCTTCATCTGTAGAATTTAAAAGCGATATCCCTATGCCATCCGATTTGTTTCCCTGGATTGATAGTGTGGAAATACCCATACTTCCAGTATAAGTGTTTTTTCCAATGACAACCTTCCCGCCACCATAATACAGATTCCCCCCCGACAAATCCCAACTCCGATCCCCCAAGTAGCTGAAGTTCGCGTTGACATCGGCGGACTTGGCGACCGTCCCCGACGTGAAGACATTTGGCACCGACCCCGCGTATGCCGGCAACGTCAGAAACAACAACGCAATGATTAGCACGTTAGCACCGATAACACTTTTTAAATCCTCGATCTTAGACCTCATCTTAGTACCTCCGAACTGTGTTTAATTTGCACGCAAAATGCGCGCTATAGCAAGTTTTGATTGTTGCTCAATAGATGAAAAGGCCGAACATGCGCCAATAACGACGTTAAGATGTGGAAGTCCAACCGGACGCGCAAAAACTCCCGAAGGAGAAAAACTTGGGGGTATTAAGGTTGCTAGCGGCGGTGCATTAGAGAGAGAGAGAGAGAGAGAGAGTGCAAAAATCGCGCCAAAACTGGGATATTGCGGCATCTCAGGCGACATATTTAGCAATATATAATCTATCGAGCACACTAAAAAAACCTCCTTGTTCACGTTCTTTGACATCAACTCCACAATAACGTTATAACCATCCTGGGCGCTTTGGGCTCTAAAACCTTCTCTTTAAACCGGCTTGCTTGCACAACTCGTTTGCAGCTATTCTATCAAAACTTTTATGCCTTTTTACAGGTATCTTCTTAATGTTATTTGTATATATTGAATGTCTCCCACCTTCACGCAACAAATAAAACCCGTTGTCTTCTAAGTAACTAATCACGTCTTCTCTTTTTACAGACATCTAAAATTCAACATGTATTTGTTGTAACAAGGCACCTCCTTGAGGGATGTCCTCGCCTTGCTGAAGGCATGCCAGTATCATCTCTTTAGTCGCATCTTCAAGTAGCTCCCTGCATTCCTCAACTGTCTGGCCTTCTGTAACCACCTCTGGCCACTCTACTAACTGCCCCATATACCCAGAATCGATCTTAACGTATCTTGCTGTATATATCCCTATCATATTTCAGGCTACCACAACTCTATAGCCTCTGTCAAGTTTTTTCTTGCTGTCAAAAATCCTGTGATGATATGATTAAGAATGAGACATCAGGATTAAGAATTATGGGGTCAAGGGCACTGGTGCCCTTGCAGGGGGTTCTAAAGGGGGGCGGAGCCGCCCCTTTCTTTCTTCTCTTCTGGTAGGGCAGGTACTTATCACAGAAATATTTACAGTAAGAACTTTTTTCTACCGTATTTATATCAAACACATCTCCCACTACTCCCTTTACAGCACCCTTTAACATCTCTTCTATTTCTGATATTAATTTATCCCTTGCTTCATCTGGTACCACTCCATTCAAACGTGGTCACATTGCTCAAGCATAGTAACAACGCCATATTATGAAGGTATAAAAGTGGCTTAAATCCTGGCAACCACGGTTGACTGTGATGTTACCCTTCATCTCCTATCTTTGTTATATTATTCATATAGCCCTCCTATGTTTTAGGTTGTGTGTCATAACTATATTCTAAAACATTTGTGAGGGCTAAAAAAAGCACCCCTTAATTTTTGATGCACCCCTTTTTTTCAGCAATTTTGTGCCCACGTATTGTATAATATATGATGGAGGCACCGACAGGTCCAGGAATCTACGACAAGATCATCAAGGAGCTGCTTGCTAACATCGAGCGGCCCCTGATAGAGAAGGTCTTGCGGATCAAGGCCGATAAGGTCAGCAGACTCAACGTCGTGACGCAATTAACGGATGAGCGGGAGGCGGACTTCATCCTCAAGGTGGAAAGCGGCAATGCCCCAACATTTGTCGTACATACAGAGGTTCAGAGCACCAACGACGCAAATATGCTTGCGAGGATGCTGCGATACTTTGTCCATATCTACACGTTGCATAAGGTTATAATCAAGCAGTATGTCATCTTCATTGGCAAGGACAAGATGAAGATGGACAACGTCCTGGAGATGCCTGGTATCCGCTACGAATATGAATTAATAGACATGAGGAATATCCCCTGCGAGCAGTTTCTATATTCTGGTGTACCTCAGGAGATAGTCCTCTCGATACTGTGCAACAGGGGGGATCGCGATGAGAGGTCATTTGCGAGGGAGATTTTAGCGGAGTTGATGAAGAGCCTCATCGGAGAACTATACTTGTCGATGTATATAAGGGAATTAGATGTCTTTTCAAAATTGAGAGACATGCAAAAAATCATGATAGAGGAGGTGGAACAGATGCCAATAGTATATGACCTGGAAACGGATATAAGGTTCATGCAAGGGGTACAGAAAGGCAGAGAAAATGGCCGGGTAGAGGGCCGGGTAGAAGGCCGGGTAGAGGCTATGCAAGATACGATTGAGATTTTGCTGAGGAGAAAATTCGGTGCAGATGGTTTATCCCTTATGCCGAAGATCAGGATGTGTGAAGATGAATCGAGGCTCTATGCAATAACAGATGCGTTGATAACGGCAGAGGACATCAGGGAGATTGAAGGGCTGCTTTAATGGAGACACCGACAGGGCCAGGAAGTTACGACAAGGTCATCAAGGAGCTGATGGTGGGTAGGCCCCACTGCGACAAAAGGAGGTTTAACTATGATGGCAGAATACATACATGAGGCGATTAAAAAGGCAACATACAAGGTTTTAGACAATGGAATGTTGTTTGCTGAAATCCCTGACTTTGCAGGAGTATGGGCCACAGGTACGTCAGTAGAGGAGTGTAGAGATGAGCTTATTGAAGTCTTAGGTGAGTGGCTCATCTTAAAAATCAGGGAGAACGATCCACTCCCTGTTGTTAATAATATCGATTTATGTATCAGAGAGGTAACAACAATAGTGTGATGTGTCAGTAATTTCAAGGAAAGAAATGATCAGGAAACTAATATCCCTGGGTTTTTCTGGTCCTGTTTCAGGGGGAAAACACCAATTCATGATCAAGGGAGAGAAAAAACTCCGTATCCCAAATCCACATGGTAACAAAGACATCGCTATCTGCTTAATAAAAGAGATACTAAGACAAGCAGAGATTTCACATACTGAATGGGATAGCATATGATTTTAATAAGGTAAAAGAACGTAAGTCAAGGGGACGCTTCCTTCTCTCCCCAGCTATATGGAAGCAGTTTTTCGCCCCCATAAGTTATAATATATAGTATGTAGACACCGACAGGCCCAGGAATCTACGACAAGATCATCAAGGAGCTGCCTGGAAATTTGGCAGCAAATCGCCCCATTCTCTACACACTTACTCCTGCCAGCCATATTGCCCGATCAGTGGCACAAAGAGACACGGCACGTAAAACTCCCTTACTATGTCACCGCCTGACTTTTGCAGTTTCAGTAACTGCTGCGTATGGCGCGCTCCAACCGGGGCAACGGCAATGCCGCCATCGGTCAACTGCTCAATAAGGGGCTGTGGAATATCTGGCGCTGCGGCCGTTATCAGTATACGGTCAAATGGCGCCTCCTCAGCCCAACCGACACTGCCATCTGCCGTCCTGAATCTGACATTGGTATATCCCAGGTCGTTCAACCTATGTCTTGCCCTCTCCGTATGGGACTCGATCCGCTCGATCGTGCAGACCTCCCTTACGATCTCCGCAAGGATGGCCGCCTGATACCCCGAGCCAGTGCCTATTTCAAGCACCCTGAGCGTTGAGTTAAGCCCAAGAAGCTCCGTCATCACGGCCACCATGTAGGGTTGAGATATCGTCTGTCCCATTCCTATATCCAGGGCCATATCGTAGTATGCCCTTTCAACCGCGTCACTTCCCACAAACAGGTGCCTTGGTACCTTAGACATGGCCTCAAGCACAAGGGGGGCATGTATCCCACGTGTCATGATCTGGGTATCAACCATGGCCCTGCGTCTATCGTCAAACGGCTGGTCCGGCGATTGTAAGGAGCGAATCCGATCAATCATTAATCAAAGACCTCCTTCCACTGTCTCCTGAGACAGTCAAGGGCCTCGTAATTGGTCAGGTCCAGGTGTATTGGCGTGATGGAGATATAGCCGGACTCAACGGCCAGATAATCGGTATTGATGTCGTCCTCCCACGAGGGCGTACCACCGCCTATCCAGTAGTGCCTGCGTCCCCAGGGGTCAGCTGTCTCGTGGATCGAGCCTATGTAGAGCCTCTTACCCTGCTTGGTGAACTTTACCCCTTTGATGTCGGCCGGGGGTACATTGGGGAGGTTCACGTTTAGGAGTGTGTCTTTTGGCAGGCCCTTTTCAAGTATTATGCGGGCGAGTTTACCGGCAAATGCGGCGGCGCTGTCAAAGAAATATCCACCGCTTCCCACCATCGATATGGCAAAGGAGGTCACACCCATGATCGTCCCCTCGATAGCCGCCGAGACGGTACCGGAGTAGGTGATGTCATCGCCGAGGTTGCCACCCATGTTTATGCCGGAGACCAGCAGCGCAGGGGGTCTGTTGCACACCTTCTGGATCGCAATGGCCACACAGTCGGTAGGGGTGCCATTTACGCAGTATATGCCTTTTTCCATTTCGCTGACCAGTAGTGGTCTGTGCATGGTCAACGAGTGACTCGTGGCGCTCCTCTCCCTGTCGGGGGCCACAACGATCGACTCGGCTATCTCACTCATCGCCCGATGCAGCGCCACAATCCCCGGCGAGCTTACACCATCGTCGTTGGTGATAAGGATCAGCGGAGCTGTCGATTTATCCATAATAGTTCACCCCCCATGGCTAATGAAGAGGGAAGGAAGAATGGGGGCTCCGTTCCCTAACCCCCTGCAAGTAGGGCGGCGCTGCCCCCTCCTTTACCTTCCCTGCAAGGGGAGGGGTGAGGCACCCCCGCCAAAAAGAAGTCACCTTGACCCCCCACACGACTGTAAGGAGCGATTCTGATAGATTCTCCATCCTGGTACTTATAATTATGCGCGTGGATGGCACTCGTTGTATTCCTTTCTGATTAGCTCGGTGGAGACCTTGGTGTATATCTGGGTTGTTGTTATGTCGGAGTGTCCGAGCATCCTCTGGACCGAGCGCAGGTCTGCCCCGCCCTCGACCAGGTGTGTGGCAAAACAGTGCCTCAACGTATGAGGGGAAAGCTCAACGCCAGCGGCCTTGCCATATGCCTTTATCGTCTGCCAGAACCGTTGCCTCGTTAGCGGCAGCCCCCTGTTGCTTAAAAACAGATAAGGACTGGTGCGTTTCTTCAAGGTAAGCTGACGTACCCCTTTGCGATAAGCCTCTATGCGCTGCCTCGCCCTGTTGTTGACCGGTACGAGCCTCTCCCGCGACCCCTTGCCCTTTACCTTTATAAAGCCAGCCTCCAACTGGAGGTTGGCCACCTCTACGAGCACCAACTCACTAACCCTCAATCCGGAGGAGTACATCAGCTCAAGCATCGCAATATCACGCAGCACATACCTGCTCTCCACCGTCGCCTTTAACACCTCGATAACCGACTCCACGCTTAACGTCTTTGGCAGGTGCTGCCACCCCTTGGGTCTGTGGATATTCTCCGCAGGGTCATCAGCCCTCTCTTTTTCGATCAACATGTACTTGCACAGAGACCTCACCGAGGCGATGAACCTGCATATAGACCTGTAGGAATACCCCCTCTGTCTCAAGGTATATATATAGTCTATTATGTCTTGCCGGTTAAAATCCATCATTGTCTTTTTGTTTGCCGTAATAAAGACAAAAAACAGCTTAAGATCAGTACCGTAGGCATCAACCGTATTGTTGGCAAGCCCCCTTTCAGCGCTCAGATATATCAGAAACCTTTTTAATATATCGCTCATAACTTCAGATAATCCTCTATCCCCGTTGAACGTCTGAGTTCGTTGTAGACGTACTGTGCCAAGACTAGGAGATTTACCGTGTCCTCCCTGTTGTACTTGATGAGTGTCTCCAGGGAGGCGTTATCACCACGCTTATACATATGCCACAGCCGGACGGCATCAAAGCCGTTCATCCCCTCAACCTCATCAACCCGACTGATGCCAAAGCTCTTCTCATACTTTTTAAGCCCGCCCCGCATACCAACCCTCCTGGAGTCAAGACACACATCGTAGTGCAGCATGTCAAGCCTCAGCATCGGGTAGTTCCTGATCAAAAACGGGATGTCAAAGACAGCCCCGTAAAACGTGATCATATACTTATACGGCGACAACGCCCTGATGAGGTTTGCCTCCGTAAGTCCCTTGCCATTTATCAGACACCTGTACTCATTGCCGTCGTAAAGCCCCACCATTGTCACATACCCACCGCAGTCCTTGGGCAAACCGTTGGTTTCGATATCCAGACACACGGCGTTGTTCTTAAACAACTCGAAGAACCGCCAGTGTTCCTTTCTCTTGATGCACCTGGCAAACAACGACCAGTTGCCATCCTCAAGCCCCTTTGTGTAAGACTCAAGACTCTTGTTTATAAGACACTTCTTCTCTCTGCTTACAAAGGGTATGGTCTCCTCGTTGACGAGAAAGTCCTCCCAAGTCATAATGCCCTTCTTCCACAGCTTCTTCTCCGTACCTTCCCCTATGCCGTCAAATACACTAAACGTATGTTTTATCATTTTACGTCATTATACCCGTTTATAACCTTTCACACTAAAATAATTCCAAACCTCCCATCGACTGTAAGGAGTGAGCCGATCATCAACTGTAAGGAGCTGTCCGATCAATAGTAATTATAAAACAATTCACAACATAAATTCAAAGCTAAAAATATATTGACAAAAAAATGCCTGATATCTTAATGTATTTGTTACAGGAGATTCAGTAACAAAAACTCAAGTGTTGAAGATAGCATTACCATCGAAATTAAATGCAGAAGCGGCCTCAGCGGCTGCCAGCATTGTCAGGGAGAGGATTAAGACCCACAGCGCCGTCCTCATAGATGCCTCAGATGTCAGGATAATAGAGCCAGATGGGTTTGACTGCCTATTGGAAATCTCGAGGTTCGTCAGAGACCACAAGTTGCCAAAGGTGATCATCCGGAGGCCAAGCAGGGTAATGAGGGATATCCTGAAGCTGTCTGACACACTAGGATTGTTTGACATAACTGAGTAGATATAAGATATATGAGCCCCTTGCAAAAGAGCCATGAGATGTGCTAGTATAGATGCGGTGATGGAAGGACACACATTAGAGGCATACGGCGTTGATACGTCGCAGGTATCGCTGTCGGGGTTTTCCTCGGGGGGGCATATGGCGGTTCAGGTGCATGTTACGTACTCCTCGATCTTTACGGGGATTGCGGTCTTCTCTGGCGCCACGTACTATCAATTCTCAAAGGACAAGCTCTTTGGCGCTATGATGAAGTGTCTCAAGCAAGAAATAAACCCATCCGGGTTCCTCAACGACATCTATAATATGGCCGTGGCAGGGAACTTTGATATAGACAAGCTAATATTTAACTTGACCGACTCATTAAACGAAAAGATAGACCTTCCAACCTCCATCAACGAGACACACAAAATGGCCAGGGCGCAAAAGATTGACGACCCCTCACACATGGCCAGGCAAAACATATACCTGTATACCGCCGAAAAAGACACTATCGTGGCCCCTGCCTTTATGGACATAGTATACAAGTATTATCTGAACTTTGTAAGCAACAGCAACATCAAATACGTCAAGCTGCCCAATGCCCAACATGGCATGCCAACGAACAACTTTGGTAAGCCATGCAATAGCCAGGAGCTACCCTTTATCAACAACTGTAATTATAGTGGAGCGGGGGAAGCGCTCAGTCACATCTATGGAAGGCTAAATCCGCCAACTAACCCAATGGGCAGGCTCATCCCATTTAATCAGGCGGAGTTCTATAGTGGAAGCTATCTCCATGACACCGGCTATATATACGTCCCCACTGCCTGCAAGGGCGGAGGCGCATGTAGGCTTCACGTCGTGTTTCATGGCTGCATGCAGAACCCGGAGTGGGGTGGCGATATCTTTTATCAGAAGGCTGGCTTTAACGAATGGGCAGAGTCCAACGATATCATCGTGCTGTATCCACAGACCAAAAATGGCAAGATCATTAATCAAGCAGGATGCTGGGACTTCTTTGGCTACGAAAACCCCGATTTCTACAACAATCAGGGACCACAGATAAAGGCAATTAAGGCCATGATTGACCGTATCACGGCAAGACGATAGCCACGGTTGAAAGTACATACCCATAATTTAAGCATACACAAGAAGAGGGAAAAAAAGGGGGGCGGCGCTGCCCCCCCCTCACCCCCCCTGCAAGGGCACCAGTGCCCTTGACCCCATAATGCTCAATCATAATTTTACAAATGTACTTAACATTTCAATACTCTGAATCGCTGAATATTTAATTCCACTTTGACTAAAGGTCATTGGGTGTTGTATAATTATCATTAAAAGCTAAGAGAGGTGAATATAGAGTGCCTATTGTTCTGATAGTAGATGATTCGTTATTGCTGAGGATGAACATAGCCAATATTGTCAAATCTGGCGGGTATGAAATACTGGAGGCCTCCAGTGGGGCAGGTGCGCTTGAGATACTCACGCATACAAGGCCGGACTGCATGTGTTTAGACCTCCTGATGCCTGACATGGAGGGTTATAATGTGCTTGAGGCAATGGGTGAGAGGGTTAAGGAAATACCGGTCATAGTACTCACTGCCGACATACAGACAAGTACCCGCGATAAGTGCCTTGGGCTTGGGGCTGCCAGGATTTTAAACAAACCACCCAAGAAAGAAATGCTCCTTGAGACCATCAAAGAGCTAATATCTCAAAAAGAAAAATAACTTAAATGATTTTAACGACATTTCAAATAGATGCCCTTACGGAACTCATAAACATAGGAGTAGGACGGGCTGCCGGGGTGCTTAATGAGATGCTTATGGCTCACATCTCCCTGCAGGTTCCCTCAATCAGACTAATAGAGAGGTCAAATATACGGCAAGAAATTGAGGGATTGTTTAACAAGAGCTACTCTATTGTCAGAATGGAGTTTAGGGGACCATTTTCAGGCATAGCCTCCCTGATATTTCCTCAAGACAGCGCCGCTAACCTCATAGGACTGCTCCTGGGTGACCTTGGCCTACCCTCTGACATGGATTCCATTAGGATAGGAACCTTGCTCGAGGTCGGCAATATCGTATTAAACGGGGTGATGGGCTCACTGTCAAACATCCTTAGGACTCACGTTGAGTATTCTATTCCAATCCATCAGAACGAAAATTTATATAATATAATAAATTCTAACAATATCCTGGCTAAACCAGTGGTCTTATTGGCCCGCACACGTTTTAAAATTGAGACAAAGTTGATAGAGGGAGATATAGTCTTGATCTTTGAGGTAGGCTCATTTGAGAACTTGATTAACGAGCTAAACTCCTCCTTAGACATAACTCAATAAACAAGAAGTAATAGCTCAAGTAAGTACATGGATAAAATATTCTTGCTGTCAAAAATCCTGTGATGATATGATTAAGAATGAGACATCAGGATTAA
>JADFXD010000158.1 GCA_015233725.1 Nitrospirota bacterium | reverse complement strand
GGGTGTTCTTTTGATAACTAAAGTTGAAAACTGAGTTTATGCGTAGGCTCTATAAGTACATGGATGAAAGTTTTTATATAAACTCTATGATTGAGCATTATGGGGTCAAGGGGGCAGTGCTCCCTTGTGGAGGGGTCTGATGGGAGCCAGAAGCGTCCTGGAGCGGTAAAGAACCATGAGCGTCCTGGAGCGAAAAAGAAGCAAGGCCTCCCATTTTTGTTTCCTTGCACAGTTGTTCGATGACCTCCTTGACTGCGGCGCTGATGCCTTCTGCGAGGGATTTAAAGCTGCTGTCGCTTAGATTGACCCGCTTGTCAAATGTTACCCGATACAGGCTCTCTCCCTGGGGATTGAGCAGCTCGACATCGAGGCTCAACTCGGCATAGTATGCCAATAGTTCGTCATACCTCTCAAACTTCCTCAGATTGACCTTGAGGACGTGGGAGTTTGCGGGGGTGATGTTCATAACCCTTACGTCGCTAAACCGGGTTCTTTGGCTGAGGGCGCTTTTTAGCTCGCTTCCGATTATCTTGGCGGGGGCACTGTCCCACTTGGTGTATCGCGCTATTGTGAGTTCGTAGGGTGAGTTCCTGTAGGCAATGTATGGTTGCGTCAGGTAGCGCGGCGCATCTACGATTATGGCCAGCGGTAGGGCGGCCTTATATTGTGGTTCGTCCGCCTTCTTAGTATTGGAGACAGTGGCATCAACGGGGATGTAGAGGCTATATATCCTTGTCTCGGGCATGCTGCACGACGCCATAAACACCAACAGCGCTATGATCGTTAGGGTTCTAATCATTGTTTTCTCCGTCTTCCTTGTATATAAGTGTCCAGGGTTTGTTTTTGATCTCGTGCAGGATATCCTGCAGATCATCCATTGTGACTATGAGCGACTCAAATACGCTTGACAGGTTTGTGGATTGCTTGTTGACCACGGTGTTTAACGTACTGGAGGTATTAGTAAACGTATTGGCTGTAGTGGTCAGGGAGTTGGCTGTAGTGGTGAAGGCATTGGCCGTCTGTTCAATGGACTTAATCGTAGAGCTGGCCTCTTTGAGGTCCTGGGTGGCGGTCTTTAGCAGGGTGTTAAGCTCGCCTTTATTGTCCTTTAGCACGGAGTCCATCTCGTTAAGCACGACTTGGAGCCTTTGGGTCACATCCGTAAGGTTGGATGACAGCTTCACCAGCTCGTTAGAGACGGTGTTGATGGTCGTATTGGTGCTGACCAGGATATCTTCAACCTTGTTTCTGTTTTTTTCGCTGAATATCATATCTACGTCCTTGAGCAACTTATCCATTGAGTCCGAGACCGTGCCGAGCCTAAAGAGCAGGTCGGACAGTTGTATGCGTTCCTCCGAATTTATGGTAGAGCCCACTGGGAGAGGCTGCCTTGTGATATTTTCGATAGAGAGGCCGAGATATATGTCTCCAACAAAACCGATCTGCGAAATCACAGCCCTTGTGCCCTTATACAACACGATGTTCTTTTTTATGGCCAGGACAAGCCTGACGGGTTCATTTGGTTTATCGGGCGGTATGATGTCCTGGATGTTTCCGATCCGCACACCGCCGAGCCTGACCTGAGAGCCAGTATCCAGTCCTGCCACGTCCATGAGCCTTACGTGGTAGATGTTGTACTTCTCAAACATCTTTGTGCCTCCAATGGCCACCACCATCACGCTAATAACGGTCAGGGCGGCGATTACGATTATCCCTGCCTTTATCTCTTCCTTCAAGTAAGACATCTATCTGTCTATGTCCGCGAAAACATCCCTTTGCGATTATTTGGATTGAATCCCCGGGGCTTTTTTCTTGTTCCAGGGGGTGTCAATACCTTGTATATGATACTGTCTTTTAACGTACGGAGTCAAGTGGTCGGCAGAGAAGAAAGGGGCGGCGGAGCTTCTTTGTCGCTCAAGGCACGCTCCTGGCCCCCTTGACCCCATAATCTCAATCCTAAGTTTATATAAAAACTTCTGTCCATGTACTTACCTCGATGATGTTGTCGTTCCCTCTCTTTTTCAACTTGTTGTCTTTATTGAAGGACTTGAAGTACACTATTCTTAGCAGAGTATGGCACGGACATTTAATGTGTTCATATGTATAAGGCTCTGACCAATGTAAAGGATGCTATCAGAGGATGGCTGTACGTAGAGGGCAGCATATCCTTAGGGGAAAGGTGAATGACATGGAAAGCGATAGAAAGATATTCGGTGTCGGGAAAAGTGTTTTTGTAGCAGGGCTTGTCAGCTTCTTTATGGATGTCAGCTCGGAGATGATCTACCCCCTTGTTCCGCTTTTTCTGACAAATGTCCTAGGGGTAAACAAATCGGTTATCGGCCTTATTGAGGGTATAGCAGAATCAACAGCCAGCCTGCTCAAGGTATTTTCGGGCTGGTTTTCGGACAGGATAGGGAATCGTAAATGGCTCATGGCTGCAGGATATGCAATATCAACATTAAGCAGGCCTTTTGTAGCACTCGCCACAGTGTGGGAGCATGTCCTGGTTGCCCGTTTCATAGACAGGTTTGGCAAGGGTGTCCGCACGGCCCCCCGCGACGCCATCATTGCAGAATCCACTGACAAGACGTCTCTGGGAAGGGCCTTCGGAACTCACCGCGCAATGGATACTATGGGCGCTGTAGTAGGGCCTGCACTGGCTTTTTTACTCCTTAGGATACTTTCTAACGATTACCGTAAAGTTTTTTGGCTTTCCATGATACCCGGCGTGATAACGGTGCTCTTGATCATCTTTTTCATTACAGAGAAGAAAAGGTCAACAGTGTCAAATGCCGAAAAACCTAAACTGACCCTTAGACATTTTGACTGGAGATTCAAGTTCTTTGCCATAATTGCGGGACTGTTCGCCATCGGAAATTCAAGCGATGTATTCCTGATACTGAGGGCACAGCAGGTGGGTGTTTCAACGGCTATGATCCCTGTGGTTTACCTCTTATTCAACATCATCTATTCTTCAGCGGCTATTCCCTCAGGCATAGTGGCAGACAGGTTTGGCAGAAAGAAGGTTATCCTTATTGGCTTTGTGCTCTTTGCCATACTCTATTATGGTTTTGCAATCACAGCGAGTACAACTGTCGTCTGGATTCTCTTCGGTTTTTACGGGCTTTTTATGGGACTTACGGAAGGGATACAGAAGGCGTTTCTTGCTACAATTATACCCCAGGATTTCAAGGCGACTGCCTTCGGTGTCTATAATACTGTTATCGGGTTTGCAATGTTTCCGGCAAACCTGATAGGTGGTTGGCTATGGGACCATATTTCGCCATCTGCGACGTTCTATTTCGGAGCGATAACGGCGGCGCTGTCCGCTCTGTTATTTGTTGCATTTATCTCTGCAATCAAAAAAAAAGGTGCTGAATTGAATGGTGGCTAAGAGGGGGCCAGGTGCGTGCCTTGAGCGATAAAAAGGCAGAGCCCTCCATTCTTTCTTTTTTTCTTGATTATGTTACAATACGTTGATGGAGTTTGTACCCAGGTGGATAGCGTGGGAGATCACGCGCAGGTGTAACTTGA
>JADFXD010000079.1 GCA_015233725.1 Nitrospirota bacterium | reverse complement strand
GTGAGAATTTTAGGTTCACCCCAAGATTACTTAAAACTATTAGATTGTCGCTCCAAAGGAGGATATAAAATGATTACATTTCAGACTTTGAACTATTGCTTTTACACAATGGTTAATTTTAAAATACAAGGTATGAACGATGTAGAAAGACTTAGTGTCGGGATAACCGGAGCGGCGGGTGTTGTGGGGACTGCGCTAACGACTGGACTTGGCGGCAAGTATAATATGGTGCTTTATGACGTTCGCGATTTAAGCGAGGTGCGTGCAGCGAGGTCTGTGCGGGTTGATCTGACAGATAAGGGGCAATTAGACGGTATATTCGATGGGTTGGACTGCCTGATTCATCTGGCTGGGGACCCTCGTCCTGATGCGCCTCGTCAGGTCACGCAGAGGAATAATATCGAGGCTACTAGTAATGTGTTTGAGGAGGCGCGTCGCGCGGGTGTCAGGAAGATTGTCTTTGCCAGTTCCAACTTTTATCATCAGGGGGCTGTGATGGAGGCCTTAAAAGGGGGGAGACGGAGGCTGATCTCGCTGGATGCCCCCCCTTCGCCGCTTTGTCTGTATGCGGAGTCCAAGGTGTTTGGTGAGATGGTGGGCAGACATCTGTCGTATTTAGGTTTGCAGTTTGTAGCGCTTAGGATTGGGTGGACCGTGGAGGAAGATAATCCAACGCACTATGCCGGGCATTACATGAGCGCAATGTTTGTCAGTAAGCGTGACCTCTGCCAGGCCTTTGAAAAGGCCATCAGTACTGATACCACCCCAGCGACTGTAAGGAGCGAATCTAAATTTATGTCGGCATTTGTAATCAGCAACAACGCCAATCGCGTATTCGATCTCTCAGAGACAAGAGATAAGCTGGGATTTGAACCACTCGATAGATATGAGAATTACGTTGACTCGTCCTCTTGATGAGCAAGAGGCATCTATTGTTTTTCTATGAAATTAGCGTCCGCTGCCAATTTAACAGCAATTAGTCTCTGATCTTGCCGATTCAGATTCCAACTTACAATATTTGCATGCCTTGGTGGTGGTTCTTCAGGGTCTACACTAAGATTATGTTTTAGAACCTCATATGCAGGTATATCAGCACGACCTTTCATTGCCTTGCCTTTCTTGGGGACAACTTCACGCTCACCAATATCCCATATTTCTTCATCTGAAATGCCTGATATCCTGAATACAGATGTTTTTCCTTTATTGTTTGGCATAAAAGCAGAGTGTTTTAAGCCTTTGTCTGATGACCTATATTCATTACTATCAAAGATAAAACGGGTTAGCTTTTCTTCTGGTTTTACGCTGTCCATTATTTTACTAAAGCAAAAATAACCTTCTGAGATTTTCTATAATTACTGGAGGAAAAGTATCACCGAAGAAAACAGTTCCTTGCACTTCATTCGTTCCAAATAAAGCCACATATGATATTTCATTTTTCCCGCACATAGTTACAAGAAGTACATGACGTTTGCCTTTTGACCATTCAAAGGTTATTTCACCACTATATTCAGCTATTATATCCGGCATAGGAATAAACGATATATCTGGAAGATGCCTAATAAATTTCCTGGATTCATCATATACATCTTCACTAATTGCAAAGGCATCGTCACCATCCCATCCTTCTTCTGAACATTCTTTACATAAGCTATCCAGTTGCTGAAGAAGAGCTTGTTTGTGGCTAAACGTCTCAGCTTTTTCAAAAGCTCTATTTTCATCCTCGCTATATCTTCTGTATTCTTCATATTCACCTCCAAAGCCTGTAATAGAGAGACCTCTACAATTCATAGAACCATTACCTGTATTACTATTACTCAAAGCAATCATAAGTACATCTCCTTAAGTTTATCGGTAATACTACTAAAAAATACCTTATTCTTAAAACTGCACAATCTTTCCATCTCATCCCAGATATCTTCGACTATACCGTCTTGCCGATACCTGAAAACATCAATGTCCAATATAATCTGGGCTTCTTTCGCCCCCAGAATCGAAGGCTCAAGGGCTTGAGTAATAATTGCATTTGCGTCAACTTGTTCATTATAAATAGATATCCTGTAAAAATAACCATTAAGTGTTTGCGGTAATCCCTCAGGCACGGAAGGCGGAGTCTTAAAATAATCTTCTAGATTTACTGGCATCTGGAGTTTAATACTATTTATATAGCGTAAGGCAATCCTTGATATTAATTCTGGTTCGGCTACATTAAGATATATCGACCATAATTTCTTTGCCTCATCCCGAAGATTGCCCCATCTTTCATACGGATACAATCTACTAAAGGTAAAACCATCTAACTTGGTCTGAACAACCTGCTTCTTATCAGCAGATAAATAGCGGTAACCAATAACATTAGTATTAAGATGCTTAACGTCTTTTGCTTGATGAATCTCAAAACCGGATGTCATGTGCTCATGCTTTTCGGGGTACTGTTCTTTTACTGAATCATAAAAAACCTCTAACTTATTAATATCACATGCCGAGGAGACCTTTGCCCGGATATCGATCAAAGCCTCGACAATAGGTGCGTTGCGTAATGTCGGATAATTATTCATCTCCATTAGTCCTTGATTAAGACTAACATACTTAAGGTTGATTTTTCAATAAGCGTCTGGACATAATTGTAAGGATTGAGCATTACGGGGTCAAGGGGTCCGTGACCCCTTGCAGGAGGGGTCTGAGGGGAGCCAGGAGCGTCCTGGAGCGCCGAAGAAGCGGAGCCGCTCCCCTTCTTTTTTTTTCTCCATTTTTTATTTTGTCTGTGGTATATTACTTTATATGGATAGGGTGAATATAACTATCATCGGAGCTGGTGTTATAGGGCTGGCAATAGCCGCGGAGCTGTCTGTTGATTTTGACGACATCCTGGTTATTGAGAGGCATGATGACTTTGGCCGACAGACCAGCAGCCGCAACAGCGAGGTCATACACTCGGGGATATACTACCCCACGGGGTCGCTCAAGGCCGAGCTGTGCGTAGAGGGCGCACCGATGCTTTATCGCTACTGCCAGGACCACGGCATCGCACACAGGCGCATTGGAAAGCTGATCGTAGCAACACAGGAGTCGGAGATACAACAACTGGAGGAACTCTACCGACGCGGCAGACTCAACGGTGTCAGAGACATGGTCTTTCTGGAGGCCGATGAGGTCGCCAGGATGGAGGGCAACGTCAATGCCGTCCGTGCGCTCTATAGCCCAAACACCGGCATTATCGACTCACACGGCCTGATGAAACGCCTCTTTACCGTGGCACAGGGGCGTGGGGTGACGTTTTCGTTTAACGAGGAGGTCATCTCTATTGAACATGAGGCGGATGGCTACGTGGTTGGTATAAAAAGTGACGACTATCGGTTCTTATCAAACGTTGTCATAAATGCCGCAGGATTGTGCTCGGACGCAATAGCTGCCATGGTGGGCATCGAGATTGATCCGGCGGGATATAGACTACATCACTGTAAGGGGTCGTATTTTTCCTATTCCAGGCGTTCTCCTGTTGAGAGGCTCATCTACCCGGTGCCGGAGAAGGACTTAAAGGGCCTGGGGGTTCACGCCACGCTTGACTTGGGTGGACGGCTGCGATTTGGCCCCGATACCGAGTATGTCGATGATATAGACTACACCGTTGATGTCTCCAAGAGGGACAGGTTTTACGAGGGGGCATGCAAGATCATAAGGGGCATAGACAAAGACGCGCTCGTTGCGGATATGGCTGGGGTCAGACCCAAGATAAAGGGCGAGGGCGTCAAGGACTTTGTCATAGAGCATGAGGACAGAAGGGGCCTATATGGCTTTATAAACCTCGTAGGGATTGAGTCCCCGGGGCTAACGGCCTCTCTTGCGATTTCCTCAAGGGTCAGAAAAATTGTTGATTGCATTTCTATAGCCAAAAAGGTATAATAGAAATATATGAAAAAAACAACGACATTAAGCATTGAGTCGATAGACCAGGAGACATTAAAACGTTGCAGGGAGGTCATGCAATCAGATATTGGCAGCCTGAAAGACCTGCCACCAGGGCTTGCAAATGCCCTGGCAAACCTCTACTATAGGTTTGTGTGTCTGTCAACGGCCAGTTGCTGTGAGGAATCTATCGGTGCCAAAAGGCTACTGATAAGGCAGCAGGTGCCTGGGATGCAGACGGCAAAGGCACTGGCAGCGGTTGAGGCAATGCCACAGATGATTAACGAACTCCGCACTATCGACAGAGCAAAAAACCCTCTGCAGTACCGCACTGCATATGAACTGATTATAGACTACGTAAAGTACGACATAAAAGACGCCGCCAGGAAGCCACTGCCAAGACGCATTATTGAACGGCTCTTCAAGAGAGTCACAGGGCAGGTTAAAGAAATCCCAGACCTGATAAGCAAACTTGACTTTGGATAGCTACAGATTGTCTTTCAACCCTGGAGTGTTAGGTACAGGCAAGACAATGTGCAGGTCTTGGTTATGCCTCGTTCAGTTGTCGCTAATTTTAGTGGTCGATGTGATCGACATCTTTCCTATGTTTGTAACCATTACAGCAGACTCAATCAGGCAACAAGTACGCAAGGTGATCCTGCACTCCATTATAACCACAGCTAAACAACGCTCTCTATTGACATCCTCTCTATCGCGTACAGCGACTGTAATGAGCGAATCCGATCATTTGTCGTGATAAATAATACTAGCATAAATCTTTCTGAGACCTTCATGCTGAAGGTCTATAATAAATCTTTCAGGGGTACAATGGAAAAGGATTGTTTATTAAAAGAGGAAGAACCTCCATCGCAAGGAATTCTCCAGAGATTCTGGCCTGGTGTAACAACAAGGCAATGGAATGACTGGAGATGGCAGCAGTCAAACAGTTTACGGTCGATGCAGGCCCTCACGGAGTTGCTAAACCTAAGGCCTCGCGAGGCCTCAAGGTACGAGGAGCTGATCTGGAGGTATCATTACCGTATCACACCCTATTATCTGTCGCTTATTGACTTTGACAACCCGCATGACCCGATAAGAAGGCAATGCGTACCGGATATCAATGAGCTTGACTTTCAGAGGG
This sequence comes from Nitrospirota bacterium, assembly GCA_015233725.1. Lineage (GTDB taxonomy): Bacteria > Nitrospirota > Thermodesulfovibrionia > Thermodesulfovibrionales > Magnetobacteriaceae > Magnetobacterium. The sequence continues at coordinate 9,877 of JADFXD010000079.1, read as the reverse complement.
TTGGCCACAGCGACCCTCTTGAGGAGGGTGAGGACACACAGGTGCCAGGCCTTGTGCATCGCTACCCTGACAGGGCCCTTGCCATAGTGACCAGCAGGTGTAGCATGTACTGCCGCCACTGCACGCGCAAGAGGATGTGGCACGAGGGTGAGTCCTTCAGGACCCGCGATGAGTTGGCCGCGATGGTTGACTACATCAGAAGGGAGGTTGGCATCAGGGAGGTGATTGTATCGGGGGGAGACCCCCTGACAATGAACCTGCAACTGCTGGATTGGTTCCTGGGAGAACTCCGGACGATCCCACGCCTGGAGGTGCTACGGATTGGTACGCGACTGCCCGTGGTCTTGCCTATGGGCATCACGGATGGCCTTGTGCAGATGCTCGCCAGACACAGACCCCTGTGGCTTAACACACAGTTCAATCATCCCGCCGAAATAACCCCCGCATCCATAGAGGCATGCGACAAGATCATCAGGGCCGGCATACCGGTATCCAATCAATCTGTCCTGCTGCGTGGGGTGAACGACTCCGTAGAGGTGATGAAAGAGCTCTGTCATGCCTTACAGAGGATCATGGTCAGACCCTACTACCTGTATCAGTGTGACCCTGTCATTGGGGCTGAACACTTCAGGACAAGCATCTGGAAGGGAATCGAGATCATCGAGATGATGCGCGGACACACCGGAGGACTCTGCATCCCCACCTTTGTGGTGGATGCCCCTGGAGGAGGAGGAAAGATACCGTTACAACCGTTCTATCTATTATCGACATCCGAGGATGAGGTGCTGCTACGAAACTATGAAGGCACGATCATCAGATACTACAATCCCGGACGCTCCGTTGGAGAGTCAGGACAAGACACCGGCGCACAACAGACCCATAGAATTCTCGCCGGAACCGACATAACCGCACGTTACAAACGAAGAAGGTCCAAGGCTGCCCTGGCACACTAAGGTATTGACACTTTGCGTATAATAAACCCACTGTGAGCAAGATTTAAGATGGGGTCTAAGGGGGGGGCGGCCAGGCGGCCCCCTTCTTTGATAAAGCGCCCCATGATTTTTATGTAAGGCAATTCGGCCCATTGACAAGTGTCTCAGAGGCAATGTTATCATAGCTGAATATGGAGGGATTATATCTATGGATACCTTAACAGATAACGACACGCTTACAGCGCGCTCTCTCTATGAGGTTGATTTTTATCAATGGGCATTTCATAATGCTGACCTGTTGCGGCAAGGCAGATTCACAGAGATAGACCTTGAAAATATAGCAGAGGAGTTGGAGGGCATGGGCAGGAATAACAAACGAGAGCTGTTGAGTCGATTAAAGGTGTTAATAATGCACCTGCTAAAATGGCAGTACCAACCAAATCGGCGTGGTGAAAGTTGGCGTACAACAATACGTAACCAGAGGGACGAGATTAAGTTTTTGCTTGAGGACAGCCCAAGCCTAAAATATAATATAGAAACCGTTATAGCTAAGGGATTTATAACAGCTATAGGCGGATTTGAAGATGAAACAGGGATTAGTGCCAAGGGATTACCTGTGACTTGCCCCTATACATTTGAGCAATTAATGGATTATGATTTCCGGCCCGAATAGTCCATCAAAAAAGTTTTTCTGTTTTTTTCTCTGCCCCTTTGACGTGCCATAAAAGTGCTATGTACTTTGTAAATAACAAGACATATATTGATGCTTATAGAAGGATCAAGCAGTATACTGCCAGTTCGATTAAGGGAGGAGTTACTGATATTGGTACAGTAACTATTAACATCAGGCAAAACGACGATTTTGGTTTGATGCTGCTGTTACTGCAAACGTAACAATGACCCCCCAACAAATGCCACAAGCCCTCGCAGGAAGAGCTCAAGGGGACTTCTTCGTGCCCGGGGCGGGTACAACCCGCTGCGACAACATCGTGCCTCACCCCTGGCCCCTTGCAGGGGGTTCTAAAGGGGCCAGGAGCGTCCTGGAGCGGTAAAGAAGCTCCGCCGCCCCTTTCTTTCTTTGTATTGCATACGATCGAGACGCGCTATAAAATTCAACGATTCCTATGCTAAAATATCAGCATAGGAGTAAGACAGAAGCTCCAAAATATTGTTTACATGTGCGGTATGAGTTAAGATGTATATAGGGTTTACATATGATTTAAGGTCGGAGTACCTTGCTATGGGCTACAGCGAGGAGGAGACGGCCGAGTTTGACAGCGTCCAGACCATAGAGTCGCTGGAGGAGTCCATCACGCTCTTGGGGCACAGGGTCACGAGGATCGGCAATATCCGAGGCCTCGTTGACATGCTCCATGAGGGCAGGCGTTGGGAGCTTGTCTTTAACATCTGCGAGGGGCTTCATGGCAGGAGCAGGGAGGCGCAGATACCGGCGCTGCTTGAGGCCTACGACATGCCATACTGTTTTAGCGACCCCCTTACGATGGCCCTGTCGCTGGACAAGGGACTCACTAAGGCCGTGGTTAGGGCTGCCGGGGTTGCCACGCCTGATTATATGGTCATCGGGTCGGTTGAGACCCTTGACGACCCTGACGTGTCGCGGTTAAATGGCTATCCGCTCTTTGTCAAGCCATTGCATGAGGGGACAGGGAAGGGGATTGACGATGACTCTGTTGTCTATGACGCGCGGGGGCTGAGGCAGAGATGCAGTTGGTTGCTTGAGCGCTACCGTCAGCCTGTCTTGGTTGAGGACTATCTGGCCGGCAGGGAGTTCACCGTGGGTATCCTGGGAAGTGGCAGCGACGCTTACGTTGCAGGGGTGCTTGAGGTGCTGATTCGACAGGGGCAGTCAGGGTATGTCTACTCGTATGAGAACAAGGAGTTTTGTGAACAATTAGTTGATTACGCCCTGGTTGAGGACACGATCATACGGCAAGAGGCCTCAGACCTGGCCATCGCGGCATACAGGGCCATTGGATGCAGGGATGCCGGTAGGGTTGACGTCAGGGCCGATGCCGCGGGGAGGCTCTTTTTCCTTGAGATAAACCCCCTGCCCGGTCTTCATCCCACCCACTCCGATCTGCCCATCCTGTGCGCTAAGGCTGGCATGTCCTACGGGCAGTTGATCGGCGAAATCATTCGCTCGGCCTCGGTAAGGGTCAAGGGGGGCAAGACCTTTGGTGTATAAAAAAAGAGAGGTGTGTTTATGATTAAGCGTATTTCAATTAATCCCAATGTTTGTCATGGTCAGGCTTGCATCAAGGGCACTCGTATCCCCGTACATCAGGTTGTCAGGATGCTGGCCAATGGTGACAGCATAGAAGAGCTCCTTGAGCAATATCCCTCAATTACAAGGAATGACGTCCTTGCGTGTCTTAACTACGCTGCATCTTTGGCTGAGGAGCAGGTGACACCAGTAGAGGTGCTATTAAACACGTGAGGATATTCATAGATGAAAATATCCCCCTTATGACAGTTGAGGCGCTTTGTGAAATGGGACACGATGTTATGGACATACGCGGGACACCACAAAAAGGTCTGCCAGATAACCTGATATGGGAAATAGCACAAAAAGAAATGAGGTTACTGATCACAACAGATAAGGGGTTTGCAAAACACCGAAGCGAACAACATCATGGTGTTTTAATCGTGCGTCTCCAACAACCTAATCGAATAAATACCCATAGGACAATAATGCAGATACTATTTCAATATTCAAAACAAACATGGGTAAATCTAACCGTTGTAGCACAAGATCAGGTGCAAAGTGCTTGGTACTCAGATGAGCATTAGCTATGGCAATTGAAAATACTAACTGACGCTATTAGAGAGACAGAAGACGGTCTTATGAAAATCGCAATCATCCATGAGGAGGCGACCGAGGGTTGTCCTGACACCGAAGACGTCATTGACGAGGTCAACCTCATTACCGACGCATTGGATACGCTCAACTACGACCACAGGGTCTTTACGATAGGCGATTGCAGGTGCGTACGCAATGGCAGAGAGACCTTCGACCTGACGGCGGAGTTGTCTCTGCTCTTGGAGGGATTTAAGGTCTACTGCCCCGACGTGATCTTTAACATGGTCGAGGGCAACAACAACACCCCAAGGTTCTTGCCGGCGATAACGGGCTTTCTTGAACTGACCGGTCTGCCGATGACTGGATCGCGCTACGAATCCCTGCTGACGACGACGGATAAGGCCTTGGCACGGTCGATCATGGCCGCCAATGACATACAGACCCCCGCTGGACTGCTCTATGCCGGCGGCGGGTGCGATGACCTGACGGTTGACCTTCCGTGCATTGTAAAACCGTCGATAGAGGATGGCTCCGTCGGGATCGATGATGAATGTGTCGTCTATGACGCGGCAGAGTTGCGCAGGCTGCTTCCGGTCAAGTATCGGAGGCATAACGGGCAGCCACTCCTGATAGAGCGTTATATTGCTGGCAGGGAGTTCAACGTATCGCTGATCGAGCGTGAGGGGGGGATGGTTGAGGTGTTGCCCGTTGCTGAGATATGGTTTAAAGATTGGCCTGTCGATAAGCCGAGGATCGTCTCCTACAAGGCCAAGTGGGAGGAGGGGTCGTTTGAGTACAACAACACTCCGCGGTCGTTTGACGTCGTGGATGTGACCGTTGAGCGTGTGAAGGCCTTGGCGTTGAGGTGTTGGGAGGTCTTTGCGCTGCGGGGGTATGCCAGGGTCGATATGCGGATGGACGACGCTGGAGGGCTGTTTGTCATCGAGGTCAACGCCAATCCCTGTATAGCTCGTTGCTCGGGATTTATGGCCGCGGCCAGGGAGGGCGGATACTCGGAGGTGGACGTCATGCGGATGATCGTTGCCGCCGCCTGGTGAGTCTGAAGGTCGCAGGTTGATGGATGCCCAACAGTTGTCTACAGATGCAGCACAGAGCCGCTTGCAGGTGGCTAAGGTGGCCTTGACGTTGAGGCGAGAGGTCAGGGCCTGCGACCGTGAGGACGTCCGGCGGATACTTGATGCCACCGGGGTCTTTCACCCACGCGAGATAGACGTGGCCGAGGAGCTTGTCATCGACGCCTTGTCAAAGGGGTCGGAGAGCGAGTATCTGTTCATATTCGCGGATGTCGATGACACCACCGTGGGGTACATCTGTTACGGGGCGATCAGCATGACGGAGGCGGGGTTTGACCTCTACTGGATAGCCACCGACCCGCGTTTCTACAACAGGGATGTCGCGACAAAGTTGCTACGGGAGGCGGAGGGTCATATCGCGGCCCTTGGGGGCAGGCATATCTTTGTGGAGACGTCGTCAAAGGAGCAGTATCTTCCGGCACGGGGGTTTTACAAGAAGAGTGGATACATAGAGGTCGCCCGCGTGCCCAACTACTACGCCGATGGCGACGACAAGATGATCATGACAACCACGCTGAGTGAGAAACGCTAAAGAAAAAAAGGGGCGCCTGGCCGCCCCCCTTAAGAACCCCCCGCAAGGGCACCAGTGCCCTTGACCCCATAATTGTCAATCCTGCTATCAAATACGATTCCCTACGCACTTGACATATCTCTCTTGCTACAGCTAACATAATCACAAGGTTAAAGACGGCACAGGGCCAATGAGATTTGACAAGGGCAATTATTATTACAGTGAACTCTTAAGGTTCTTGGAGTTCCTGATCCCTCCTTCCTCCAGCGTGATCCACATAGGCTGTAGAACCGGCGAGATAATTGGCTATCTGAAGGCATCACATAAGGTGGGGGTAGATATTAATCCTCAGTTTGTCAAACACGCAAGGGAAAGGTTCCAGGATGTTGAGTTTATAGTGGACGACATAGAAAATCTGCATCTAAAAGAAACCTTCGATTATGTCCTGCTTATAAATGTTATTGAACATGTTAATGATATCCAAAGGTGCTTTGAAAACATAAAGCCTCTATGCCGTTGTGATACCCGCGTAATAATTATCTATTTTAATTATTTGTGGGAGCCAGTCTTAAGATTAGCCGAGATGATTGGCCTCAGAAGAAGGCGTCAGTTGTTAGAGCTCTACCTCTCCGCTGAGGACCTGGAAGGTCTTTTATCGTTATCGGATTTTGAGCCAGTTAAAAGGTTTGACAGATTCCTTTTACCTGTATATATACCGTGGTTGTCATATATACTTAACAACCTGGTAGTTAAGTTGCCATTTATGGGCAGGCTCGCCTTAAATTATATAATAATAGCAAGACTACCCCTTATCAGAAAACCCTCTGAATTTGTTAGTTGCTCTGTGATAGTTCCTTGTCGCAACGAGAGGGGAAACATTGAAGAGCTTGTAAAGAGGGTGCCTCAATTGGGTAGGGCTACGGAGGTGTTGTTTATAGAGGGCCACTCAAAGGATGGTACATATGAGGAATGTCTGCGAGTACAGAGAATGTATAAGACCTTGGATATAAAGGTATTTACTCAGGATGGTATTGGCAAGGGTGACGCTGTCCTGAAAGGCTTTCGTGAGGCTACGGGGGATGTTGTCATGATCCTGGATGCTGACCTTACCGTACCACCGGAGGACCTGGAGAAATTCTTTGACGCCATAGCCTCAAACAAAGGGGAGCTGGTAATGGGCAATCGTCTTATGTATCAGATGGAGAGCCAGGCTATGCGTCGTTTGAATCTCGTTGGTAATAAGTTTTTTAGCGTCATGTTTACCTTTCTGCTTTGTCAACGGATAAAGGATACGCTGTGCGGGACCAAGGTATTGTGGAAGGAGGATCACCTCAAGATATTAGCGGGAAAGGGCTATTTTGGAGACATTGATCCCTTTGGCGATTTTGAATTGATACTCGGAGCCGCTAAACTTAACCTGAAGATCGTGGAAATCCCTATACGATACAGAGAACGTGTCTATGGCACAACCCAGATCGAGAGGTTTAAACACGGTCTGCTCTTGCTTAAAATGGTCATGATCGCATTTAGAAAGTTAAAGCTGGTTTAAATATAACTCATATCAATGGGCAAAGATAAAAAAAAAGAAAGAAAGGGGCGGCTCCGCTTCTTTACCGCTCCAGGACGCTCCTGGCCCCCTTTAGAACCCCCTGCAAGGGGTCGCGGACCCCTTGACCCCATAATTCTCAGTCCTCATCTTAATTAAAGTGACTAAATTTCAGGCGATTCTAATACTTGACATAAGTGCACAGGGTAAATATAATAATGGATATATAAATATTATGATGCCAACAATTGCGGCAATAAAATAGAATAGAAGGTTAATGATGAAAAAGGCACTAATAACTGGTATAACTGGGCAGGATGGGAGCTATCTGGCTGAACTGCTGCTGAAAAAAGGTTACGAGGTGCATGGTTTTATAAGGCACTCAAGCACGTCAAACACGAGTCGCATTGACCATTTAATAGAAGACCCCAATGTCTATGATAAGATGTTGTATTTGTACCATGCCGACCTCAGCGACGGCGGTTTGATAACAAAGCTGGTCAAACAGATAAGACCCGATGAGGTTTATAACCTTGCATCTCAGAGTCACGTACGGGTCAGCTTTGACGTACCTGAGTACACCGGAAATATAACCGGACTGGGGACGTTACGTGTCCTGGAGGCAATAAGGACTGTTGGCATAGAGGCAAGATTTTATCAGGCATCCTCCTCTGAGCTATTTGGCAAGGCCGTTGAGACTCCGCAGAGAGAGACAACACCGTTTCATCCGCGTTCACCCTATGCCTGTGCCAAGGCCTACTCCTTCTGGATAACGGTAAACTACAGGGAAGGCTATGGATTCTTCGCCTGTAATGGTATATTATTCAACCACGAGTCCCCCAGAAGGGGAGAGACCTTTGTAACGCGCAAGATAACACGTGCCCTGTCAAGGATAAAACTAGGCGTGGAAGACAGGCTCTACCTTGGCAATATGGATGCCATGAGGGACTGGGGCTATGCCAGGGACTACGTAGAGGCCATGTGGATGATGCTGCAACACGATGTGCCCGATGACTATTGCATAGCCACAGGTGAGATACACTCGGTGCGAGAGTTCGTTGAAAACACCGCAGAACACCTGGGTATGAGCCTTGTCTGGAAAGGTAATGGAATAAATGAAAAGGGTATCGATCAAAACACCGGCAAGGTTATAGTTGAGATTGACCCGCGGTATTTCAGACCTGCCGAGGTAGACTCCCTTATAGGCGATGCCTCCAAGGCAAGGGAAAAGATAAACTGGCAGCCAAGGGTCAAATTCAAAGAGCTGGTGGAGATCATGACCCAGGCAGACTATGACAGGGAAATCAGTATGATCAGGAAAACTGCCCCAGCATATAATTCAACAGCCAACTAAATACTTCTATGGCTAATGGAGACATAACCAATTATGATTAACAAGGACTCAAAGATATATATTGCCGGTCATACAGGGCTGGTTGGTTCAGCGGTGGTGCGCAGATACAGACGGGATGGCTACAATAACCTGATCCTAAAGACCAGGAGTGAGGTAGACCTGCTCGATCAACCAATGGTACGTGATTTCTTTATGGCAGAGAGGCCGGAGTTTGTCATCCTGTGCGCTGCAAAGGTCGGAGGCATCAAGCACAACATGACATACTCGGCGGACTTTACCTATGAAAACCTCCAGATACAAAATAACGTCATATGGCAGTCACACCTCAGTGGTGTCAGGAAGCTGCTCTTTTTAGGCAGCGCCTGTATATATCCACGCCTGTCCCCACAACCAATCAAGGAAGAATATCTGATGGAGGGGAAGCTCGAACCCACAAACGAGGGCTACGCCGTTGCCAAGATCGCAGGCATAACCCTGTGTGAAAAGATATATGAACAGTACCACAAGATATTTATCTCCTGTATGCCAACCAATACGTATGGTGAAAACGACAACTTCGACCCCGAATCATCTCACGTCATTTCGGCGCTCGTCAGAAAGATGCACGAGGCAAAGGTCAATAACCTCCCGGAGATAAAGCTGTGGGGGTCAGGAGCCGCACAGCGTGAGTTCATCTACATCGACGACCTCGCCGACGCCATCTTCTGGATAATGCAAAACTACAACGAAAAACCCTTCCTAAACATCGGCACGGGTACTGATCTCCCAATCAGCGAGCTGGCCCTGAAGATCAAGGAGACAGTCGGTTATAAGGGCGTCATCACCTACGACTACACTATCCCCGACGGCATGCCCAAGAGGCTCATGGATGTAAGCAAGATAAACCAACTAGGTTGGCGGTACACTATCTCACTCGATGAGGGCTTGAAGAAGATATATGACTTCTACCTCAAAAAATACTGCGCCTAATAAATCTCTAACGTTACGTGGATAAGCAATTGTTGCATGCACATAAGCTGTGGAAAGCATTAAGATGGGGTCAAGGGGACTGGTCCCCTTGCAGGGGGGTCTGAGGGGGGGCGGAGCCGCCCTCTTCTTGTGTACTGTGAGTAAGGTGAATCAATCGTAATGTCTATAGCGCCTATTGACGCAGCCAGCGCCGCGATACAACTGCTCTTTGTAGCATCGTTGCTGGCGGCGCTTTTGAACCGTCACCAGAGGCTTCTGATAAACGCCTCCTTTGCATTGACCGCAATTGCCTCAGTTCTCCTGGTGGCGGCGGGGTGGTGGACGGTCAACAACGCCCTGACGGGTAAGGTCACCCTGTTGTTGGGGCTACCGGGGCTCAACTTCCACATGAGGCTTGATCCGTTGTCGGGCTTTTTCCTGACGGTCATTGGCTTGTTGTCTTTCTTTGTGTCGCTGTACTCGATAGGGTACGTCAGGGGCTACGTGGGGCAGCGGTCTGTAACGAGACTTGTTGTGTGTTATTGCCTCTTCCTGGCGGGGATGTCGCTTGTGGTCTTGGCCGATGATGCCGTGTTTTTCCTGATTTGCTGGGAGATGATGGCGGCGGCCTCGTACTTCCTGGTGATGTTTGAGGACGAGCACCCACAAAA
>JADFXD010000157.1 GCA_015233725.1 Nitrospirota bacterium | reverse complement strand
CTTAAAACTATTAGATTGTCGCTCCAGAGGAGGATATAAAATGATTACATTTCAGCGTAAATATCCTTGATTAATTGTTCACAGTCAATGAGGTCTTTCCAGCCTCCTGCTGTTGCATTTAAGGCGTCGAGAAAGTTTTTTCTATGAGTGATTTTCAGCTCATCGGGTATGTTCACTGTTAGCTCTGTGCCATCAATCAGATTAACTTCTTCCAATGGTTCAATTAACCCATTGTTGTATGTTGCCTTAATTACAGTACTCATCCGAAGCCTCCATTACTATATTTTAATATCCACCTCTTACATTATAGCACTTTCAATGCGCTTTTTTAAATGAAGAGAGGGGGCGACTCGGCCCCCCCTTGACCCCTTCCTCGCCCTACTTTAGCACTACCGAAAACACCAACGTTGTCTTGACCTTGGGTAAGGGCAGTTGCGCTATCTTCTCTATCAGGCAATTCAGGATGCTGCCATCGAGTTTGCCTGAGATCGCCTTAGCGTCCAGTACCGTCACCTTGCCCTCTGCGTCGATCTGCAACTTGAACTCAACCTCTACGACGGCACTCATGAGCATCCCCCTGTGTTGCGCATAGCAGCGCTGTAACACATCCTGCTGACCCTGCACGGCATCTCGAATCTGCCTCTCCGTAAGGGCGCCCATGTCCTTGACCTTGCCAACTACTACCTTGCCGGAGTCCGGCCTTCCGCTCTCAGGTGCCACCGTGGCGTTCTGGGCTGGCGCTATAGCGTCTTTGGCATCGACATCGCCTTTGGCCTTGGCCGTTTCCTCTTGCAGGGGGGCCTGTCTCTCCGCCTTCTTGGCATGACTCCTTGGCTCCGCTGTAAGCGCTGACTCCCTGGCAGGTGCCATAGCTGTCGGAGCCGCCGCTTTCGGTAGTGGTACTCCCATGCCTACCGACCTGTTGGCCACCGATCCACCTACGGCGTAGTCAGAGACACCCTGGGGAAGCGGCAGGGGCTGCTTCACCGTAACGGCCTTGTCATCCTTGAGCCGCACCTCCGAGTCAATGGCCACAAAGGACGTGTAATTGGTCAGGAGATTGTACCTCAGTCCAAGTGCCTCTACATCCTTGGCACGCTTATCGTCTGCGGCGAGCCTGTTGTAATCCGACAACAACTCGACCCGCTTCCTCGCCCACAGATACTTTAGCGCGCTGTTGGTCTCTGCCGGGGCGATCTTACCAACGTCAAACTTTTGAACATAGCCACTCTTGCCGGTCTCTCCCTTGAGCGTGATCTGCCCCGTGGCAATGCCGCGCCACTTGCCAAAGACAATGATCGGTCGCTGCGCCATAACATCGGGGATCGTTATAGGCTCGACGTCGTAGACGCTGAAATTGTCGTACTCAACGCTTATGTTGGTCAGCACGGGGGAGGCTATGAGCTTCCTGAACTTCTCCGCCATCGCCGGGGCCTCCTGTGGTGACGCTATGACAAAAGGCTCACCCTGCCCCACCCTGGCCATCCCCTCAAGGATAAAACGATTAACACTCGTGCCTATGCCAAAGGTAAAGACATTGGCGTTGTTGAGCGACTTGCGGATGAGGTCAAAGACCTCGGTCTCTACGGTGACATAACCATCCGTGGCAATTACGACGCTCCTGGAGTAGTGCTCCGTCGTCGGCAGCGCAAAGACCCTCTTGAGGGCAGGCATGAGCTCCGTGCCTCCGCCGCCTTTTTGTGATTCGATCAGGGTAATGGCGCGGTTTATGTTTTCCGTGTTGGCGGGTATGGAGCGCTCCGACATCAACGACGACCCACCGGAAAAAAGCAGGACGTTGAAAATATCGTTGGGACGCAGATTGCCAATGAGGTCCTTTAGCAGCTTCTTGGATATCTCCAGCGGAAAGCCAAACATGGAACCCGATACGTCCACGATGAAGATATACTCGCGCGGTGGGATCTCGGCGATGGAGACCGACTTGGGCGGCTCCACCATCAGGAGAAAGAAGTTCTCATCCTTGCTGCCATAAAGCATGAGGCCCGATTCGATCTTGCCGCCGGAGAGACGATAGCTCAGGATAAAGTCCCTATTGCCCGCGTTGCCCTCCGAGGCATCTAACTTTAGGGTGGCAACAGAGGGGGAGTCGTACTTGACGATTGTCTTGTGCGAGGGGCACGACATCTCCTTAACGGGCACCCCTGAGGAGACCTTGACGCTGATGTTAAAGGTATTTGAAGCGGTATTATCTGCCCCGGTATTATTCAGGGCTTTCTGACCATCATGCAAATACGGATTGGCGACCCATTTTTCGGTGTTTTCCTGATTCGCATATCGCGGACCAACGACCGTGGGATAGACAAACTCATAGACGCCATCGGTTGGGACGAGTAGCTCGGTGTACCGGAGCTCCACCTTAATCGTGTCTGAGGGCAGGATGTTTGCCACGTTCATCTGAAACACGTTTGGCCTCTGCTGCTCTAAGAGGGATGCGCTCTTGCCCTCTTCCCTGGCCTTTTCATACTGTTGCCGGGCCTCTTCCTTCTTTTCGATCCTGGCCGTGATAGTCCTGTTGCCAATGGTCATCTTCATCCCGTAGACCGCCGCACGAGTGGAGGCGGGGAATATATAGATGGTCTCTAACGGCCTCTTGCCATCGTTGCGATACACCTGCGTGACCTTTACGTCGGCAATGACGCCCACGACGTTGGCCTCAACCGTCGTTGACTTCAGCGAAAAGTGGTCTACGTCGGGGCTGTCGCTCTTTACAAAGAAAAATGGCGACAACGTCTTGTCCTTGTCCCTTTCCTTTTCAGCATACACGATGCCTCCAAACATCACTACTAATACTACAACCACAACCTGTGCTAATAACCTTGTTACCTGTCTCATGTCCTTAGTCCTCCTGTCTTTATTTTATGTTGCTTTAGACACAAGACAAAAAGAAAAGTTCCAAAAGATTTTTATGAACGAAAAAAAAGGGGGGCGGCTCCAGTACTTCCCTGGACCCCCCTGCAAGGGGGCCAGCCCCCTTGACCCCATAAAAGTGATACGTATTTTGTATTTAATCCAATCGAAATCTGCTATAATAAGCCTACAAGGGTAAACTTAGGAGGAGACGACAAAATGAATGATGTAAGGCTGTTAATAATGGTAGATAGAGAGCTTATCAACACTATCAATGAGTATAGATTTGCTAACAAAATAGATTCCGAGTCTGAGGCTGTAAGACGTTTGATATTAAAAGGATTACAGATATCTGATGAAGAAATTGAGGACTTGGCAGATATCGAAGCCATAGAAGAACGCATGAAAGAACCAGATGAGGATTACGAATCCTACAGCGTTAAACTAAGATCAAACATAAGTGCATAAACTTGTTTTTAAACAATCTGCAAGAAAGGAAATTGATAACTTATCTACTTCAACCTTTCTCAAGATAGACAAGGCAATTATGTCTTTAAAAACAAATCCATATCCACACCCGCAATCAAAAAAACTTATGGATGAAACCATGCGTCGATTACGAGTAGGAAACTATGGAGCCTACGCATAAACTACAAAATCATTATGTGCCAAAGGCTTCAATGCGA
>JADFXD010000078.1 GCA_015233725.1 Nitrospirota bacterium | reverse complement strand
TTCTAAAACATTTGTGAGGGCTAAAAAAAGCACCCTTTAATTTTTGATGCACCCGCGACCCCGGTGTTGTAGTTGTCAAGTCAAACATGCTATCGTATTAGGATGAGGTCAGATGCAACTATTTGATAGCCTGTTATACTGGGGTGCGCCGAAGGTGGCGTTTCTGGAGGTTACCAATCACTGCAACCTCCGGTGTGTGATGTGTGCCCACGCACAGGACGACCTGCGCATGGAGAAGGGACACATGACAATGGAGATGTTTGAGGATGCCTTCAGCCAGTGTAAAGACGACATAAGGAGCCTGTGCCTGTTTTCGGCCGGAGAACCCCTCCTGGCAAGGAACTGGGACCGTATCCTCCAGCACTGCATAGAGAATCTGCCTAAAGGGGTTGATATCAACTTTTCCACCAATGGACTGCTGTTTACCGAGCAAAAGATACTCCCCCTGTTGGGCAGAGACATCAACATCACGATATCCATAGACGGGGCAACAAAGGCTACATACGAGGCAATAAGGCCAGGGGCGTTCTTTACGCCCGTGCGGCTCGCACCCTGGAGCGGTAAAGACCAGGTGCGACCTGGAGCGGTAAAGAAGCATGGAGGCTCTTTCGAGCGGCTATTAAACAACATAAGGCTGATAAACACACTCAAGGACAAGTATCACACCGATAAGCCCTCCATCGAGATTGCCTTTGCGGCAAGCAGGGATAACGTGACCGAGCTGCCACTGATTGCCAAGCTGGCGGTGGAGCTGCGGGCGGTACAGCTTGTCATCGCGCAACGTATCTTTTTCAACGAGGATGACTTCAGGCGTTGCTCGCTGCTGTTTGCAAGGGAGCTATTTGACGAAAACCTGCAAAAGGCCGTGGAAATCTGTCACCAGGGGCGCCCTGGAGCGGTAAAGAACAGAGGCGGCATAAGCATCATACATGGGGGGACGTACTCGTCTCTGATACCACCGCCAGAGGGGTTAATCAACCGGTTCTTCGACATGCGACCCAATGGCCGCTTTGCCTGCAGGACGGCGCAGGAGCACGTCTCTATTGGCTTTAAGGGGCTGATAAGGGCGTGCTGCTTTATAGACCACCTGTTTATGGGAAACCTCAACCACAACACCATGATGGAGGTCTGGCACGGGGCTCATTACAGGCATCTACGTCTGGATATCAGCAATGGCCGCTTTGGCGATGGCTGTAAGAATTGCCCATTCTTCCAACTGCTCGGCAGGCACGAGGCCGCCTGTCTGCGCCGACTCAATACGTCGTCGTACATCGAGGCATCTCCACGGATTGAGCAGCCCTATAATATATTTGCCCTCAACAGTGAGTTTCAAGGCATTATGGATGACTGGCGGCATGGTCGCAAGGCCAGCAAGACGGTCATTGAGGGGTTGCTGAGGCTCTGGCAGCAGGATAACTACCTCTTTGAGGTTGCCAACAACATAGGCGTGATATACGCCCTGACCAACGACATCGCCTCAGCCCGCCAATGGATTGGCAAGGCATACGCGATTAATCCCCTCGATGCCCTCCTGCAGGAAAACTACAACGAAATCTCGTAGTGAGTTCCTACCCCCCCAAAAAAAAAGAAGAAATATTACCTTTTCGTGGGGCCAAGCGATTTGATATAGGCAACTACATCCTGCATCTCTGAGGAGTTTTTTGCTATGGGTTTCCCTTTCAGCGCCATTTTGATGCACATATTGATTGCATCCTCCAGTGATGCAGAGTCTTGTCCCATGACTGTAAATGTTTGCTTATCAGCCGCCCCTTCTATCCCCTTGCCGTCTGGATGGCATGAGGCACAGGATTTGCCTGCCGTTGCGCCTGCAAACCTGCTGTCGTTAAAGAGCTTTTTCCCGTTCTGGACTGAGCCTGCAAGGGCCGGCAGGATAGTCATTCCGATGACAAGTATTGCAGTAACGATAGTTATAACTAATTTCATGTATCCTCCTGAAACAGACATATTTACCATCAATCCCAATGGGATGGCTATAATATACCCTGGTACTACTTATTTTGTCAATGCCTTTGATACTGCATAGACCGCTGGCTGGTTGCCCTGGTCTTTTCTTTTTTTGCAGGAAAACGCATATAATTAATCATGGGTACGGACGTGCTTGGGCAGCTTAGGGATGTCTACAAGACCTACAGGGTGGGCGACATAACGGTTGAGGCCTTACGGGGGGTGTCGATGACACTTCACAGGGGGGATTTTTTTGCTATCATGGGGGTATCCGGCTCCGGCAAGACCACGCTGTTGAACATCCTCGGCTGTCTGGATGTCCCAACTGCGGGTCTCTACATCCTCAACGGCAAGGACGTCACCCAGCTCGACGACGACACGCTCTCCGGCATAAGAAACGAGCTAATCGGGTTTGTGTTTCAGAACTTCTACCTGCTTGACTACGCCACGGTGATGGAGAACATCCTCCTGCCCACGCTGTACAAGGAAAAGGCCACAGGCGGTAATGCCCAGAGGGCTGCTGAGGTGCTCCAGTTGGTGGGCCTGCAGGACAGGGCGCACTTCAAGCCAAGACAGCTCTCCGGTGGACAGCAACAGCGCGTGGCAATAGCCAGGGCGCTTATCAACTCCCCCCAGTTGCTCATCTGCGACGAACCCACAGGCCAACTCGACAGCACAACGGCTAAGGAGATTATGACAATCATCAAGACGCTGCACAATAGCGGCAAGACCATAATCCTTGTCACCCACGACAGAGACATAGCCTGTATAGCCAATGAGGTGTTGACCATAAAGGACGGTTGCCTCGTAGGCGCCACATGAGCGTTATACGACTGGTGGGGGTGGCCATCGACTCGCTCAGGGCGGTTAAGGCGTTTAAGCTGCGGGCGTTTTTCTGCATCCTGAGTGTGTCGCTGGGGATAGCGGCCATAACGATAATCGTCGCCACGGTGGAGGGGGCATACAAGAAGGCCTACGACCTTATTGATATCTTTGGCCCGGACTCGGTGCTCATCATTGGCGGGGGGGCAGAGCTAAGGGCAGTAGCGCAAAGGCAGAAGACACTGACCCTCGATGACGTTAGCGCCATAAGGGGCAGCTTTCCATCGGCCTACTTTGTCATCCCTATGGCCGTCAGGGGTGGGGTTGATGTCTCCTACCGTGAGCACAAGCACCAGAGCCTGGTAATCGGTTCGACGTCTGATTATACCGCAAGTTGGGGGTGGACAGTGGCAGAGGGGGTAGATATCTCAAGTTGGGACGTCACGGGTCGGACAAACGTGTGTCTGCTGGGTCAGTACGTGGCCGCGCAGCTGTTTGACAAGACGACAACACCGGTTGGTAAGACTATCGTCGTTGACAGGTTGCAGTGTCGCGTGGTGGGGGTGTTGTCGCACAGTAGCACGTCGCAGATGGGACACAACATCAACGACCGTATTATCATGCCCCTGACCACGGTGATGAGGAAGCTACAGAACGAATCCAGGTACATCACAATGGTAAAGGTCAGGTTCCGGGAGGCCATGTATATGAAGTCCTGGATAGGGCAACTGAGGCAGTTTCTGAGGCATCGCCACAGGATAAAGTTCGACCAGGGCGATGACTTCACGCTCGTCAGCCCCGATGAGATAATACGTTTTTTAGTGGCCTTTACGGGGTCGCTTGTGGTGTTTTTGGGGGTTACGGCCGTGGTGTCGTTGTTGGTGTCGGGCTTTGTGCTGGCAAACCTGTTTAACCTCTCTGTCAGTGACAGGACAACCGAAATCGGGATACGACGGGCATTGGGGGCAAGAAAGAGCGACATCTTCTATCAGTTCATCCTTGAGTCAACCATCCTGACGACGATGGGAGGGCTGGTCGGTTATGTCTTAGGGCTGGTCTCTTCAAGGTTCATCGTGATGATAGCCGATTTTCCCATTTATTTCTCGTGGAGGGCATTTGCCATAGGCCTTGGACTGGCTGTTGTCATCGGTGTGGTGTTTTCAGTCGCCCCGGCAAGGACAGCCGCAAACCTGAACCCCATCGAGGCCATCAGATAAAAAAAAAGAGAAGAAACGTCCATGAATACTAGCCATTGTCCGCGCCGCCAATGAAAATTACGAGAGCCTTATGCATTGTGCCTTTTTTTTTCTTCGTCTTCTTTTTTTAGCTACCAAAAAGGGGGCAATAGGGGGTATAATATAAAGCGGCGACGACTGTTGTTTGTTGTCTGATGATTTTATAAGGGAGGGATAATTGTTATGTCAGATGCTCTGGAACCTGGCAAGGTTGAGGAGACCAAGCCGTTTAAGTCTAAGGAATTGGAGGTCTTGACCGGTCCGGTTGGGCTGGACATTGGCACTACCAACATAGTCATAGCCCGCATGAAGGGCACGACGTACTATTCGGTCAAGCAGCTTAATGCGTTTTTTGAGGTACCCAAGTCCAACATCACCGGCAAGGTGCTGGCACAGAACGATATCATGTTTTTTTCGCGCAACGGGCAGTTGTTTATCGTTGGCAACTCTGCCGAGCAATTTGCAAGCACGTTTAATGCCGACACCAGAAGACCAATAGAGTGTGGACTGCTAAGTCCAAAGGAAGACGATGGTCTAAACGTCATCCAGGCGATAATCAAGACGCTGCTTCAACCGGCCAGGAAACAGGGAGAGGCTCTGTGCTTCAGTATCCCCGGGGCGCCGCTGCACACCACCACCAACGTCCTCTACCACGAGGCCGTGATAAAGCGCATCCTGCAGGGCATGGGCTATAACCCGCTGTCCGTCCACGAGGGCTTTGCCGTTGTGCTGTCAGAGCTCGCCGATGTCCACTACACCGGCATTGGTATAAGCATGGGCGGGGGGATGTGTAACATATGCCTATCCTACCTCTCCGTCCCTGTCCTGACCTACAGCATCCAAAAAGGCGGCGATTACATAGACACTATGGCCGGAAATTCCCTGGGCGAACCGGCTACCAAGATAAAAATTATCAAGGAAAAGGGACTAAACCTCCTCAAGGAACCAAAGAACAAGCTGGAGATATCACTACACATCTTCTACGAGGACCTGGTCGTTAACCTCCTGCAGAGCATCCAGCAGGTGATGGCTACCTCCGACAGGGTGCCGAGGTTTGCAAAACCCATGCCCATAGTCTTAAGCGGCGGTACCTGCCTGCCAACAGGATGTAAGGAGCTCTTTGACAAGGTGCTTAAGAACATCCGTCTGCCCATACAGATATCAGACGTGCGTATAGCCACAGACCCACTTAACACAACGGCCAAGGGCGCTCTGATTATGGCCATGTCCGAGGAATCCTAGTCGTTGCCCATATAGCTGACAGATAACAGATGTCTGTACCGGTCTTAATCTTCTCCGCGGACAACATCAGAGGGAGAATCGTACTAAAGGCGCTTAAACACAACGGTATAGACGCCAGGCTGTTTGGCAACAACTTTGAGCTCCTCGATGGACTCGGTGAGATAAAGGGTCACTCTATTGTCATCTTTGATACAAAACAGTATTATTCCGGATTCGCTCCTTACAGTTGCGAGGCCAGGGAGTTTGAGTTTCTAGATTCACTGAGGGTCTCTCATCCCCGTTGCTATGTAATAGTATTGTCTGATGCATCCCTTGTGCCCATGTTCATACAAAAGGGTTTCCAGACAGACCTCTGCCTCAGCGACCCCCTTGACCCAGAGCTGATTTGCCTCAAGGTCAAGGAGATACTCTTCCTAAGAAGCAGGGCATATCTGAGGATTGGCATGTACATCGGTGTGCTTTATCACATGCTGTTTGGGGAGAGGAATAATCCCTATATCAGGTTTGTAAAGAATCTTCTGTTGTCCTTTGCCCTGTTGTTGTCCGTGGTCTTGGGACTGGTTGGCGGGTTTATTGTCTGGAGCCTCTCTGACCTGCCAAAGATACAAATGCTGGAGGAGTACGCCCCGTTAGAGTCCTCCACGCTCTACTCCTCAGACGGTGAGATGCTGGCGGAGTTGTACTTTGAACGGCGGCGGTTCATCGCATATTACAAGATACCAACACACGTAAAGGACGCCTTCATAGCCGTGGAGGATGCGCGTTTTTACAAGCATCACGGGTTAGATTTTTACCGCCTGATGGGGGCAGCCATTGAAAACGCAAGGGCTAAGTCCTACGTCCAGGGCGCCAGCACTATAACGCAGCAGTTGGCCAAGATGCTCTTCCTGAAACCCGAACGCTCACTGACACGTAAGGTCAAGGAGGCTGCCCTGTCGATTCAGATAGAGAGTCGCTACACAAAGGACGAAATCCTGGGACTGTACCTCAACCAGGCCTACTTTGGCACCAGGGCCTACGGCCTGGAGGCGGCAGCTCAGACCTACTTTGGCAAGAAGGCCGAGGAGCTCACCGTCGGTGAGGCTGCCCTCCTAGCGGCCATCCCCAAGGCGCCCTCAACCTACTCGCCGTTTAAGGACACCCAGAAGGCCCTCAACAGGAAAAACCTCGTCCTTAAGATGATGCTCAACCAGGGTCTCATTACCGGCAGCAAGTACGATGAGGCCGTAGCCGAGCCGCTACCCTCCTACACGCCAAGACCCCATTACAAGGCCCCGTACTTTGTCGAGTACGCCCGCGCCAATCTGGAAAAAATCTACGGAGACAACCTCTATACCTCCGGGTTCAAGATATACACGACCATAGACTACAAGATGCAAGAGGCGGCTGAACAGGCTGTAACCAGCGGATTGTCAAGGGGCCTTGACGATAAGACCCAGGCCGCCCTCCTTGCCATAGACATAAAGACCGGCGCTATTAAGGCCATGGTTGGCGGCAACGACTTCGATGAGAGCCAGTTCAACCGTGCCACGCAGGCAATGCGTCAACCCGGGTCGTCGTTTAAGCCATTTGTTTATCTGACGGCCTTTAAAGATGGCCTCAAACCAGAGAGCACCATCGTAGACACCCCTATCACATACTACTCCAACAACGGCCACACCGCCTGGACGCCACAGAACTACACACGGAGATACTACGGGACAGTATCGCTGACGAGCGCCCTGTCCATGTCCCTAAACGCTGCCACCGTCAACCTGGCAAGCAAGGTGAAGATATCCAGGGTCATCGAAACGGCCAGGAGCGTTGGCATAAAGAGTGAGATATATCCGCACCTGCCATCGGCTATAGGCGTCTCTGAGGTAACGCTCATGGAGATGGTCTATGCATACGGCAGCATGGCCGAGGGGGTTAAACTTGAGCCTCGGTTCTACGAGAGGATAGTTGACCGCTATGACCTGTCCTCTGAGGCATCATCGCAGTCGGGTCAGAGGGTCGTTAGCCAGCAGGCCGTTGAAGCCATCAGAGAGGTTCTAAGGTCGGTTGTGGAAAACGGCACCGCGCGGGCTGCGATGGCGTTACGTAAACCGGTCTACGGCAAGACAGGCACTACCGATGATTATGTGGATGCGTGGTTTATCGGCTTTGACGACAGGCTGGCCGTGGGCGTCTGGGTAGGCAAGGACGACCACACCTCCCTAGGCGACGGCAAGACAGGCGGCGCGGCAGCCCTGCCCATCTGGATAGAATTCATGAAAAGCGTCCAGTAAAGGGAAAAGAAAGAAGGGAGAAAGAAGAGGGCGGCTCCGCCCCCCCTCAGAC
This sequence comes from Nitrospirota bacterium, assembly GCA_015233725.1. GTDB lineage: Bacteria > Nitrospirota > Thermodesulfovibrionia > Thermodesulfovibrionales > Magnetobacteriaceae > Magnetobacterium. The sequence continues at coordinate 7,721 of JADFXD010000078.1, read as the reverse complement.
CCCCCTGCAAGGGCAGGGGTGAGGCACCCCGGCCACGAAGAAGTGCCCTTGACCCCATAAAAGTGCTGAGTATTTTGTATTTAATCGAATCTAAATCTGCTTGCTCCATGATTTACATCATGGTAAAGATTGCTCATTTTAAGTTAATATTATTAATCTAAGGATAAGGAGGAATTAAGTTGGAAAAGAAACTGGATTTGGAAAAGAAACTGGATAGAGTAAGCGTTCATGACAGCATTAATGAACTCAGCGAGAGGGTCAAGAAGGATGGGATAACGTCTATGTTATCGAGGTTTGAGGCGCAGGAGAAGACGCGTTGTACGTACTGCACGCAGGGCATAAGCTGTCAGCTCTGCAGTCAGGGTCCGTGCAGGATCACGAAGTTTGCGGACAGGGGCGTATGCGGCATAGATGCAAACGGCATGGTCATGAGAAACCTGGTGCATCAAAATATATTTGGTGCGGCTGCCTACACATATCACGCAAAGACGGCCTTTAAGACCCTTAGGGCTGCCGGAGAGGGAAAGGGACCGTACAAGATAAAAAACGAGTCGCTGCTTAACAGCGTGGCAACCTCCCTTGGTCTGAGCTCAAATGGAAACGCTAAAGAGACGGCAGTCAAGGTCGCTGACTTCTTCTGGAGTGACCTCCACAGGGACTCAAGCGATGAGTCGAGGCTTGTGGAGATATTCGCCCCGGAGTCAAGGAAGAAGGTATGGCGTGCCCTTGGGATATTCCCCGGCGGGCCTCTTCATGAGGTGCTTGATACTGAGACCAGGTGTATGACCAATATTGATTCAGACTACGTATCGCTTGCCAAGATGGCGATGAGAATGAGTATCTCCATGGCCTACTGCTCACAGTTAGCGCTTGAGATGTGCCAGGACATCCTCTTTGGCACGCCCACTCCGCACGAGACCTCTGTGGACGTTGGTATAATCAATCGCGATTACGTAAACATACTGCCAAACGGTCATGAGCCGTTTGTCGGGGCAGCGATAATTGATATAGCGCACAGGCAGGACATTCAGGAGATGGCCAGGGCGGCCGGGGCCAAGGGGCTGAGGGTCATCGGCTCAATCGAGACAGGTCAGGAGCTGATTCAACGCTACCCAACCGACGACGTTTTCGTGGGGCTTACCGGCAATTGGCTCAACACCGAGTACGTGCTGGCCACCGGGGCAGTGGACCTCTTCGCTGTGGACATGAACTGCTCAGTACCCACGCTCGGACTCTACGCCGATAAATATAACGCTACGGTTGCCAGCGTATCCAAGCTCGTGCATATCCCAGGAGTAAAGCTCAATTACGAATACACTCCTGAAAACGCCGAGGAACTTGCGTTAAAGCTCATAAATATTGCTATTGACAACTTTAAAAACAGAAAGGGCAAAGAGACATTCATTCCCAACAAAAAGCAAACGGCAATTGTGGGGTTTTCCACGGAGTCTGTCTTAGGCGCCCTGGGCGGGTCGCTGGAGCCACTGTTGGATGTCATAAAGAAAGGCGCGATTAAGGGCGTGGTAGCCCTTGTGAGCTGTTCAACGCTCGGAAACGGCCCTCAGGATGAGATGACAGTGGCCGTTGCCAAGGAGCTTATAAAGAGAGATATCCTGGTTCTTAGCGCCGGATGTGGCAATGCCGCAGTACAGGTTGCAGGGCTACAAGCCCTCTCGGCGTCAGAGCTGGCCGGAAACGGTCTAAAGTCCGTCTGTCAGGCGCTGAAGATTCCCCCTGTGTTGAGTTTTGGCACGTGCACAGACACGGGGAGGATAGCGCATCTGGTTACTGCTGTTGCCGGTGCCCTTGGGGTAGACCCCTCACAGTTGCCAGTGGCCGTAACAGCGCCAGAGTTTATGGAGCAGAAGGCCACCATTGACGCCGTCTTTGCAATTGCCTTTGGCCTCTATACACACGTCTCACCCACTCCGCCCGTAACAGGGGCTCCTGATGTCGTTAAACTCCTCACCGAAGATGTAGAGGCATTAACAGGCGGCAAGATTGCCGTAGGAAACGATCCCGTCTCTGCGGTTGACGGCATCGAGGCTCATATTATGAAAAAGAGAAAGGCCCTGGGAATTTAAAGGATATAACAGATTTCGATTTGATCAAATACAAATATGCAGCGCTTTTACGGGGTCAAGGGGACTGGTCCCCTTGCAGGGGGGTCTGAGGGGGGGCGGAGCCGCCCCCTTCTTTCTCTTAGCGTTTAACTATTACCTCATAGCGATAATCTCAAATCTCAGTACTTTTCAAAATCCCTGCTATCATCATCGCTTTCATCGTTCTTAATGCCCAGGGAAACGCCTACTCTTTTTTTATCCGTGTGCAGCTCTCCTGGCCTGGAATGGGGAGCAGACCTTTCAGGGGTTTGTTTAACAACGTGGGCAATCCTTGCCTTTTGTATGTGGAGGGGTTTCCTCTGTATGAGCGCCGGGGTATCGTCTCCGATCTTAAAGAACGAGATGGTGGCTTGTAGTTGTTCGGACTGGCTTGACAGCTCCTCGGAGGTTGACGCCATCTCTTCCGAGGCTGAGGCGTTTTGTTGAATGACCTGGTCCAGTTGCTGGATGGCCTTGTTGATCTGTTCAGCGCCGGAGTTTTGTTCGTTGCTTGAGGCGCTTATCTCCTGTACCAGCTCTGCGGTCTTCTTGACATCCGGCAGTATGGTGGCCAGCATATTGCCGGCCTTTTCGGCTACATCGACACTTGTGGAGGCCTGTTGGGTGATCTCCCCTGCCGCCACCTGACTCCTCTCCGCCAGCTGCCTGACCTCGGAGGCGACAACGGCAAAGCCCTTACCGTGTTCCCCAGCACGGGCGGCCTCTATGGCGGCGTTGAGGGCCAACAGGTTTGTCTGTCTGGCTATCTCCTCTATGATCTTTATCTTGCCGGCTATATCCTTCATTGCCACTACGGTCTCTGACACCGCCTTACCGCCTTCCTGGGCGTTGACAGCGGATTTTTTGGCCATCCGCTCGGTCTGCAGGGCATTGTCTGAGGTCTGCTTGATATTGGCCGACATCTCCTGCATAGAGGCCGAGGCCTCTTCTGCCGCGGCTGCCTGTTCGGTGGCGCCCTGTGACAGTTGCTGGGCGCTGGCGCTGAGCTCTGTACTACCGGAGGACACATTATCCGCGGCCGCTTTTATCTCCATCACCACGTCTGTGAGCTTTTGAACCATCCGCCCTAAGGCCCTCATCAACTCGTCTTCTGCCGACCTCTCCCTTATCTCGACGACAAGATTGCCGTTGGCTATCTCCTTTGCTATCTCCGTTATGCGATTGCTTGCCTTTATCAGGATGTTGAGGTTGTTCTTGATGGTGTTGAAGTCGCCGTTGTAGTTGTCGGTGATAGCATCGGGGATATCGCCCTTGCTGATCCTGTCGATGTAGTTTGCCGCCATGTTTAGTGGCCCAATGACGGTATCAAGGGTCTTGTTGACGCCGGAGACGAGCCTTTGCCACCCGCCTGCAAACAAACTGGCGTTGGCGCGCTTGGCAAGCTCCCCGTTGGCAGCGGCGTTGATTATCACATCTATCTCTGCAAGCACGTTTGTGATCCTCTGAACCATCTGCCCTAAGGCCCTCATTAACTCGTCTTTTGTCGACCTCTCCCTTATCTCGACGGTAAGATTGCCGTTTGCTATCTCCTTTGCTACCTCCGTTACGCGATTGCTCGCGTTTATTAGTACGTTGAGGTTGTTCTTGATGGTGTTGAAGTCGCCGTTGTAGTTGTCGGTAATGACCTCGGGGATATCGCCCTTGCTGATCCTGTCGACGTAATTGGCTGTTACGTTTAACGGCCCAATCACGGCATCGAGGGTCTTGTTGACGCCGGTAACTACCTCTCTGTAGCCGCCACGGAATCTCTCGGCATCGCCTCTTGTGGCAAGCCTGCCATCAACCGCTGCCTTTGTCAGCATTGCCGCCTCTGCCACCAGATTGCGCAGGGTCTCAACGACCAGACGCATGCTCTTGGCAAGCACGTCTTTATCCGATCTTGACTTGACCTCGATATTCAGGTCGCCGGCGGCGATCTTTTCGGCTGCTAATGCGGACTCCCTTATGTTTTCTATGACATGTCTTAACGATTGAGCGAGTTCTCCAACCTCGTCCTTTGTATCCTCAGTGATATCTACATCCACGTCTCCTATAGCAAGCCTGTCGGCGGCAGCGACCATGTTCTTCACCGGTCCGGAGATTATCCTTGCGATTAAAAGCCCTAAGGCAATGGCAATGAACATACCACCTACCGTAAATGCGATAATCATAGTTGTTACAGCCTTGGCATCTTTCTGGTTTTTCTCAGCCATAGTCTTGGCCACTCTAATATTGTACTCAATGACCTTCTCTATGGCCTTTTCTCCTGCACCGCCTGCCTTTTGCAGCTCGTTTTGCATAAAACTAATTGCATCAGCCTGTTTACCGGCCAATGCCAGATCAATCAACCTGTCCACTAGCGGATAGTAAGCTGCTTTAACATCAAGGAACTCCTTGAAATTAGCCCTGTCTGTGTCATCAGAGATTGTTGGTTCATACAGTTTAGACACTTTGTCTATGGCTTCTTTGAGTTCCTTGCTTCTGTTAGAAAACTTCAATTTATCCTCTGGCTTTTCGCTTAATAGAATATTCCTAACTGCAACTCGAATCTTCTGGAAATCTCTGGCGATCTCAGCCATATAAGCAACAGAAAGCAACCCTGTCTCATACATATCTTTGTTAGAGGCCGCGAGTTTACCAACATCAGTAATACCTATGTAGCCTATAACCCCAGCAATCAGGGCTACCAACACAAAACCCGTTACCAACTTTGTACTGATCTTTAAATCATAGAACCATTTCATAACACTTTCCTCCCTATCATTGTTTGCATTGCTTTTATGCTGCTATATTCGATTATACCATTGTGAGATATAAAAAAAGACAAGGGGTCCCCTCCCTTGATGGGAGGGGCATGTGAAGGTACTGAGATTAGAGGGTGTCTTACCTCATAGCGTTAATCTCAGTATTTTTCAAAATCCCTGCTATCATCAGCGCTTTCACCGTCCTTAATGCCCAGGGAAACGCCTGCCTTTCCCAGCGATTGTAAGGAGCGATCCGACCCAGCGACTGTAAGGAGCGATCCGGATCTTTTATCGGTGTTCAGCTCTCCTGGCCTGGAATGAGGAGCAGGCCTTTCAGGGGTCTGTTTAACACCGTGGGCAATCCTTGCCTTTTGTGGGGGGATGTGCTTCCTCTGTGTCAACGCTGAGACTCTTTCCTTGACCTCATCGCCGGTCTTAAAGAACGAGATGATGTTTTGCAGCTGTTCGGCCTGGCTTGACAGCTCCTCAGAGGTTGACGCCATCTCTTCCGAGGCTGAGGCGTTTTGTTGAATGACCTGGTCCAGTTGCTGGATGGCCTTGTTGATCTGTTCAGCGCCGGAGTTTTGTTCGTTGCTTGAGGCGCTTATCTCCTGTACCAGCTCTGCGGTCTTCTTGACATCCGGCAGTATGGTGGCCAGCATATTGCCGGCCTTTTCGGCTACATCGACACTTGTTGAGGCCTTTTGAGTAATTTCCCCCGCCGCAACCTGACTCCTCTCCGCTAACTGCCTGACCTCAGAGGCAACAACGGCAAATCCCTTACCGTGCTCACCAGCACGTGCGGCCTCTATGGCGGCGTTGAGGGCCAACAGGTTTGTCTGCCTGGCTATCTCCTCTATAATTGTTATCTTACTGGCTATCTCCTTCATTGCCACTACGGTCTCGGATACCGCCTTACCGCCTTCCTGGGCATTGATAGCTGATTTTTGTGCCATCCTCTTGGTCTGCTGGGCATTGTCGGCAGTCTGCCTGATATTGGCCGACATCTCTTCCATAGAGGCCGAGGCCTCTTCTGCCGCGGCTGCCTGTTCGGTGGCGCCCTGTGACAGTTCCTGGGCGCTGGCGCTGAGCTCCATACTACCAGATGACACATTATCTGCGGCTGATTTTATCTCCATCACCACGTCTGTGAGCCTATTGACCATCTGTCCCAGGGCCCTCATCAACTCGTCCTCTGCCGACCTCTCCCTTATCTCGACAACAAGATTACCGCCGGCTATCTCCTTTGCTATCTCCGTGATGTGATTGCTTGCCTTTATCAGCACGTTGAGGTTGTTCTTGATGGTGTTGAAGTCGCCGTGGTACATATCCGTAATAGCTAGCGGGATATCGCCCTTGCTGATCCTGTCGATGTAGTTTGCCGCCATGTTTAGTGGCCCAATGACGGTATCAAGGGTCTTGTTGACGCCGGAGACGAGCCTTTGCCACCCGCCTGCAAACAAACTGGCGTTGGCGCGCTTGGCAAGCTCCCCGTTGGCAGCGGCGTTGATTATCACATCTATCTCTGCAAGCACGTTTGTGATCCTCTGAACCATCTGCCCTAAGGTCCTCATTAACTCGTCCTCTGCCGATCTTTCCTTTATTTCGACGTTAAGATTGCCGTTGGCTATCTCCTTTGCTATCTCCGTTACGCGATTGCTTGCGTTTATCAGTACGTTGAGGTTGTTCTTGATGGTGTTGAAGTCGCCGTTGTACGTATCCGTAATAGCCGGCGGGATATCGCCCCTGCTGATCCGCTCGACACAGTTGGCCGCCACGTTTAGCGGTCCAATGACGGCATCGAGGGTCTTATTGACGCCATCGACGATCTTTCTGTAATCGCCGCTGTGCCTTGCGGCATCCACCCTGGTTGCCAGCTTCCCAGCCACCGCCGCCTCGACAAGGATGTTGGCGTCCCCTACGAGGGCATTGATGTTTGCTATGCAGGCGTTGAGGTTATTCTTGACGGTATTGAAGTCGCCGTTGTACGTATCCGTAATAGCCAGCGGGATATCTCCCTTGCTGATCCGCTCAACACAGTTGGCTGCCACGTTTAACGGTCCAATGACGGCATCGAGGGTCTTGTTTACACCTGTAACGATCTCTCTGTAACCGCCATTGAAATTTTCAGCGCTGCCCCTGGTAGCAAGCCTGCCATCAACCGCTGCCTTTGTCAGCATTGCCGCCTCTGCCATCAAATTGCGCAGGGTCTCAACGACAAGGAGCATGCTCTTGCTAAGAACATCTTTAGCCGACCTTGCCTTGACCTCGACACTCAGGTCGCCGGCGGCGATCTTTTCGGCTGCTAATGCGGACTCCCTTATGTTTTCTATGACATGCCTTAACGATTGAGCGAGTTCTCCAACCTCGTCCTTTGTATTCTCAGCGATATCTACATCCACCTCTCCCAAGGCAAGCCTCTCAGCCGCCTTGACCATAGACTTTAAGGGATTGCTTATTGAACCCGATATGAATATACCCAGGATCATACCACACAAGATGCCTGCTATAATCAACCCTGTCATGAAGTTACGACTGCTGTTGTATATCCTGACTGTCTCATCAGAAAGTTTTCTGGAATGGTCTTCCCTTGCCTTGGATATTTCTATTAGGGTATCATCAACGACATTCATCTTGTCTCTGGCTAATCCAAGTGAGAGGGTTGTTGACTCCCGTGCCTCCTGGAGTTTCTCTTTCGAGGCTATCTCTACAACCTGATTATGAAGCTTTTCCCAGTCTGTTGTTTCGTGCTCAAGTTTAGCAAATAGCTCTTTGCCTTTTTCAGAATTAATAAGAGGCTTTGCCTTGGTTAGTTTCTCCATAATTTGACAATGTCATATTTCATACCATACCACATCTGGAGGTACAATTGTCA
>JADFXD010000077.1 GCA_015233725.1 Nitrospirota bacterium | reverse complement strand
AGAAACAACCGCCTGGTCATATCGCCCGACAATATCGCCTCCATGTCCTTGAGCAATCTCCCAAAAGGACTCAAGATTCGGTAGGCAAAGAACATAACCAGCAAGACCGCCGCAATCCCATAACACAGAAACACAACAATAAAGGCAAGCAAACTATGCTGCGTGATATTAATACCATCGTTATGCACAACAGGCCGCTGGGTAAATATGGCCACCGTCATCACCAACAACACCGTTATCAAGATTATCAGCGCAACTATAAGGTTGTGCTTCTCCGAAAGCGTTGCCCTGCTACCTCCGTTGCCGATATCTCTGTCCATATTCAATTGTACCACATAAATATCAGAATAATCAAATGCAAAAATAAAAAAATGCAAGTACATGGACATAAATATATTTATAAGATTAATCGGCTCGCTCCTTACAGTTGTGGGGGTCGGATTGAGAATTATGGGGTCAAGGGGGGGCGGAGCCGCCCCCTTGTTTTTTTGTTTATTTCGGCTGCCAGTTGCTGGAGAGACCAAACGACACATAGCCTCCACCGGCGATATTTGAGCCATCCATGATGTACATATAGATGTCGCCTTTTGTGGCGTCTTGCCAGAGGATGTCGGCCTTGCCATCGCCGTTAAAGTCATGCCTGACCTTCTTGCCAGTGCTGCTAGCAAACTCGACGGTAACGCTCTTGTCGGAGCTCATATTGACTGTGCAATTGGTGAGGCCAATGTTTGAATCGCAGCCCGTCCAGCCCTTTATCGTTGACCCCAGGGCCGTTGGCGATGCCGTGAGGGTAACCGTTGTGCCCTTGTTATACGCCGCAGCGCCAATCTTGCCGCTCCAGGTGATAGTTCCAGGGGAGGCAGTTACCGTACCGTCGCCAGTTCCTATTTTCGTCACCGTGAGATTCACCTGGCCTGGGATTGGTGTAGGCGTGGGGGTGGGAGTTCCCGTTGGTGTCGGTGTTGACGTCGGTGCAGGAGTTCCCGTTGGTGTTGGAGTTATGGTTGGAGTTGGTGTCCCCGTTGGTGTCGGTGTTGGTGTTGGCGCCGGAGTTGACGTAGGTGCCGGTGTGGGAGTAGGAGCTGTTCCTCCAGCAAGCTGTGATATCTCAGCATCAGATAAGACACGGTTATAGATGCGGATATCACTCATAGCGCCATAAAAATGGTCGTTAGCGTTTTCGCTATAACCTATCTGCACGATAGCTGTAGTAAAAGAGTTCAGACCGTTGGGAATAGAAACTGAACCCTGGGCTACTCCATCTATATAAACCGTCGCACCGTTACTAAAATAGACCATAGCGACATGGTGCCATCTTGAATCAGTACCTATTAACTTTTTAGTAAAACAAACACTACCATTTCCCTGAGCATAGAGACAGAGGTTTCTTGGATCACCTGTGCCCTGCAATATCATTCCGTAATATTGATCGTAAGTTCCTGGAGAGCCTACGGCAACAATACGTGGGTTATTATCTCCAGGACCTGTAACCTTAATCCAAGCTGCCATTGTTAAACTTGGCACCGAAAAATAACTATCAACTTTGGTATTGATATAGTTTCCGTCAAATTCATATGCACCGTTGGCATTACCGGACCTGTCCGTAGTCAGGGTTGCACCGTGAACTAAGGCATTATACCCATTACCGCTTGCGTCATAGGCACTACCGTTAAACGGATACCACGCGATTAACCCGTCATTTAGGCCCGCCTCTGCTGCCCCCATAAGCGCAAATAGCATGACACACACTAACAGCGCCGATAAAACGCCTCCCCTTCTATAACCTTTCCTCAACATGTCACAGACCTCCTTAAAATGTTCACACTGTAGAGCCTGGAAACGACCTTTCCCTTGTCTGTGTAAGACATACTTCCTCCTAAAACGGTTCTTGATTTTGTCCCCTGCATGGCCGGTAAAATCGGCCTGCTTATTCTATTAACGGATCATGCGAGATGGCTCAATTCAAGGCCAGCGACGGTAGGGAGCGCAAGTGTCAAATGGCCACAAGCAGCGATCAGGAAACATTCACCTTCACAAAACCCAACCACACAATATTCTAAAATTAGCTCGGAGACAATTGTCAAGGGGCCGACGGAGATTTTTTTTCGTGGCCGTGATTGTTGTCTCTGGTGCTAGTTGTCAGACGGTTGCCAGATATGCTATCGTAGAGCATAGAGAGGAATAGAAAAGATAGAGAGGTATGGCAGCGATGCAGATGCTATTGGAGTCACGGGTTGACAGGTTAGAGGTTGCTATGGCAGAGCTGATCGAGCTTTGCAGGGAGCTGAAGATCGAGGCTGCGGAGCGTGCTCGGAGGCAGGAGGAGAGCGACCGGAAGTACAAGGAGGATAAAGCGGAGAGCGATCGGAAGGATAAAGAAGAGCGAGTTGAGCGCGATCGAAGGATGGCGGAGAGCGATCGTAAGTACAAGGAGGAGCAAGCAGAACGCCATCGGCAGTATGAGGAGGACATGCGTAAACTACGGAGGGATTTCAATCAACAAATGGGCCATCTTGCTAATAAGATGGGTACTATCGTTGAGGATATAATCGCACCTGGCTCTCAGCCATTGATCAAACAATACTTCAACTGCGATCCCATTGCCTTTAGTTTAAGAACCAAGAGGATTAATGAAGCTCAAAACTGTGAGGTTGACATATTGATCATCAGTAATGACAAGGCATTTATGATAGAGGTTAAATCCAAGCCAAAAGAAGAAGACATCGATGAGATACTGACCAAGTCAGAGATACTGACGTCCTTTTTCCCTGAATGCGCCGGTAAACAAGTAGTCCCAATCCTTGCAAGCATTGTAATTGGGGATAACATAGTCAACAGAGCAAACAAAAAAGGCCTCTATGTCGTTGCATACAGACAATGGGAGTACCTCGACATCCTCAACTTCGATGAGATAAACACAAAGCGGGATAACTCTGCCACCAACTAAAAGACTGACTTCTCAGATGCCAAAATCAAGGGCATTTGGTCTATAAATCTTATCCGTTCTTCTTTTCTTTGAGCATCTTTGTCAGGGCATCGTAGCCCTTGGTATTTATAATGCTCTGGAACTGGGTTCTGTAGTTGTTTACGAGGCTGACACCTTCTATTACGACGTCGTAGACCTTCCACCCCTTGTCGTCGCTTACCGATTTAAGGCGGTAATCGATAGGGATTTTGGCCTTCTTGGTTATGATCTCCGTTTTAACGGTACTAAAGCTCCCTTCGATCTTTTCCTCTATAACGTGGATATCCTCGTCGCTGTACTTCTCGATCTTATTTATGTAGGCACCCTCCAGGAGGTCTTTAAACAAGGCGACAAACTCTTTTTTTTCGTCCTCGGTTCTCTTATGCCAGTGCACGGCAAGCGTCCTCTGTGACATCTCGGCGAAGTCGAATCTTTCCTGCACGACCTCTCGTATCTTGCTACGGCGTTGTTGCACCTTATCGGGACCCTTTAATGAGGCATCTTTCAATATCGCCAGGACATTATCCACTATCCCCATGATGATCTGCTGAGGCCTCTCCGCAGCCCCGGCGCTCACTCCTACCATAAGCAAAACAAAAAAACCTATTACCTTCATCGTCAATTCCCTCATTTGTTAGGGATAAGAAAGGTAAAAAGGGGGGCGGCTCCGCCCCCCCCTCGACCCCCCCTGCAAGGGGACCAGTCCCCTTGACCCCATAATATCTTATTCACAGTATATACTTATACATTTCAATGAATACCTAACATCTTTATTTGACTTCACCGAAGGCGTACTTGGAGATCAGCTCCTCGATATCTATGGCGGATTCGGTCTCTCTGAGTTTTCCACCGCTACTCAGGAGTGTGGGGGAGCCTCCGGGGGATATCTGGACGTACTTTTCACCAAGTAATCCCTTTGTCTTTATCGAGGCGATGGCGTCCTCCTGGACCTTGACCTCGGGCTTGATAAACATGGTTACGTTGGCCTGATAGGTGTCCTTGTCGAGGGATACGTCCTTTACCTTTCCGATCTCCACGCCGGCTATTTCAATGGGGGCGCCTTTTTTGAGGCCACCCGTCTTGTTGAACTGGGCAATCACCACGTAACCATTTTCGCTTAGGATATTTAGGTTACCGAGCTTTACAGATAGATACGCCAGGGACAGAAAACCCAGCACCACAAACACTCCAACCAATATCTCTGTATCAAACCGTTTCACGTTATATATCTCCACCGTTATTATAACACATAATATCCAGTACAACCACATTAGAAATTCTGGTGCGCAGGGCAATCGCATTTGAAATATTGATCCATATGATATGGCACCCACCCATTAAGGGGTCAAGGGGGGGGCGGAGCCGCTCCCCTTTTTCTTTTCTTATATTCCCTTTCGTCAAATGTGATTGTCCTGACATCATGGCATGTCTCCGTAGCTGTGCAATCCTGACAGGAAGATATTGACGCCGAGGTAGGTAAATATCACCGTGATAAAGCCAACGACTGAGACCACGGCCACCTTTTTACCCCGCCATCCCTTGAGATACCTGGCGTGCAGGTAGAAGGCATAGACAAGCCACGTGATAAGTGACCACGTCTCCTTCGGGTCCCAGCTCCAGTAGGTGCCCCAGGCCTGGTCTGCCCATACGGCCCCACAGATCAATCCCCCAAGCGTAAATATGGGGAACCCCACCGCTATTACCTTGTAGTTGAGTTCGTCTAGGAAGTCCACAGAGACGTTAAAGCCATTAATGGCCTTTTTAATGATGTATCCATAGCGCCATGTAAGAAAAACAACGATACCAGCCACAATATAACTAAAAACAGCGACCCCAGACGATGCGTTCCGAAATGTTGTCTTAAACAGGTAGTTTTTTATAAACCCCTCGGTGCTTTCCCCGACCACTTTATAGTTCATGTAGTCCAGGAGCATCGCAAATATCACTATGAAGAATACGCTGCTGGAAACGCTCCAAAACACGTAAGCGGGTTCGTTGCGCCTTTCCGTCTTTACGATCAGGTACATCAATGCGGCAGCGAAGGAAAGACCAAATGCGGCATAGGCGATAAAGCTCATCGTCACGTGAGCCAGCAACCAGTTACTCTGCAGGGCTGGCACAAGGGGCTCTATCTTCTTGGACATACCGGTCAGGTCGACAAATCCGAGCGCCAGGGCAGCTAACGGTGTGACAAACGCCCCCAACGAACGTCGCTTGTACTTAAACTCTACGATGAGATAACCGAGCATGAGGCACCAGACAAAAAACACCAATGACTCATAAAGATTCGTCAAGGGCGGCCTCCCTATACCCAGGTTATACGATTCTACCCACCTGCTGATAAATGCTGCCGTTTGAGCCAAAAAGCTGACTATCGTTACAGTGGTTGCCCCCTTTCCGAGGTACTCCCCCTTAAAGACAAAGTAGGCGATATATACCATCATGGCCACAAAGTAGCCTATCTCTGCTATGCCAAAAAATACAGAACTGTTTCCCATTTAACCTCCTTTTGTATTAGCCGCCGGTTGATCTCTTCCGATTTGATCTCTAAGGGGGCCAAATGCCTTGTCTATACTTGTATCAAAAGCGCCTCTGTTTTTATGTGCGGAGGCGGCTATTTTTATGTCTACCTTGCCCTTGTCGCCAACGAGCAGCACCCATATCTTCTTGTGACTCAGGAAAAAGGCAAAATACAGCCCCAACGTCATACATATGCAGCCAAGATACACTATCCATACGCCTGGGTCCTTTCTGACCTGTATCCCCGTGTACTGATAACCCCAGTTGTCGATCAACTCCAGCTTGCTGCCATCGGGGATATTCCATGACTTGGGGTAGCGCTTGAAAATCCAGCCGCCGTATTTTTCAGTACGTCCTTCCCTAAACACCACGTAAATTGCTGGATTGTTTAGCATATCGGTGTACGTGTATGCTTTTTCTTCCTTGTTGAAAGCCAGCGCCGGTGAAAATGCCATTATCTTGGCCTCAAGGGCAGAGCCTTGGATATTTAATACATCTCCAACGTTTTTAGATATCACCTCAGACTTGCCGTCTTTTGATGTCACCCTCAGGACCAGGACCCCGCTTCCCTCGCCAAGTGGACCGTAACTGGCCTGATAAAACGTATATCCCTTGTAAGACATCGGGCGGTTTACCTCGATAGAGGTCTTTAGCATCTCTTTACCGTTTTCCAGGACGGTTAAAAAGCTCAGGTACGTCTTTGGCATATCGGTATCGCCGTAGAACTGCACGTTGAAGTCGTCGCATCTTATCGAGAAGCCCAGGTGATGTTCCTCGCCCTTGCGTGAGATAGCCGTATCGGTGGTCTGCCCCTCGTCGATCTTCATAAAGCCATGAAAACCAAACTGTATGCCGACAACCGCCCCCACAAGTATGACTATGATGTTTAGGTGGATGACATATACGGCATAACGGGCATGTTGCCACTTCTGTGCATAGTACTGTACACCCCGTTCAAGGGCAAACTCGCTGGGATGAAAGCCGAGCTGCCTCAGAGCGGTTACGACCTTTACCCTGATATCCGTCAGCGAGCCATTACACACAAACTGCTTATTTATGCCGTGATGTCCAAAGCCGTCTTCCTTGAGTGGCTCCATCGGCTTAGAGACTATCCTGCGTATGCCGGGCAGCCTGTCAAGGGAACATATGATGAGGTTTGTGGCAAGTAGCGCCAGTAGCGCCAAAAACCACCACGAACTGTACATATCCATAAAGCCAAGCGACTCGCTTATCCGATAAGCGGCGGGGGCCAAGGCATCGCCAAAGATTTTTTTAAAGAGTATGACGTTCTTTTCGGGCTCTGCGCCTTGCTCTATCAACGTGCCCACGATCGACAACAGAGCTATCATCGCAATGAGGATTACGGCAAGCCTCACCGATGAGAAGAGCCCCCATATTGTGTTGACAATCGAGGTCTTGTCCCTTGTCTTATCTGTCATCCCCTGATTCATCATATACCCCTGTTGGAACCTCTTATTTTACCCCCTATGACCTGTCCAAGGACAGATGCAGCCAGCGAAATTGGCAGATACCTGATGTTGAGGTGCATGACGTATCTCATCGCGATAACAAACGGTATCGGGAGGTGGATGTATAAAAACCACTTAAACGAACGCCTTGGCTGCCCTGCCCTGAGATACCCAAATGGCAGGTTGAGCACCATCGCAAACACAAACAACAAAACTATCGACCAAACGTTGTTACTAAATGTCATCGCAAACATACCAGATCAGTCTATCAGAAAACCAACAGAATTGTAAACAGTGTACTGATCCCGGGTGCATCAATTTTTCATGGGTATTAGGCCGCCTTCTTTAAATGGTTGACTATATTGCTCCATCGTCCTGACAGATATAATGATCTTAGTGATACAATAGACTGAACATTTTTTTTATTCCAGTGCATACCAGATTGCTTCATTCTGGTTTGTACTACTATGCGGTGGGCGCTTTCTATAACTCCACTGCCTATATCAATGCCTTTTTGTCTATACTCACCATAATTCATTCTGGAACGGTTTTTCCGATAATAACGTAAACAATCTTCAACTTCTTTGCATTTTGGCACTTTTTCTAAAGACATAATTATCTCCTCAATTTTACCTTCCCATAACCAATCTTTTAATTGCTTGTTTTGTTCTTCATCTTTAGACTGAAGGTACCACTCCATTCAAACGTGGTCACATTGCTGTTGCATAGTAACAACGCCATATTATGAAGGTATAAAAGTGGCTTAAATCCTGGCAACCACGGTTGATTGTGGTGCTACCATTTAACGAGTTAATAGAGGAAATATCAAGATACGTCTATTATCGCCCAAAAGAAAAAAGGCCATCTCAACCACGACATACAAAAAAATCAAGGAAAAAATGGTGCAATGGAGCTGTCCGGTATGCTTAAGTCAACAGCATTAGAGGTCAAGGGGGCCAGGAACGTGCCTTGAGCGGTAAAAAAGCTCCACCGCCCCCTTCTTCTTCTTTTATTCGTATATAATCAATCATGGGCAGGATTTACCTTCACCCTGGCGCCATCAAAGAGGCTCTGTTGCCCAACCACTACCACGGATTGGCCAGCCGTAACCCCCTGTGTTATCTCGGTCAACTCACCCAAGGAGCGCCTTTTGAGCCGGGTGTCGCTGACCCCTCCTGGAGCGTCAAGAGATTTCTCCTCCGTAAAGGACTGTCCGATCTTCACCATAACCTGACTTGCCTTATCGCCGTCAACGACGTAGAGCTTGACGCTGTCCCCCTCATAGAGGAGCGCCGTGGCAGGTACCGCAAGACAATCGCGCGGATGCTCCATATAGAGGGTCACATGGGCAAAATACCCCGGCCTCAATAAGCCATCGGCGTTGTCAACGACCGCCTCAACCTCGATGGTGCGCGTCTTCTTGTCAACCGATGGGTAGATGGCACTGACCTTGCCGGCGAACTGTCCCTGCGGCAGGGCATCAACCCTGAAGGTCACCTCTTGCCCCTTGTGCAGCGTCCGGGCAGCCTTCTCTGGCACCGTGAAGTTCAGCTTGACGGGGTCGGTCTGGATGATCGTCACCAGTGGGGCGCCGTTTCTGACGTAGTCCCCCGCGGATGCCTTCTTGACCTCAACCGCCCCGCTGAGGGGGCTATAGATGATCGTCTTGTCCAGTTGCTGCTTGGAGAGCGCCATTGCGGCCTTTGCCCGCTCCGCCTCGGACTCTGCGATGGCGAGGCGTGTGGTGATATCGTCAAACTGTTGCTTGGTCACGAGTTGGTCTTTGTACAGGGCGTCCTTGCGTTGGAACTCGCCCCTGAGGTTATTCAGCGACGCCTCTGCCTGGGCCAGGGCTAGCTCGGCGCTCTTGAGGGCCAGGGTGAGGTCGCTGTCGTTGACCCGCGCAAGCACAGCGCCCTTTGCCACCCGTGCTCCTTCGGTCACGGTCAGTTGCCGCAGGATGCCATCGACCTCGCTGCTGACCGTCACCCGCTCGAATGGTTCGATCGACCCCGTTGACTCGACAAACGGTCTGAGCGTGGTCTTGATCGCGGGCGTCGTGGCGACGTTGATGGTCTTGTCTGCAGTCGTCTTGGGTGCCTCATCCTTCTTGCATCCAGGCAGAAAACAAACGGCCAGGAAGAAGAAAAAGAAAAGAAGAAAGGGGCGGCTCCGCTTCTTTTCCGCTCCAGGACGCTCCTGGCCCCCTTTAGAACCCCCTGCAAGGGCACCAGTGCCCTTGACCCCGTAATGTGTGGGTGCAAACTTTAGTTGTGGATGATTGAGGCATCCCTTCCTATGATTTTTCATTTTTCTCATTAGCCACTGTTTATTTTACATCTACTGTTGTTGATATAACAAGCGTAAAAAAAAAGCTCTGGGGCCCCTTGACAAGTGTCTCAGATGTAATGTTAGCATAACTTAAGTTAAGTGAGATATAGATAATTACGGAGGATAACGGGCTATGGGTTACGATATCAGAGGGGTAAAGACGTTTGAATATACGAAGATTGTTGGGATAGAAAATATTGAGTTCGGTGACAATATTATAATTGATGATTTTGTTTTTATTTATGCGACAAACCTGATAAAGATAGAAAGCTATGTCCACATAGCATCGTTTACATCCATAAGTGGGGGCGGCAGACTTACACTCAGGGAACATTCAGGTCTATCGGGAGGGGTGAGGGTCTACACCGGGACCGATGATTTCAAGGATTGGGGATTTGGCAATTGCACTATACCAGAAGGTTATAGAAACGTAAAGAGAATGGATATCTATATTGATAGATTTGCTATAGTCGGTGCAAATTCTGTCATCCTTCCTGGTGTGACAATTGGCGAGGGTGTCTCTGTCGGCGCATGCTCCGTAGTCACCAGGGACCTTGCCCCTTGGGGGATATACATAGGAAATAAACGCGTAGGGGAGAGAAACAGAGACGGTGTGTTAAAAGCCTATGAGAAGTTCCTCACAGAAACCTTGACAAAGGGCCAAAAAACTGTCGATAACAGATTTCTTTAAGGGTTGTTCTCAAGGAAAAGAGTACGCTGTTTTATCATAATTAGGTTGCAACAGAGCACTATGCGTAAGGGTCTTGCGCGGGGGTGAATATGGCCGGCCCCCATTCATGAATGTTTCTTCTTCTTAAAGGATGATCATGTTGTCGCGGTGGATGACCTCGTCGGAGTACTTGTAGCCCAGGACGGTCTCTATCTGGTTGGTCTTGAGGCCGATTATGCCTTGGAGTTCCTTATTGGAGTAGTTGACGAGGCCCTTGGCGATACGCTTGCCATCAGGACTGACGCAGTAGACGGCATCTCCGCGCTCAAAGCTGCCCTCCAACGAGACAATCCCCGACGGTAGCAGACTCTTCCCCGCGGAGATGAGGGCGCTGACCGCTCCGGCATCCAGAGACAAGACGCCGGTTGAACGTATACCCGTGGCTATCCAACCCTTGCGGGCCGCGTACCTCTTGACAGTGGAGGCAAATTCCGTGCCTACGACCCTGCCATTTAAGACGCTGCTGAGTAGATCAGACCTCCTGCCATTTACGATGTTTACGACGATCCCGCGCTGTGTAGCCATCTTTGCGGCAATGAGCTTGGAGTACATCCCGCCCGTCCCTGATATTGAGCCAGCGCCCTTTGCCAGGGCCTCCAACTCCGGCGTTATCTCAACGACTGTGGGGATGAGCTTGGCCTGATCGTTCTTCCTGGGGTCGTCGGTGTAGAGGCCATCCACGTCCGAGAGGATTATAAGCCGCCCTGCATCCAGCATCGATGCCACCAGCGCGGCAAGGCGATCGTTGTCGCCAAATTTCAACTCATCTATTGAGACCGTGTCGTTTTCGTTGATGATTGGGATGACATCCATCTCCAGGAGGGTGATAAGCGTGTTCCTGGCGTTTATATACCGCTTTCGTTCTGAAAACGCATCCCGCGTCAACAGCACCTGTGCCACATTCTTTCCGTGGGCGCCAAAGGCCCTCTCATAGGCCCACACCAGGGAGCTCTGTCCAACGGCCGCAGCGGCCTGCTTGAGGTTGATATCCATTATGCGCCCCCTGATGTTTAACTTGCTCCTGCCGGCAGCCACCGCCCCCGAGGACACCACCACGGTTGCGTGTCCCGTGCTGTGAAGCGCGGATATGTCCGATGCCAGGGCGCTTATCCTATGCTGGTCGAGACCGTTGTAGTCAGTTATGATGCTGCTTCCGATCTTTATTACAAGTACATTCACGCTATTTTCTCCTGGTAAATATTTATAACATCAGGATTGAGCATTATGGGGTCAAGGGGACTGGTCCCCTTGTGGGTGGGTCTGAGGGAGGGCAACGCCCTCCCTTCTTTCTTTTTTCCCTTTCTTTATCTTTTGCATCAGGATGTCGAGGTTTTTTTGCGCATCGGGATGGGCCGGATTTAATCTTATAGCCGTTTGATACTCCTTTATCGCCTCATCGACCTTACCCATTACAGAGTAGATCACGCCGAGGTTGTTGTGCGTGTTGGCATGGTCGGGGTTGAGTCTCAGGGTCTGCTGATATTGCGTAAGGGCCTCATCGAGCCGCCCCTGTTTGTGATAGACCACGCCGAGGTTGTAGTAGGCCTCCGTAAAGGATGGTTTGAGCCTGATGGCAGTCTGATACTCCTTGATGGCGTCATCGAAACGCCCCTGGTTGTGATAGAAGTCCCCGAGGTTTTTGTGGGCATCTGGGAAATCGGGGTTGAGTCTTAGGGCCTGCTGGTATTGCGTAAGGGCCTCATCGAGCCGCCCCTGGTTGTTATAGACCACGCCGAGGTTGCAGTAGGCTTCCGTAAAGGATGGTTTGAGCCTGATGGCAGTCTGATACTCCTTGATGGCGTCATCGAAACGCCCCTGGCCGTAATAAAAATCACCGAGGTTATTGTGGGTGTCTGGGAAATCGGGATTTATCTTCAGGGCTGCATTATACAGCCTGCTGGCCTCATCCAGATTGCCCTGTTTTTCGTAGACGATTCCAAGGTTGAGGTAGGCGTAAGCTTCGCCAGGTTTGAGTTGTATTGAGGTTTCATACTGCCTGATGGCCTCATTGAAACGCCCCTGGTCGTAGTAATCGGCCCCGAGGTTGTTGTGTGGACGAATCTTGTTTGGGCTCTTTTGTACGACATCCTCCCATATAGCGATACTGTTGCGCCAGGTGTTGTTTCTGGCGTATGCCGCTATTGAAAACGCCATGACAATCAAGACCGCCACGGGCACTACAATCGTCCGTTGGAACCTCTCAAATTTAGAGATGTTTATCATATACACCGACAACAGCGCAAGGATAAACCCCACCGATGGCAGATACACCCTATGCTCAAAGATGACGTCCGCTATGGGTATTATGCTGGATTCAACCGACAGGGAGACGAAGAACCAGAGAATCCCAAACGAGGCCAATCTCAACCAGCATCGATTGTCTCTGTCAGGTCTGTTTGAAAGGACGTACAAATAAACTCCTACGCCCGCAATGGATATTATAAACAACAGAGAGATGACAACCGCCGGGCTAAAGAGGGTATTGTAGATCGGGTAATCGTAATCGAGGTTTTGGTTTACGGGCAAGAGCAGCAGTCTGATATAGGTGGTTATCACCCTGAACTGCGTCAACAGATAATCCCACCTTGATATGTACTGTGAACTTGCCAGTTGCATCGATTCCTCCATCCTGCCTGCCTCAAGCAGAGAGGCGTTGGTCTGTACAAGTGAGACGGGGATGATGATCAGCGTAAGGATAAACGGCGCTAAAAGCAGGGTTCTCTTTCTGGCGCTGCCCTCAAGGAACATAAGCTCATACGCGGTTATTAACATGGGCAGGGTAAATGCAATCTCCTTTGTCTTCATGGCGCAGACCGCGCAGATGAGGGCTGCGGTGTAGAGGGCGTAGATATGTTTCGTGTATTTAGTCTCTGGGTCGAGCCTGGCCCTTATGTAGAACAGGACAGAGAGCAGGTAGAACATCGTCGCAAGTGAGGCAAATCGCTGGATAATGTATGTAACGGCCTGGGTGGCAATCGGATGGGCAACGAACAAGACTCCGCCAAAAAACGCCAGGAGGTCAACGGGATAATCACGAATACGCGAGTGTCTTGAGAAAAACGGTGTCTTTGTGGTGAGCCTTATAAGGTAGTACACAGAGATAGCGTTGATGAGGTGAACCGCGAGGTTAAAGGCGTGGTAGCCTGTGACATTGAGGCCGTGTAGTTTGTAGTTTAGCGCAAAAGTGAGGTAGCCCAGGAGCCTTGAATAGAAGAAGTCCTTGACGTTATAGATCACGGGGATATCGTGTACCATTGATTTATTCGTAAAGTACCGGAGGTCTTTGATCAAGAGGTTTTCTGCTATGTTTGGGATATCGTCAAAGATAAATGGAATATTAAACGTGTTGGAGTAAATCAGGAGGCCAACAACCGCGATTATTAAAATATGGATTGATGCCTTACTCAAGAGAGCTGGTCTTTCGGTTCCCTCCGGTATGGCCCTTTTGGTTGACTCTGTTGGAGAGCCGCCGCTCTTTAAATTCTTCTGTCTTGACTTCTTACTCAAACAAGCCCCAATATTTCAAATTGTCTGATAAACTTATCCTCGTTCATAAATCACTATACCCTTTTTATCCGCCTCGTAGGAAATAGTGTTGACCTGGGTCTTATAAAACTCAAACTCCTCCTGAGATTGCACAATTGTATCAAAGGGTATCGAAATGCCCTTTAACGCCCTTCTAGCCTCTATCATCTCTCTTATCTTTGAGTCTAACGTATCTTTTATTATCAACAAATCAATATCGCTGTCTTTTGTAGGATTGCCATATGCAAAGCTCCCAAAGAGGAGTATCTTCGCAGGATTTATGTGTTTCAATCTTTCTACAATTTTGTCCTTAATTTTAATATCCAGATTCATAAATGCCGCACTACACGTTTGTTATGTCAAAAAATCAAGGCAATTGCCATCTTTATAGGTTCTTATCTCAGATTTAACAGCGGCAGATTTGGTGATTCAGGCCTCGGACCAAGCGTCTTGCGTTGAGCATCTATGATAAGGTCAAGCTCCTCAAGGGCTATTTGGCCTAACAGTGGCTCACACAAGGGAGGCCCGATGATACAATCGGTCACCATTGAACGGTTTCCTATGTTTACCTCCAGTCCCATGGCAAGCCATCTTTCCTCTTTCCGCTCATCCGCGTAGGTGACAACTATCTTTTTTGCAGGCAGCAGGCCAAGCTTCTCCACCTCGTCCTGAGGCAGCAGGATCAGCACCGCCCCCGTATCGACAACCATCTCAAGCTCACTGGATTCTATCTCCTCCTTGCTAATGTATCCCCTCCGTGACATCTCAGCACTAGCATAATTTCTTAATAAAACCTTGACTCTAATCTCCCCCATCGTTTAAATCCTCCTTAGTTTTTTACTTAACGACGGAAATAACGTCTCTATCTACTATACTAAGCCAAAATGAGCGTATCTGTCAATGACTGTCGCGGTTTAGCCTCTTTAGCTCAATCACGAAGGAGGCGCCTGTTGGCGTGTTCTCTGCGTGTATCTTCCCCCCCATGTTACCCTCAATTATGGTCCTGGCCATATAGAGGCCAATGCCGCTGCCGTCCTTTTTGGTCGTGTAATATGGCTCAAACAGGCTGTCCATATGCTCTATGGGGATGCCGCCGCCGCTGTCGTTGATGGTCAGTATCACCCTGTCATCGTCGTTGTACGCCCTGATAGTTATCACCCTGGTTGTGGGGGGCTGTTGCCGCTGCAGGATGGCCTCCACACTGTTGTTGAGGATGTTAAGCACCACCTGCTTAAACTCGTTGGGATAGCCGCAGACAAGTGTATCACCCTCTTTAGCAAGATTAAGGTCAATGGCAAAGGCCTTAAGCTGCGCCGATAACAGATTAAACACCTCCCTGACAGCCTCCATGCAATCGAAATCCACCTTGTCCTTGGAT
Source organism: Nitrospirota bacterium (assembly GCA_015233725.1). Lineage (GTDB taxonomy): Bacteria > Nitrospirota > Thermodesulfovibrionia > Thermodesulfovibrionales > Magnetobacteriaceae > Magnetobacterium. The sequence continues at coordinate 929 of JADFXD010000077.1, read as the reverse complement.
GACTTAAAGAAATTGCGGAAGTCATCTATCGTGCCGGACATGAATTTTATCTGTGCCGTGGCCTCGGTAACAAACTCGTTTACGTACTGCTGATTGACCTCCCCAAAGGAGTAGGCCTCGGCAACATCACTGACGATCAGCGACAGCGTATTCAACGGCTGTTTCCACTGGTGAGCGATAACGGCTATCATCTCACCCATTGCCGCCAGACGGGATTGATGAATGAGGATATTCTCCTGCGTCTGCCTGGCGATGACCTCCTCTTGTACCTTCTGTTGGAGGTTTTTGTTCATATTATCGAGTTCCTCAGTCTTCTGTAACAGCTCCTCTTCAAGTGTGACCTTTTCAGTTATATCCGACCAGGTGCCAATGACCAACAGAGGGGCTCCAACCTTATCAAATATGAGTCGGGTGTTGTCCTGCAACCATCTGTAGCGCCCGTTGGCATCAAGCATCCTGTACCTGGTGATATTGTACGTCTTGGTATAGACGATGTTAAGGCTGCTTAACGCCAACTCTCTATCGTCGGGGTGTACACTCTTAAGCCAGAACTCCGGGTCATCGATAAGCTGCTTCGGTGAATAACCGAGGATGTCTGCGATGTTGTCGCTGACGTAGATTACAGGATATCCACTACCTGGCATACGGCTATATATAACCGCATGACTGGAGTCAATCAGCCCCTCTAGCTGCTTCCTTATAAACACAAGCGACCTTTCATAATGCACTCGTCGCCTCTTCTCCGTGCTAAACAGGATAAACACGTATAGCAGCATCACCCCCCCGCCCGTGCAAACCGCCACAAGCAGCAAAAACAAAATTCCAATGACCCTGGATTTCCTAACCATGTCTATAAGTTACCCCGAAAAAAGAAAAAAAGAAAGAAAGGGGCGGCTCCGCCCCCCTTTAGAACCCCCTGCAAGGGCACC
>JADFXD010000156.1 GCA_015233725.1 Nitrospirota bacterium | reverse complement strand
AAAGCCTCCCCTTCTTTCTTTGACCAAGCTACCCATGACTTTTTGATGCACCCAAGGCAATTGACATATTGAAATTCAACCCCGAACTAATGTATACTAATTGAGATATGGACTAACTCATTGAAATTAAGTCGATAACAAGGAGGACTATAGAAGTGGTTGTTGAAGGTATCAACGTAAAGTGTTTTGTGTGTGGTGCGGATGACAAGGAGAGGGTGTATATAGAGTGTTACCATGAGGCTCGGAAAGAGGCCGTGTGTGTTCACTGTCTCCCCATCCTGATACATGGGGCACACTAACGGTTGACATAAAGTTGCGCCTCAAAAACATAGTCAACAAATGGAGTGAAAATGGACATTAAGATTACGTTTCCAGGTGGAAAGCGCGTCAATGCCGAGATCGAGGGCATGACGATCGCCACTGACCAGTCGGTAAAAAACGGCGGGGATGGCAGTGCCCCTGAGCCGTTTAAGTATTTCCTGGCCTCGATTGGGACGTGTGCCGGTATATATGTATTGAGCTTCTGTCAGAAGAATGGTATCCCCACCGAGGGCATCACGCTGACTCAGCGCCATGAGTATCTCAATGACCCCAGTGGAAAACCATATATGGCCAAACTCCACATAGAGATCAACGTACCGGGCGATTTTCCCGAAAAATACCGTGACGCCATAATCCGGGTGGCTGAGCAGTGCGCCGTGAAAAAGGCGATAATGTCACCCCCTGAGTTTGTCGTAAAGACAGTGGTGAGTGATTAACTCCTCGCGTTGTGGACAATGGGTGTAATTGACGCCATAGGACAGACGCCGATGGTGAGCCTTGGCAGTTTGGACATAAGCCCTAGGGTCAGGCTCCTTGTAAAGCTCGAGGGCAATAACCCTGGTGGTTCGGTAAAGGATCGCATCGCCTATTACATGATCAAGGATGCGCAACAGACGCATAAGTTAAAGAGCCACCACGTGATCCTCGAACCTACCAGCGGCAACACTGGCATCGGGCTTGCCATGATAGGGGCTGCCCTGGGCTACAAGGTCAAGCTCGTTATGCCCGAGTGTGTGAGCCTTGAGCGCAGGATGACCCTCATGGTCTACGGCGCGGAGCTCGTCCTGAGCCCGGGGGATGAGGCCACGGATGGCGCCATCAGGCTCGCCCACAAGATATACGACGAAAACAGGGATGAATACTTCATGCCAGACCAGTTTAATAATCCCGCAAACGTCAGAAGCCACTACGAGACCACCGGTAAGGAGGTCTATGAGCAGACCAACGGCGAGGTAAGCGTCTTTATCGCCGGCATGGGTACCACTGGTACGTTGATGGGTGTCAGCAAGAGGCTCAAGGAGTATGACTCCTCCATTGAGATCATAGGCGTAGAACCCGTCCTCGGACACAGAATACAGGGGCTGAAGAACATGTCTGAGTCCATCGTTCCAGGCATCTACGACCCCTCTAGACTGGACGACAAACGAATCGTCAACGACGACGACGCCTACAACACCGCCAGGTGGTTGGCCATGAAAGAGGGACTCTTCGTGGGGATGAGCAGCGGCGCCGCCCTCTACATCGCCGTCAAAAAGGCGCAAGAGATGAAAGACGGCGTCATCGTCGTCATACTCCCCGACAGAGGCGACAGGTACCTCAGCACCACCCTCTTTAAATCCATCTGCGCCAAATGCCCACCGTAATACCCTAACTCCTCTCAATAAGAAAAAAAAAGGGGGGCGGCGCTGCTTCTTTACCGCTCCAGGACGCTCCTGGCCCCCCTCGACCCCCCCTGCAAGGTGCGAGCCGCACTGGCAATAAGAGGGACCACTCCCCTTGACCCCATAATTCTTATTCACGGTTTGTGCTTATCCCAACTACCGATCCGTTGTATTGAGGACTTGTCTCTTTAAAAACATAACGGCACAATACTTGCACCGTATATTTGCAGGTGTAGTTTCATTAGCTAAACAGATAAGATTTTTTTAGAGAGAGACAACTATTTGACGGTGAAAGGTATTAGATGGAGACAAGGTTGATAGGCAAAGACGATTTGTCGATAGGCAAACCTTTGACATATCCAATTTACGACCAGCATGGTAAGTTAATGCTCAAGGAAGGGCACGTAATAAAGGATATGAATGAGTTACGTCGCATTGTGGAGTTAATGGGGAGCAGTTCGGCAAATTTTTTTGGTTATGCGGCAGGTTTTTCTCCACTGCAGAGGGCAAGTCGATCGTTTGACTCAGACAACGAAACCCCTTTTGAACTCCTGAACGAGGTGTATGAGCGACTGGAGCAACTGTTTGTCCAGTATAACGTTGTAGATGATTTCCCTGGTAAGGTACTTGCCCTCTGCAACACAATTCAGCAGATATGCTACGAGGACGAGGACCTTGCCCTTGGGATCATGTTGATGGACAATCAGAGTCGCTATACCATAAAGCACCCCATCCACGCCGCCATAATATCGGAGATAATAGCAAAACGCCTGGAGTGGTCCATTGATAAACGCCAACAGATGTTGGCAGCAGCCCTGACCATGAACCTCTCTGTGGTCAAACTCCAGGAAGCCCTGTACTGGCAGAAAGATAGTCCCAACGAAGAACAAAAGAAACAGACACTGGCCCATCAACAACGCACCGTAAAGTTGTTACAGGCCCTCGGTGTGACACAGCAGCGTTGGTTGACGGGGGTCTTTGAACACCATGAGGCAATTGATGGCAGCGGCTACCCAAGGGGGATCAAGGGGGATCAGATATGCCAGAGCGCTCGTATCATATACCTGGCCGACGCCTACAGCGCCATGATCTCGGGCAGAGGCTATCGTCCTGCCATGCCGGCAAATACCGCAATGCGCAATATCTTTATGGACAAGGGCAATCACTTTGAAGAGGAACTCGGTCTGTACTTTATCAAGACTATCGGCATCTACTCCCCAGGGGCATTTGTGAAGCTTGACAACAACGAAATCGCTGTGGTTACATACAGGACAGAAAAGGCCAACTGCCCAATCGTACACAGCATCCAAAAGTCAAACGGAGAATACCTGCCCACACCATTCAGACGTGACACCGCAATCAGCAAGTACGCCATAAAAGAGGTGATTCCGCCATCAAAGGTCAGTTTCAGCATCAACCGCCACCAGTTATGGGGCTATGGAGCGTTTAAGAAGACGGGAGCAGCCAAGAGACGATACGATCGCGTACCGACCAACATCCCCGCAAAGGTCTTTGACCTCAACACAATAACCTCTATTGAGGCCTATATAGTAAACATCAGCAAGGGTGGCTGCCTGCTAAAAATCACCGTGAAAGACCCCTTGAAAAAGCCACCTCTGCTTAAAATCGACAATACCTACTATATCACCTTCAGGATATTGGAAAGAACGGTGGATAATATAAAATTCACCGTCAAGAACTCCAAGATCAGCGAGGACAATCAGCTCATTGGCGGCCTCTTCACAGACCTGACTGAGGAAAATACCACCATCATCCGCCTGTACTCCAAAAAGCTCATGGCCTCTGTAAATAACTAATCCTTTCTACTTGCCAAATAGTGTTTAGGACTGGTAGAGTAAGGGTGAATTATAAGAATAAACAGGTATATCTGTAAGTTTTATGATTAAAATGACAAAGCACGCAATCATGAAGATTAACGAACGCAATATTGACATCAGCGATATTACAAAGGTAGTAGGCAATCCTGATTATACAGAAATTGACAAGTTTGATATACTGATCGGATTCGAGTTTTTTCGGGTACTAAAATTGATAGGACATAAA
>JADFXD010000008.1 GCA_015233725.1 Nitrospirota bacterium | reverse complement strand
GGGGTGAGGCACGATGTTGTCGCAGCGGGTCGCACCCGCCCCGGGCACGAAGAAGCCCCCTTGACCCCATAATGCTCAATCCTAATCATAGAGAGATTTAGGATAACATGGCATTTCATCGGTGTCAAGTTTTTCCAACTTGTCCAATTTTTTTACTCGACAAGAAAAGCGATAGTGTGGAAAACTTCCTAAAACCCCCAACTTTATGTTACCATTATTTGAGTGAGTATCAGAATTGAGCATTATTTACGATCACCAGGATTGAGCATTATGGGGTCAAGGGGACTGGTCCCCTTGCAGGGGGGGTCTGAGGGGGGGCCAGGAGCGTCCTGGAGCGGTAAAGAAGCAGCGCCGCCCCCCTTCTTTCATTCTCTTGACAGCCAATAGCATGAAGGCCTTGGTAGTAGATGGCCAGTGGGCGCCGCGGACTGGCTATGTTGCGAGCGATACGGAGCGACAGCAGCGGAGGGCTGCGATGGGTAACAAGGTCTGGCGCAACCCGACCTTCGAGGTCAAAGACGTCGCCGTGCCGGAGATCGACGACGACGAACTCCTCATCAGGGTCAAGAGCTGCGGCATCTGCGGATCAGACCTGCACCTGTATGAACACGATGACGAGGGATATGTCCTGTTCTCCGGCCCCGTGAGGCTGCCATGTATAATAGGACACGAGTACACCGGCGTGGTTGAGCGCATCGGTAAGCGAGTTGACAACTTCAAGGCGGGACAGAGGGTCACGGTGGAGAGCATCTACTGGTGCGGGGTGTGCACCGCGTGCAAGAGCGGCGCGTTTAACCAATGCAAGAGGGTCGAACTGGTGGGCATCACGCGCAATGGCGCAATGGCCGAGTTCGTCGCCGCAAAGGAACGACACTGCTGGGATATCGATTGCCTCGCCGACAGATACGACGCACAACAGGAGCTCTTTGACATCGGGGCGCTGATAGAACCCATCGGTTGCGCCTATAACGGGATGTTTATCACTGGCGGGGGATTTAAGCCGGGGGCCACGGTCGTGGTCTATGGCGTCGGACCTATCGGACTTGCTGCCGTTGCGCTGGCACGCCTGGCCGGGGCAAATATCGTAATCGCCTTTGATTGCATCGATACAAGACTGGATATAGCCAGGACATTGGGCGCTGATTACACATTCAACATCAACTCACTGACGCAGGATAGCGCGGCGTCGCAGGTGCTGGCAATCACGCAAGGAGTTGGGGCCGACATGCAGATCGAGGCAGCCGGAGCGGCAACCTACACGCTTCCCCAGATGCAACAGGCCATCGCCACCAACGGCAAGGTCATATACCTGGGTAGGGCGGCCTCCACGGCAACCTTGACCCTGGATAGACTCGTCACAGAGGCTAACAGCATCATCGGCAGCCGCGGACACTCCGGGCATGGCGTCTATCACTACGTCATAAGGCTGCTGGCATCGGGAAGACTCAACGTCAGCGCGATGATCACCGCCCGTTACCCGTTTAAGGATGTCATAGACGCATTTCAAAGGTCCACGGACAGACGCCACGGCAAATGTATGATCGCCATGCAGTAAGCAAGGGCAATGGAACTCAAGAGATTCATAGACATCCTATGGCGCAGACATGTGACGGTCGTTGTCGTGTTCCTGGCGTTTTTCCTGACCGTTGCGGTCTTGACCTTTGTCATCACGCCCTGGTACGACTCCAGCGCCAGGGTGATGTTGAAGAAGACCGCCGCCGCTGCCTCCCTGAACCAGTCGATGGGGCTTACCTCCGACCTGCTCCAGTTTAACGACACGGAGCGGGCAGACTATCTGGCATTTGCCACCATAAGGCCGATCGTCCAGGGGGTCGTTGACAGGCTCCACCTAAGCCATGAGCGCGTGCGATACAAGGTGATGAAGTGGCTGCCCTTTACAAGACCCATCTTTAAGCGTCTCGGCGTAGACGTAGATAGCACGCAAAAGGATATGACCGCCGAGGGACTGCTTGAGTCCTCGCTGGTTGCCCTGGTCTTTCCCCGCCCCCACCTCAAGGTCAAGCAGCATGAGGACACCAACGTCTACATAATAACCGCCACATCGCCCAATGCTCAAGAGGCCAGAGAGATCGCAAACGCCACGGCAGAGGCCATCAAGGAGGCCGAACGCAAGAGAATCCTGGACTCCTTCGCCGAGACCAGGGCCATCATGGATACGATCGTCGGGGAGGTCAGGACAGCGCACCTGCGCAATCTAAAGGCCATGAAGGATTTCCAGCAAAGGGAGACCGCCATCTCCATAGACACTCAGGTCTCCGCCATCATAGATAACTTGGCCGCATGGAAGAAGAACCTCTACAACACCAGGATATCCATACTAAAGTCCAAGGCGGCAATCAAGCGTCTGCAACAACAGCTCAAAGGAGGGGACAGCAAACAGAACGACCCCGCCAGCCTGGTGACAAGCGAAATTATCACCAACTTTCAACAGAGACTCACCACCCTGTACCTAAGCCTGGCCGAGACAAAGACCAGGTACACGAGTAATCATCCAAGCGTTATAGACATAGAAAACCAGATTGCCCAGTTGAAGGAGCTGATGCGCAAGGAGCTTGAAAAGGTCTTTGACACAGACAGCCTCGGCATAGACAGCGTATACGTGGATGTCCGGCGCAAGCTCGTTGATCAGTACGTGGAGCTGACGCTGAATGAGGCTCAATTGGCGGCCTATCCCGAGATTATAGCAAGTTATGAGGACGAGCTAAGGGCCATGTCAGAGACGACCTACACGTTTAACATCCTCAAGCTCGATGCAACGGTGACGGACTCTGTCTACAAGACGCTCATGCAGTATCAGTATCAGGTTGGGCTGGCGCAGAAGGCCGCCATGTCAAGCTTCACGATAATCGAACCTGCCATTGTGCACACGACCTCAAAGCACCGTCACCCCTATCCGCCGGTCAACCTTGCCCTGGCCCTGCTCTTGGGCAGTGTGTTTGGCATTTCGGCGGCACTGATGCGGCAGTACATGGATGACAGGGTCGCAACGACAGAGGACATCAAGGGGTTTAAGACCCTCCCGTTGATCGGCATATTGCCATACTTAAAGCTGAAAAGCCATGAATTGCCCTCCAGTGTCATCCCTGTGTTTATGACCCTTGTAAACAGCATCGCGCATCTCAATCCCCATGTCAGGACAATCATCATAACCAGCGCCTTGAGGCAGGAGGGCAAGGGCTTTATCGCCTCCAACCTTGCCAGGGCAATGGCCGCCGTCAACAGGAAGGTGCTCCTGATAGATGCCGCCGGTTCATCGTCGTCGTTGCATGAGTGCTTTGGGGTCTGCCGGGAGCAGGGGCTGTCCGATTATCTGCCCGCGATATCGGTGGATATGGGGGTGGATGACCTAAAGGACGTCCCGATATTCAAGAGCGTTGAAGGCGTTGACCTGATAACTGCCGGCGCCGTGGCCTCAGACGACGCCCTGGCTATCTATCTCGGCAGGTTTAACAGGGGCATCGTGCTGTTTGAGTCGCTTTACGACTGTGTGATTATCGACACGCCCGCCGTGATGTCCTCCGATAGCGCCATGCTGTTATCCGATCCCAACAGGATGGTCGTGCTGGTTATAGAGTCCGAACGCTGTCCGCGGCATCTTATCGAGGACGCCCTGCTCAACCTCAAAGGCGTTGTCAGCGTCCTGAACAAGTACAACGTCAAGAGCCTCTACAACAAACGCTACATCACCTCCAGATACCTACCCTAAGAGAAAAGAAAAAGAAGAAGAGAAGAAAGAAAGGGGCGGCTCCGTGCACACATTACCTGGTGGTTAATCTACCTTGTGATTGAGCCGCATTAATAACATTGTCATTTGCGGTAAAAACCTCAATACCGGCAACTGTGGCAAAGTCGCCATCATCTGTAATGACCTTGGTTATTGATGCACGGGACATAGCTTCAATTATGAATAAATCATAACCATCAAGTTGTTCTGTATCAAGGCGTCTCATAGCGCTTTTTGTAACAGTCTCATCAATATTTATGTCAAGGGTTTCTGATATCGGCTCGATATAATTCCACGCAGCTTGAATCTCGCTAACTACTCTTTTTCTTTATGTCAATAATATCAGCATGAATCTTATACTTAACAGACATTACCAGTCTTCTGCCTGTTGCAGTAAGACCTCATCCACTGCTTTACGTATCTCTGGATTGCCATAATATTCTTTGGCATGTTCTATCGAATGTTTGAATGCTGTACTGCTTATAGAGTTTATATTTTTTATCTTTACAAGACAGTCTATATTCTCAGGTTTAATATCTTCCAACAGACGACCAATGGCGGTGTTAAAAAATAGAGGCGCACACAAAATAACATTTTCAAAATTAAGCTCAACAGCGTTACCGACCAACAACACAGGATGTATCTGATCAAATATCTTTTGACCATCTTGCATGGTAATGCAGATTTCACCTATCTCTTTGTATATATCTATTTTCATAATGTATATTATAGCTCAAAGTTCATTTGAGGCCGTAGTCTTTTATTTTGGTGATGAGGGTTTTGTAGTCGATCTTGAGTAGGGCGGCTGCTTTTGTCTTGTTTCCGTTGGTGAAGGCGAGGGCGTCTTTGATGGCCTTGCTTTCGCTCTGCCTGACCACCTCAGCCGTGGAGGTCTTTAGCGGTGTGATTGGCGATTCCAAAGTTGGTGGCAATGACTGCTGGCCTTGGATATCGATGTGTTCGGGGAGGATTTGCCCTGCCTTGCACAGCAGGGTTGCCCTTCTGGCGACGTTTTTCAATTCCCTGATATTGCCAGGCCACTGGTATTGCCTGAGGATGGTGAAGACGTCCTCTGAGATATCCGCAACCTTATGCTCTAACTCGATGCTGGTATCGGCGACAAACTTCCGAAACAACGCCGGTATGTCTTCCTGCCTGTGTCTGAGGGGTGGGACCGTGATGAAGAACTCCCCGAGCCTGTAGAACAGGTCATCGCGCATAGTCCTGTCCATGAGGCTCACCGAGATATCCACGTTGGTGGCCACGACAAGCCTGACATCCACGTGTATGGCAGTGGCAGTGCCCACGGGATAGAACCTCTTTTCTTCCACCACGCTTAGTATCTTACCCTGTACCCTGTTGGAGAGGTTCTGGATGTCATCAAGGAATATAGTCCCACCGTTAGCGCTTTCAAAGAAGCCCTTCTTCCTCCTGTATGCCCCCGTAAACGATCCCTTCTCATAGCCAAAGAGCTCCGTCTCAATGAGGGACTCTGGCACCGCATTTATATCCACGTGGACAAAGGGGTGTGCGCTCCTCTTGCTGAGGATGTGCAACAGGCGGGCTATCACGGTCTTACCGGTGCCCGTCTCTCCCTGGATGATAACGGAAAAATCCGTCCCGGCCACAAGGGTTATCTTCTCGATAACCTTCTGCATCTCTGCGTTGTTACTATTTAAAAGCTGATTATAAATAGTCTCTTTTCCCTTTTGACCTAAAATAAGGTACTGCTCCTGATCATCCGACACGGACAAGATAATCCCTCTGCGCTGCACATCATATATCCATTGTCGCTCAGACCCCATACCTCCAGAGGCCATATGAGCGTTTATGGATTTGATTAAATGCTCAATAAATAAGTGTAATGGGTTGTAAGGCATCACTCTATCATGTAATTCACCCATCCATCGATCACCTGGTTAATCATAGCCTCACAATGACCTTGCTTTAAAAATCTCAGATTATTCTTAATCATCACAACAGCTACAGTATAACCAACAATCAAAAATGGATTCCAGTGAATTTTACTTCACATGTTTATTTTTACGATAACCGTCTTACCAGAAGATACGTTTATCACATCTGTCTTTGGGGAGTAACCATCCTGTTTGAGGACAATCTTGTATCTGCCGATACGTCCGGTGAGCTTGTAGGGGGTGTAGCCCAGGAATCTTCCACCGAGATACAGCCTTGCCGATGCCGGGTCGCTCTTTATGATAACGGCCCCCTTGTCTTTGAGGGCCTCCTCGGGCAGCTCGAGGTCTTTAATACTCTCTACGGCCTCTTTGAATGGGATGCTTGGGAAGGTCGTGGTTGCCGGGGGCGTACTGTTGGGCGTTGGCGAGGGCAAAACATCTGTGCGAGCGTTGCCTTTGAGCGAAACAGTCCCCTTTTTGCCCTTTACAGCGCTGCTGCTATAAGACAAGCCGTAGTGAATCACTAATAACGATATCACCGTTGCTATAACAAAAAAAAACCCAAGCCCTCTCATCTCACATGCCATTTACAACTTAAACAATACAAATTGCCCATAACTCTACCACCTATCATATAATAACAAACCTTTTGTAAAAAAAGTGATAAATTTTTAATGCGGACAATAAGCACATGAACATAGATATATTTATAAAATTGATTCGGATCGCTCCTTGCAACAGGTCGGATTGACGATTATGGGGTCACGGACCCCTTGACCCCGTAAAGGGCGGGTTTGCTTAACTTGACAGGTGCGTTGATTTTATGTTTCAATACCCCTATGAAGCGGAAAGTACCTGTATTAAGGCTATTTATATTAATACTCTATGTTATTTTCTCTATTGTAATAGGTCTTCATTACCACAGCGACGGCAACTCTCATGATAATTGTCCAATCTGCACCGCGGCACATACGTATGGGGTCGCGGAGGATAGCTTTAGTCTATACCCTCTGTTTAGTGAGGTAGCATTACGTTTAAGTCCCGATGAGCCACAATCCCTGCTGCATTGCGCAAAAGGGCTGTTTTTAGTCAGAGCACCTCCCTCAACCATCCTGCTTTAGATACCTTTTCCACCGTTGTACCATTTTGCCCTAGAGGGCTGTGGTATCCATAATAGTTCGGCAATATTGTGCATAATCATGCACTGTGAACAAGATATTATGGGGTCAAGGGCACTGGTGCCCTTGCAGGGGGGGCCAGGAGCGTCCTGGAGCGACAAAGAAGCAGCGCCGCCCCCTTTTTCTCTTCGGTAAAAATAAAAGAGGTGAATTATGCAAAAATCACGGCAAGAGATATATCTCATAATATTCGCCCTGATACTTTTAGTGTCTCCAGGTTTTTATGCCTCCATTGCTTATGGACAAGACATAGAAAAGAGGTTGAGTGACCTGGAAGAGACGTTAAAGAAACAGCAAGAGACGATAAAGGGCCAACAGAACTTAATCGAAGGCCTCAAGGACGAGCTGGGCAAACTAAAATCCGCTGAGGCTCAAGGATCAACCAAACCTCTGCCGGTTACTACAACACAGGAGGAAGGTCAGCAGAAGCAGCCAAAGTCGTTATCGGTAGGCGGGCTATTTGGCGCCTCTTCGATGCTTAACCCAAACATCTCCGTGGTCCTAAACACATATGGGTACGCATCGCAGATGACCGATTCCACGCTTAAAAACAGAGGAATCCCGGGGTACTACACCAATTCTCAGGTCACGGCGGATATGGCCAACACCAGGGGATTTAACCTGGACTCCGCTGAACTCTATATATTTGCCCCCGTTGACCCTTACTTCAACCTCTATACAACGATCCCTGTCACCGAGGATGGCGTATCAATTGAGGAGGCGTACTTTACAACCACGGCGCTGCCCGATGGCCTCCAGATAAAGGGTGGTAAATTCAGGAGCGGCTTTGGCAGACTCAATGCGCAACACAGCCATGTCTGGAGCTTCGTCGATGCCCCGCTTGCCTACAAGGCATTTACAGGCAGCGAGGGGATTGATGAAAAGGGTGTGCAGGTCACATATCTGCCGGACTTGCTCATACCCCTTACCATCGGGGCAGAGGCGCTGCAAGGGGACAATGATATCCTGTTTGGCAAAGATGCCGAGTCTGCACCCCATGCCTATACGGCATTCGCAAAGGTGTCCTTTGACATCGGCGATGATTCTACCATCCTGACGGGGCTATCCCTAATAAGCGGCAAGACACGCTCAAACGCCATCGCTGATAACACAATCTTTGTAGGTAACTCCACGCTGTATGGGGTTGAGTTTACCTATAAGTGGAAACCATCGAGGTTAAGCAGCCTCACGCTGCAGAGCGAGTATCTCTTGAGAAGCCAGAGCGGTGACCTTACCAATGAGACGTCATTAAAGATATCGCCACTGAAAAGACAGCAGGATGGGTTTTACATACAGAGTGCGTATCAATTTGGGTTATGGACCTGGGGTGTCAGATACGACAGGCTTGGCATCTTCAGGGATGACTTTCAAAGACAAGGAGACCTGTCTCAATCATTTGGCAACGCCCCCTGGAGGGCATCAACGGAGATGTCTCTTGACCTCACGGAGTTTTCCAGGCTTCGGCTACAGTATAACTACGACCGCTCAGGTAGGGACGATAAGACAAACAACGAGCTATTCCTGCAGGTCATACTCGGGATTGGAGCTCACGGAGCACACACATTTTAAGGGAGACCATCATGTATATGAAAGAGATATTGATATGTTTAGCGTTGATTTTTGCGTTTTCGAGTTATGCCGATGCCAGGTTAAATGTCGTGGCAACGCTTCCCTGGATAGGTAGCATAACAAGACAGATCGGACAAGACAGGGTAGAGGTAACCACCCTCGTGAGGGCCAACCAGGACCCTCATTACCTTGAGCCAAAGCCAAGTATGATCCTTGCGGCCAGAAAGGCCGACCTGCTTATCTACAATGGCCTTGACCTGGAGATCGGCTATCTTCCCGTGATTATAGAGTCTTCCAGAAATCCCAATATCCAATCAGGCAAGCCAGGCAACCTCGATTGTTCAGGCTATGTCTCTGCAATAGGAAAGGTCGCCGCAACAGATAGAAGCATGGGGGATGTCCACCCCCTTGGCAACCCCCACTATCACTTCTCACCGAGGAACATTATCCGCGTCGCGGAGGGGATAACCGATACGCTGTCAAGGCTCGACCCTGCTGATGAGGCCTTCTACATGGCCAACCTGGCGTCATTGAGGAAGCAATTTGACGAGAGGCAGAGGCAATGGAGTATGGTGCCATTAAAGGGCAAAAAAGTTGTCGCCTATCACGCCCTGTATGACTACCTTGCCAGCGATTTTGGTTTCACGATCATAGGATACGTAGAAGACAAACCAGGCATAGCGCCTTCTTCACGGGGGGTTGAACAATTAATAGAGGTCATAAAGAGAGCAAAACCGGATAAGATTATCACCTCTGTCTTTTATCCAAAAAACGAGGTTCAATTCATCTCCGACAAGACCGGAGTGCCCTGGGTTGAGCTCCCCGCAGATGTAGAAAACGGACAAGACTGGTTTTCCTTTATGGACAAGGTCGTCTCGTTGCTGAAGTAAGGAGGATAAACATATGGACATAAAGTTAGGATTGAGACTTATGGGGTCAAGGGGACTTCTTCGTAGCCGGGGTGCTTCACCCCTCCCCTTGCAGGGGAGGTCAAGGAGGGGGCGGAGCCGCCCTCCTTGCAGGGGGCAAGGGGACGGAGTCCCCATCTTCTTTCTCTTTTCTTTCGTATATTTAACTATGGGCAGGTGCTTATAACGATGGAGACACTATTTTTTCTTATGTATCCATTTCTGGCCTGTGTATTGTTGATATCGATACACGCATATTTTGGCATACATGTACTTGAGAGGGGGATTATCTTTGTCGATCTCTCACTGGCGCAGTTTATCGCCTTAGGCATTGCCGTCTCCTTTCTTGGGGGGCATGATGGGCAGGGGCATGACCTGTACTCTATTGTATTTGCTGTTATCGGGGCATTGATCCTGTCCTGTTCAAAGGCGATATCACGCCACATCAATGTGGAGGCGTTTATCGGGGTGATGTATGTCTTCTCCCTTGCCGCAAGCATATTGATACTTGAGCGGACGCCTCACGGTTTTGACGAGTTTAAGGCGATCCTAAATGGAAACATACTGTGGGTAACAAAAAAAGAACTCATTGAGACCTTTTGCCTGTACGCGACAATCGGGGCATTTCATTTCATCTTCAGGCGCAGGTTCTTCTGTCTCTCTTACGAGGGCAAGGGAGGGTTTTTATGGGAATTTCTTTTTTTCCTGAGTTTTGCCCTTGTCCTTACCAGTTCTGTAAAGCTGGCTGGTATCTTACAGGTATTTTCCTTTTTGGTAATACCTGCCTTGATAGGGAAACTGTTTACAAAAAGTCCCGCGAATATGCTCATCATAGGATGGCTAACAGGACTCGTTGTGAGCATCCTCGCAATAGCCGCGTCATACAGCCTCGATATCCCAACAGCCCCATTGATCGTAGCCTCCATGAGTGCCGTATTCTTTGCAAGCCTCGCCCTGAAGTGGCAACGTAAATAAAAGAAGAAAGAAAGAAGGGGGCGACGGAGCTTCTTTGTCGCTCCAGGACGCTCCTGGCTCCCCTTCAACGCCAGTATTTATCACAGGCAAATACCATCTGTAATATGATATAATTTCAGATGGTAGTTAATGACAAAGGAGTCGCTGTTGTTGAGACATGTCTCAGGACGTTGGAGAGAGGGGTGGATAATCTGCAGGGCGTCAGAGGGGTGTTGTCTATAGTGTCCTCGGTGTTGCAGAGGGGGGTTCTGCCGGAGTCGTCGGTGTTTAGACGGGGGGCCATCGAGGTCTTTGCCGTCAACATACCCGCCGAAAAGGTCGGAGGTGACATCTATGACTTCCTGGAGCCGGTAGAGGGCAAGGTTGGCATCTTTGTTGGAGATGTCTCTGGCAAGGGGGTATCGGCCGCCACGTACATGGCAAAGATTATCGGCGACTTCAGACACAAGGCCCGTCTTGAAAAGACACCCAACGTTGCCCTGGGCAAGCTCAACGCCGGATTGCTCAAAGGCCCACGCGGGATGTTTGTCACCGCCGTGTATATTATCGTAGACGTATCCACTGGCGTGTTGGCCGTTTCAAATGGGGGACATCCACCGTTTTTGTTGATCAGAGATAACAAGGTAACGGTCATAGACGTCCCCGGCGGTCCCCCGCTGGGCATCATAACCACGGAGTATCCCATGACCTCCATGACCCTCCAGAGGGGCGACAGGCTGCTGTTGATAACCGACGGCGTCTTTGACACAAAGGACAGGGCGCAGCATCGTCTGGGATTTGACGCCCTTGTGGCCTTTCTCAGCCAGGCAGGAGCGTCCCGCATCGGGCAAGACGAGGATAAACATAACCTGATAGACTCGGTTATATGTTATGTCAACAAGTTCTCAGAGGGAACCAAACGCAGGGTCGATGACATAACGCTGGTTGAGTTAATATATAATTAGATGATGACAGAACAGGTAGTGTTACGTGTTGCATCACACCCCAAGTACCTCTCGGTTGTGCGAGCGGTGGCGGTACTAACTGCGGAGCTCTACGGCCTGTGTCGCCAGGACGTGGAGGATATCAGAAGCGCAATCGATGAGGCATGTTCAAACGTGATAAGACACGCCTACAAGGGGGATACCCAGAGGCAGATTGTTATAGGCTTCAGGTGCCTTGAGGACTCCTTTGAGGTCACAATAGAGGACGATGCCCCCAAGACCAGCCTCAGTGACCTCAAGCAAAGGAACCTCGATGAGGTCAGAGTAGGTGGCCTTGGCCTGCATATCATAAAGAAGGTCTTTGACTCCATCGCCTACGACGAGACCAAGCAGGGGGGAAACCGCTTAATACTTGTAAGAACCATCAGGAGAAGCAATGAAAGTTGATTTGATAGATAATAACGGTGTCACAGTTGTAAGCCCATCGGGGGAGATCGACATGTACTCATCCCCTGAGCTGAGAAAACAACTGCTCACCCTTATAAAAAAGAAGACCTCCACGATAATAATTGCCCTTCACGACGTCACCTACATAGACAGCTCAGGGATAGCCACCTTCGTTGAGGCCCTTAAGAGGATGATGCCCTATAAAGGCAAACTCAAGATAGCAGAGGTTCCGGAGTCGATCATGAGGATATTTAACTTCTCCAAGCTCGACAAGGTCTTTGAGATGTACGAAAGCGTAGATGATGCCATTAAGGGTTGAAAGCCTCTTTGGCCTGATAGGACGCAAGACCATCTATGTCCTGGATAACCTGCACGAGGTCTCCAGCCTGATCAATGACGTCTTTTACTGGACGCTGATATCCCCCCTCAAGGGCAAGCAGATACGCTTCAGGGCAGTCATAACGGAGATCGTCAGGACCGGCTACAACGCGGTCCCGATTGTGGCGATAATTGGCTTTTTCGTCGGTGTGATCCTTGCACTTCAGGCGGCGTATCAGTTGAGGAAGTTTGGGGCGCTCATCTATGTTGCAGACCTCGTGGGCGTCTCCATAACACGAGAACTGGGACCAATCATCACCGCTATCATAGTGGCAGGCAGGAGCGGCTCTGCCTTTGCCGCGGAGATCGGCTCGATGAAGGCCGCCGAGGAGATCGACGCCCTCGATACAATGGGCATAAACCCCGTGAGATTCCTCGTCGTGCCCAAACTCATTGCCTTGATGCTCATGCAGCCTGCCCTGACGGCCTTCTTTGACCTGATCGGTATGCTCGGAGGATTCCTGCTCGCCATCAGCCTCCTGGAGCTCTATCCCTACAGCTATTACGTCGAAACCCTCAACGCCCTCTCGGTCAAAGACCTCTTAACGGGCCTTGTCAAGGCATGGGCCTTCGGTGTGGTCATAACACTAGTGGGGGCCTATCACGGATTCAAGGTAAAGGCCGGAGCCGAAGAGGTCGGTATGCGCACAACCGCATCGGTGGTATCTTCAATATTTCTGGTAATATTCTTTGACTTCTTCTTCACAACCCTGTTTTACTATTTTTTGTAAACGTATCGAATATAAAATGAGCAATATTAGGATGCAAAATTGCAAATGATTACAATAAAAAGTCACAGGATCGAGCATGATGGGGTCAAGGGGTCCGTGACCCCTTGCAGGAGGGGTCTGAGGGGGGGCGGCCAGGCGTCCCCCCTTTTAGGCCTTTCTCTTTAGATGGACGCAGCGATTGAAGTTAGCGGGCTAACCGCTTATTATGGCAGCAGGGAGGTCTTGAAGGGCCTTACCTTTGGGATCCCGCGGTTGATGACCACCGTGGTGGTTGGTGGCAGCGGCTGCGGCAAGACCACCCTTTTGAAGCACCTTATCGGCCTGCTGAAGCCAGCTAAGGGGACGATCAACGTCAAGTGCGGCTGCACCAGCGATAAGTGCGGTAAGGACATCACTATGATGGACGATGCCGCCCTGATTGAATTCAAGAAGAAGATGGGCGTCCTGTTCCAGGGGGCGGCGCTGCTTAACTCCCTGTCGCTGGCCGATAACGTTGCCCTTCCACTGCGGGAACACACGCAGTTAAAGCAACCAATCATCGACATCATAGTGCGCATGAAGCTCGACCTGGTGGGGCTTACGGGGTTTGGCGACTATTATCCGGCACAGCTCTCCGGCGGGATGAAAAAACGAGCCGGTATCGCCAGGGCTATGGCAATGGACCCCGAACTGCTCTTCTTCGACGAACCATCAGCAGGACTAGACCCCGTGACCGCCGCCGGCCTGGACGAACTCATCATAAGCCTCCACAAGACCTTCAAACTGACCCTCGTTGTGGTCACGCACGAGCTGGCAAGTATCTTCACCATCGCCGACTACGTTATAATGCTCGATGCCGGAAACATCATCTTCATCGGAACGATTGAGGAGCTTAAGGCCTCCCCAAATCCAAAGGTACTGGCATTCCTCCAACGCAAGGCAGAAGAAGAACCATACCGCCCAGAAGACTATTTCAAGATCATCTCTGGCAGCTAAGAAGGGAGCGCCGCCGCCCTCCTTCTTCTTCCTTTTTCTCCCTTCTAATGCAGTGCAGCTCCTAGTGCGGCGAGCATGTCGGGGTGGTCATGTACCAGGATATCTCTCTGGAAGTGGTCCTGGAACATGTTCACCAGGCATTGGTTGCGTGCACAGCCTCCGGCAAAGACAATATCTTCGCTTACCTCAACACGCCTTGCCAGCGCGGTAACCCTGTAAACAATAGATGAATGCAACGACCGTGAAATGGTCTCACGCTTTATCCCCCTGTTTATAAGGCTGATCACCTCTGATTCGGCAAAGACCGCACACATGCTGTTTATAGAGATGGCGCTGACATCGTCTCCATTGCAATTGGCTCCAAGGCTATTGATGTCATAACCAAGCGCCTTTGCCATTATCTCCAGGAACCGCCCCGTGCCAGCAGCACAGCGATCATTGCACTCAAATGCCCTGACCCTGCCATCCCGCTCCATGCCGATAACCTTTGTATCCTGCCCGCCTATGTCAATGACAGTCCTGCAGCGCGGGAATATCTCCTTAGCGCCCCTGGCAACAGCCTTTATCTCCGTGATGGTCTGTACGTTGTCCCTTACCTCTAACAGGTGCCTGCCATACCCGGTGGCAACGAGCTTGTCCGCCTTGTTATCCCCGATCAGCTGCTCGCATACGGATAATGGGTCGTGTCCGGTCTCGGCTTTACTGAAGGAGATATCTTTATCGTCAGTGATCACCACGTACTTGATAAACCTTGAACCAATGTCTATACCGCCTCTTTTCAATTAATCACATCTCCTGTCAACGCCCAATCATCTCAAGAAAGGCCTCTATACGAGTCTTCAACTGCCCCATATCCTCCATTGAATAGTCTGTCTCAATGCGTAAGAAGGGGATGTCATTTGCCTTTGTCACGTTTTGCACCTTATACGACTCCATCATGTAAATAGTACAAAACAGTAATGCGTAGTGTATTATGCCATCGGCCTTCAATGCCCTTGCCATCGCGATGATATTATCAAGGCGTTCGTTGTTGGGTGTGAAGCAGGCGCAGTCGATAGTCAAGTACCTCTGGGCTATCTTGTCAATGCCTTCCTCAACGGAGGTGAAGTTATCGTCAAGTAAGGTACGGTAGTTTCTCTCGCCAACGCAGGCCTCCTCAGCGACCACCACAGCATTAGCACCCTCAATGATGGCATGTAATTTCCAATTTGGTATGGCCATCGGTGAACCCGCTATCATCACTCGTGGGGTGCCCGCCACTACCACACCCGTGTTGTCTCTCACACGCTGATCGAGTTCGTCACACAATTCGTTGACCTTCGCCGTAAAGCGCACTGGGTCATCGAAGAAAGATATCTGGTTTACAAGCAAGGCGTCGAGGCCAGAGATGGGGGCAGGGTCGTTGCCTCTCAATCTTGATAACCTCTGTAGTGCGAGTCTCTTGTTGTTGACGATCTTGACCGCCTCTTTTAGTTTTTCCAGCTCAATCTTTTTCGAGGTAATCTCTTGAAGTTTATTGGCGAACTTTCTCACTTCTGCTTGCCATAGCTCCATGTCATGGTCGCTCTTCTTGTTTGGGACCTCCATTACATAGACCTTTCCGGTGAGGGCTGCGAATGTCTCATAGGCCTTTTTCTTACCGTCGCAGGTGGTCTCGCCAACTATCAGGTCCGCTGATTCAACATATGGACACAGTCCACTGAGCTTAAACCCCATAAAAGACTTTATCAACGCGCATGTGTTTCGAGGGATGTGGGTTTCAGACTGATCGCTTCCCACCTCAGCGCCTGAACATAGCCCTATACATACGCCATCCACGGCGAGTATAAGCTCCTCTGGCACAAAGATGCAGAAGGTGCCGATTATCTTTCTGTGCCCCTCCTTTGCGTTAATCAACTCCTCTATCCTTAGGCCATGTACCTCGGATATAACGAAATCAAAATAATCCATCCCCTTTGGGCGCCCTTTTTGCGATAAATAGATACCCTTGTAGGCATCAGTCAACACCGCGAGTAAGCCATCATGGGCGTCGATGTTTAATCCCAGGTCATTCCACATTCCCTTGTAATCCTTAGACATAAGTCCTCCGTTTTATATTGATCAGTACGCTCCTTACAGTCGCGGGGCGTTTATATGCAACACAGCAACGCTGTATTCAAAACAATAGCCGTTGCTTAACAGCCAGGGAAGACTTCCAGGGAAATAGCGATGATTAGACTAGGATTGAGATGCCTTGGCAATAACAGTTAAAGTCCCCTAAGCTGATAAACCTCGACCAGGTTTTTGGCAAAGCTCAACCAAATCCAATTATTATCTTGCGTATCCTGGCTTCAGAGACTTTTAACATCCTAACAAGATTATATTATATTGTTGCCTAAAAAGTAAATGATCAAAAAAAATACGCCAACAAAGTATTACTGGGGGGGCACGCCGTCAAGTGCAGGCGTGTGTTGATTGACTTGTGTGGTTAGGTGGTTTGGCGCCTTACATGTTACTTCGCAAACGCCCGCACGATTAGGATCATGGCCGCTATCTGTCCTATCCAGAACAGAAACATCCACTTGGTGATATCGGCCTTGGTCTCTGAGAGTTTTTGCTCTAACCTGGACATCTCAAAGGTGATACGTTCGTTGATCTTAGCTACTTCAGAGGTGATACGTTCGTTGACCTTAGATATCTCAGAGGTGATACGCTCGTTGAGCCTTCCTTCCAGCGCCATCATCTCAGCTTTCATCTTACCTTCCAGCGCCGTTACATCAGTCCTTAGCGCCACGAACCCGGCTGTCATCTTACCTTCCAGCGCCGTTGAGTCGGTCTTTATCTTGCTTTCAAGGATAATCAGGTCGGCCTTTAATGAACCTTCCAGCGCCATCAAGTCGGTTCTTAATGCGCCTTCCATAGTTATCAAGTCGGCCTTTGTAGCCATCTCGCTCTTTGCACTTTCGGCCACCTCGTCAATTGCGTCAATGATGGCAATAGTCCCCTCTTCCCCGATCTTGCCCTTGAGCAGGTTATACAGTTCAATCTTCTTAGACATAATGCTATTATATAATCATCGGTATAAAAAACTCAAGTGTAAAAAATCAACCCGGCTATGTTATACTTGGTGGGTGTTGTGTCACTGCTTCTTTGAGGCGTGGACGTGGAGGCATTAACTGGACGGGGGGGTTTGCTGATGTCTGAGGTAACGATACTACATGTATCGGATTTGCATATGACCCAGGGTCGTCTCAGAGACATTGAGAGTATCCTGAAAGCGCTTTATTATGATCTGATAAATCTGCTGGACAACCAACCCGCAGCTCAACTGTGAAGGTGCTAGGATCGACGGCACCAAGGGGCTGTCGGATGTCAACCGACGGCTGCGTGTGCAAAGGGGGGCGGTTGGCGACACCTCAAGGGAATGAACCACCCTTGCCCCCCAGTGACAAGCCCCCAACTCTGCCGCCAGGCAGGCAAACGGATGAAGGGTCGAGGGGGGGGCGGCCAGGCGTCTCCCCTTTCTTGCCTTTGCTTCTTCTTTACCTGTTGATGAATGCTACGATAGCGCTGGCCTTTCCTGATGAGACGGTGCTAAAGACCCAACAGCAGATACAGGGACGACCCATCGGATGGCGGATCGCATTTTGGGCGGAGCAGTTTACCGATACCCCCTACGACCCTGACCCAATCGGCGCCTACGTCAGGGATAACACAATCACCCACGATGACGAGGTTGACTGCATGTACCACGTCTTTCGCAGCGTGGAGCTTGCCCTTGGCCACACGCCACAAGAGTCCGTGGATATCGCCCTTGACAAGCGGTTTAGACACAGGGGGATCATCGAGCAAGACGGGAACGTCTCCAACTACGAGGACAGATTCCAGTACGGTATGGATATGATACTCAGCGGTAAGTGGGGAAGAGACATCACCAAGGACATCGGCCAGACCATAGATGTCCAGGGCACCAGGGGTATACGCACCGTTGCCATACTACCCCCACAAGGCATCAAAGACGGGATGTCCAAACTACAAAGCGGTGATATCGTCTACTTCGTCAAGGCCATAGACAGACGCACATCTGACGAGATCGTTGGACACCTCGGTATTATAAAGAAACATAACAACGACGTCTACCTTCTACACGCAAGCGGCACTAAAGATATCCACGATTATCCCGCCCACACCAAAGGCCGCTCAATAGATCGCCCGATGAGCCGCTACCCGGCCTCCAACGGTGTCAAGAAGGTACTCCTTGAGCGCTACATATCAAAGATGCCCTTTATCGGTATCCTTGTTACACGCTTTTAGGCGTCGCTATTTTAAAATCGCCATTATTTTAAGAGTCTTTAAGGAAGACTGCTATTGCTATCTCCTCCTGCGCGAAAACTTCATCTTCCTGCGTAGCTTCTTGTGCTTGTGCTTTGACATCTTCTTTTTACGCCATTTCTTTACATTACCCACTTAATCACCTCCTTTTAAAACGATCGGATTCGCTTTTTTATTGCCAGTGCGGTTCTTATTGCAGGGGCCGCCGCACCTCGCACCTTTGCCTGCTCTATAAAGGCCTCCAACTGGAGAGCCGACATGTTTGACTCCGTGCCATCATACGGGACGCTGATACAGGGGACACCGTAGTCCCTGCTGATCGAGCGCATCAGGGCAGTGACGATCGTCCCGGGCATACAGCCAAATGGCATCACGTTGACAATCCCCGCCACCCCATGCTCGATAAGGTCAATGGCCTTGCCGATGCTCAGGACCGTCTCGCCCTCAAAGGACTCATCCACTAAGGGGGCAGCCTTGGCCATGATGGTACGCGTATCGGGTTCGTGCAACGTCTGTAGGAATCCCTTAAAGTACCTGTGGTATCTCATCTCAATGTTCTTTTTATATGCCCTCTTTATAAAGCTATCTATTATAGCAGAATAATCTCTTTTTATCAAGGCATGTTTAAAGCCTATATAGTTGACGTAGAACAACCACTCCTCGACGGGGGCGAGCCAGACCTTTGCCCCGTGTGCTTCTATCTTCTGTACGATGTCCTCGTTAGAGAAGCTGTTTGAGCGGACAAATATCTCTCCGATGACGCCGATGAGGGGTCTCTTTTGGTTGTCCCTGGGGATGGCCTCAAAGTCCTTGCGCATCTGGTGCAGGACACCCTCCATGACGCCATTGCCACCTATCAATGTCTCATACAAGAGTTTCAGATATCTGTCATAGAGCGCCTGAGCCTGCCCCTTGTGGATTTCATGCGGCCTGCTCTCGTGCAGACACTTAAGCAGCAGTTCGATGGCAACAACACCCTGCCAGGTGCGGGGAAAGAAGTCCTTACCCATCTTGCCCAGGTCATCGTAGAAGGAGGTGTCCTGCACGGGCGAAAAGAGCCTCACGTTGTCCAGGCCGAGCTTGTCCAGGATGAGCCTCTGCAGGACGTTGTACTGACCAAACCTGCATGGCCCCGTACCCCCGGGCATCATAAAGATCGACCGTTCGGGGTCGAAGCCCTTGGAGGTGGCCTTCTTGATGACATCCCCGGTGGTGACAACGCACGGGTAACACTCCTTACCGGAGAGGTATTTCTTGCCAAGGGACAGCGCCTCCGCATCCGTCTGGGGCAGCACCTCGGCTGGTATGCCGGAGTACTGGAGTGCCGCTGCAATGGCGTAGGAGTGGTCGGACATCCAGGGGATGTAGACGGTCGTCTCCGACATGGGGAGATTACGTGAATTTGCCGGCCTTGCAGGCAGCGAGGGGGCAGGGGGGTAATGTCTGTTTTCGATGCTGTCCAGGAAGGCCTCACAGCGGGTGATGGCCCCGGCATCGGCACTGTGTTCGTCGATCTCGATGTGCAGGAATGGCTTATCTCCAAGCTCATCCCTGAAGAACTTAAGTATGAAGGAGTCAGGTCCACAATTAAAGTTGCCTATGTAGATTGGATACAACAGGGGATTTGACCTGATGTAGCGTGCCGCCTTGATGATCCCCTGGCCGCTGCGCCAGTACATGTCGCTCCATTTGTCGCTTATATCGACATCGGCGGTGGGGAGCATGTCCATCGGGATAGAGGCAACGCGGAGAGTGGCCAGTTTCTGGGGGATTTGCAGATTCATCCCTGGGTCAAAGGCGTTATACGCCCTGCCAACGATCACGATGGTGCGCTCTGTGAGGGCGTCTATGACCTCCTTGCCCTTTTGACGCAGTCTTGCGTAGAAGTCGTCCTGTGCAGCCTTGGCCTGCTTGATGGCCGCCTTGATCCTGGTTGCCGACAGCCTGTAGGCCCGCAGGCTGCTCTGAAGCTCGCTAACCAGAAAGCCGTCGCCGCGATTGAAGTCGATCACCGGGCTGAGTATATTAAGTCCCCCAAATGCCCCATTAAATGCGGCCTTGGCCAGATACGGGATGGTCTGAGTGTAGGGACATGGCGACCCCTTTGAGAAGTCGTCGCATTTTATTGCTGGTGCAGCCGCACTTTTATTGCTGGGCGCTGTTGGTGGTGCACCCGCACCCGTACCCGCACTGGCGTTGTTGACGTTGATGAAGGAGGGCAACAACAGCGCCTCAACTTTTTTATGCAAGGGGTCACTGCCCCCCCCCGCCTGCATCAGGTGTTTGATGTGCCCGTGGGCCACCTTGACCGGAAAGCAGGACTCCGACAGCACGCTCTCCACTCCGAGGTTTACGACCTGCCGGTTGGTCTTAGGCGACAGGACGACGTTGAACCCCAGGGCATATAACAGCGTGGTCCAAAAAGGCAGATACTCGTGCATCAGAAATATATACGGGATACCAATCGTGGGTCGTTCCTTTATTGCCAGTGCGGCTCGCACCTTTATTGCCAGTGCGGCTCGCACCTTTGCCCTGTCGGGGAGGTCAGCGGCCCCTTGCACAAAAAAGTCGTAGAAGCTATAAAGGAGGTTCTCCCTAAAGGCGAAGAGGTCTTCTATGCCGTGGGTGTTGTCCTTTTTTATGTCGTAGCGTTCGCACCTGCCGCCGTAGAAGAGGTGTCTCTTTTCGTCTTTTTTATGCGAGGGGAATTGAGCCGGGGGCTGCAGCCCCTCGCTGACCCCTTGGAGGCTCACGCGGTTGATCTCACAGACGTTTGAACAGGCCTTGCACTGAAACGATGTGATGGCAATGGCACGGTCGATTATCCCAAAGCCCTTAAAGGCAGAACCCTGTATCGCTTTTGCCTTCTGTTTGTCTATTACATAGTCTCTGGCGATGAGGGCCATGCCTATAGCACCAGTGACGTCGTTGTTGGGGGGAACGGTGACCGTGCGCCCTGTGAACTTCTCAAAGGCCGCGACCACGGCCTTGTTGTGTGCCGTGCCACCCTGGAAGAATATGTTCTTGCCAACCCTCTTGCCTGCCACGACGCGATTTATGTAGTTTTCAACTATTGAGTATGCCAGCCCGGCCAGGACATCATCCTTGTGAGCGCCCTTTTGGAGATTGGCCATCAGGGAGTTTTCCATAAACACGGTGCACCTCTCTCCGAGGCTGCACGGCGATGTCGAACAGAACGAGCAGCCGGCAAACTCCTCCTTGATGGAGATATTTAGCTTTTCGGCCTGCTCTTCCAGAAACGAGCCGGTACCCGCGGCACAGGCCTTGTTCATCTCGAAGTCAACAATCACGCCATCATCTATGGCGATGTACTTGGAGTCCTGCCCGCCGATCTCAAAGATCGTATCGACCGTCTTGTCAATAGACAGGGCGCCGGCGGCCTGGGCGGTGATTTCGTTCTTTACGATGTCGGCTCCGATGAGGTCGGCGATCATGTAGCGGCCAGAGCCTGTCGTGCCCACGCCCATTATCTGGATATCCTGACCTATCTCCTGGCCTATCTGTCTGAGGCCGGTCATGACGGCATCGATGGGTCTGCTGGCCGTCATGAGGTACTTTCTGGCCAGGAGGTTGCCATCGCCATCAATGACAACAAGGTTCGTGCTTATGGAGCCGATGTCAACCCCCATGTAGGCCTTGACCCTGGCATATCCGCCGTTGTCTGTTGTTTTTATCTTATGCAGCGGACTTGTGACATCCGTTATCTTTGTGGTAGTGTGTCTCTGGAAGAAGTCGTCTCCTTGCTGCACGAGTGGCGCGCGACCCTTTTCGAGGTGCCTGAGTGATCCGATATAGGTCTGCAACGCCTCGATGTCAACGCCCCTTTGGATGATGTCGCTTTCGATATCCTTTAACGCGGCTCCAATGGCGCCCATGAAGGCACAGCGCTCCGGGACAACCAGGTTGTCAAAGCCAAATATCTCCCTGAATGCCCTGACCATACCAACGTTTAAGGCCACCCCGCCCTGAAACGACACCTCCGGGGCGCTGGGTCTGCCCTTGACGATGGTGCCCTTAAAGTTCCTCGCCACGGCAAAGCACAGACCGGCCACGATGTCCTCTACGGGGGTTGCTATCTGCTGGAGGTGTATCATGTCTGACTTTGCAAAGACGCTGCATCGACCCGCAATTCGAGCTGGTTTGCTGTTTTTTGCGGCAAGCTCGCTGAACTCCTCGATCGTAAGTCTCATGCGCTCGGCCTGCTGGTCCAGGAACGACCCCGTACCGGCGGCACAGACGGAGTTCATCGCAAAGTCCGCAATTGATAGGATTCGCTCCTTACAGTCGCAGGGGTTGTCCTGGAGTATTATATATTTAGAGTCCTCTCCGCCCATCTCTATGATGGTCCTGACAGAGGGCAATAGTTTCCTCGTGGCATAGGCACAGGCCGCTATTTCGTTGATGTGGGTTACACCAAGGGCCTCGGCGATAAGTTTCCCTGCTGAACCGGTTATAGACAGGGCAGAGTCCTCACAATTAAACCCTTTTAGCAGTCTGTAGGCGACGCTTAACGGGTGCCCGTGGTGTCTCTCATAGACGCTGTCAACTATGTTTGCGTCGTCATCGAAGGCAACTATCTTGACACTAACCGACCCCGCATCCAATCCAATGTGTCTCATCATCCACTCCTTTCATGCTAAAAGATACATTATACAGGAAACAACCAACAAATATAAATAGGGGGGTAGAGAAAAGGCAAAGATAAAGAAAGAAGGGGTCATGGACCACCCCTTCCTGCGTGGCCTTGTAGGTTGAGTTGTGGCGTGGAGGGAGTCCGGTGACCCCCTGTTTTAATCTTGTTCGATTATACACCAGAATTATTTTTTACTATATCCGACAATAAGGAGTTTTGGTATCCTCTTTAAAAAAGCATGGGAAGGCGACACAAAGAAAATCACTATTGCAAAACAATTCCAAGGAATGATATTCTATATAAATATGGATATACCCAAGATAGAGTCGAAGCTGGAGGGACTAAACATCGAGATAGAGAAAGTGGATGTTGATGTCAAAAATGGCGTTTATCTGCTAGTATGTACATGGACAAAAGTTTTTATATAACATTATGATTGAGCATTATGGGGTCAAGGGCACTGGTGCCCTTGCAGGGGGTTCTGAAGGGGGGCGGAGCCGCCCCTTTCTTCCCCTCTTGCTTTTATATAATTAATTATGGGCAGGTACTTATATTGAAGGGTTTTGAGGGTAGGAGTTTTTGTTTTAATGCAGAGGCGTTTAGGTTATTAGTGGTGTATGCAAAATGCGCGTTTATATGCGCCGTCCTCATGCTTCTTTCAACATGCACACCACCTGCACCGACACCTAAAAACGCCGAAATATTCTTACAGGTGGGGCATGCTGATAGTGTCAGTAGTGTAACCTTCAGTCCGGATGGCAGGTTTATCGCTTCGGGCAGTGAAGATCAATCCATAAAGATATGGGATGCCTCCACTGGCACGCTTCTTCGCACATTAGAAGGGCATCCGAGCAGAGTCACAACTGTAGCCTACAGCCCGGACGGCAGATTTGTCGCATCGGGGAGCAGCGATAAAACCGTGAAGATATGGGAGGTATCCTCGGGCAAGTGCCTTCACACACTGACTGGGCATTTGAATTCCGTCACAAGAGTAGCCTACAGCCCGGATGGGAAGTTTATAGCTTCGGGCGGCGGCGACTGGGACCATAACGTGATGATATGGGATGCATCATCCGGTAGGCATATTAGCACACATGCCGGACATACAGAATTGATCGAAGATGTGGCATTTAGCCCCAACGGAAAGTTTGTCGTTTCGGCCAGTAAGGATAACACCCTGAAGATATGGGATATCTCATCAAATACACTCTATCTCACAATTGCCGTTAGCTCAAAAAAACTAAATGAAGGTATATACGACAGCCCGCATGCTGTTGCCTATAGTCCAAACGGCAAGTTTATCGCCTCTGGCAACCACGATAAGACCGTGAAGATATGGGATGCCACCACTGGCGCACTCATTCGCACACTTCCCGGACATTCAAACTATGTAACAAGAGTAGCCTACAGCCCGGACGGGAAGTTTATTGCTTCAAGCAGTTACAATAACACCTTGAATATATATATATGGGATGCCTCTTCTGGTACACTCATCCGCACAATTAACGGGGATTCAAAAGATATCAAAAACCAGGGCAGTCCCGACGACGGGTTTAACGCCCCGGACAGTTCTCCTGGCAACGCACTTATATGGACATGGGGTGCCTCCTCTGACATAGTAGTTGTCAGACTTTACGGGTATTCAAACAGCATCACAAGTATAGCCTACAGTCCCAACGGCAAACTAATTGCGACAGGCAACGGCGTCAGGCTTTGGAGTGTCTCATCAGGTACGCTGCTGCACACACTTGCCGAGGATTCTATACAAAGAGTGGCCTTTAGTCCCGACGGCCGGTTTATCGCTGCTAGCGCTGCATTAGGTGATTATGTTAATATATGGGACATCTCATCAGGCAGACTCATTCGTAAGCTTGATACTATAATAAACGAGTTCAACAGCATTTCCTATAGTCCTGATGGCAGATTCATCGCGGTGAATAATAATGGTGGCGTCAAGATATGGAATTTGTCATCGGGTAAAGTCATTCGCACAATTGAAGTGGATCGTTCGGACATTGTCTCAAGCATTCACTACAGTCCTGACGGCAGGTCTATCGCGTTGGTTCATTATTACGGAAAAACCGCGGATTTATGGGATGCCTCATCCGGAAAGTTCATTCGTTCAATATATCTGCAATCAGACGCAAACCCATACGTGAGCTTTAGTCCGGATGGCAGGTTTATTGCATCGGGCAGCGACGATCACACCATAAGGATATTTGAAGTATCTTCCGGTACGCTTCTCCGCAAACTAGGTGGGCGTTCACAGGATATCATATGCGTTGCCTATAGTCCCGACGGCAGGTTCATCGCTTCGGGCAGCTGGGGTAAAACCCTGGATATATGGGAGGCATCATCAGGGAAAATTCTTCGCACAATTCAACAACATTCAGAGGTGGTAGTTAGCGTTGCCTATAGTCCCGATGGCAGGCAGATCGTTGCTGGAAGTGCCGATGGCAAAATATTAATATTTGACGCCGACACCGGCGACACTGTCAGCATTACTGCGTTGTTACCAAAACATGAATGGTTAACGTATAACGATAAGAAACTGTTATATGTATCCTCCGCAGAGGGCGACAATTACGCGGCTGTTCGGTTTGACAATGCCTTAACACCGGTTTATCCGCTGAAGGATTATAGAAATCAATTAAAGCGGGATAATATCACAACGGCAATTAAAGAGCCGCAACCCGTAATACAGCCGCTGCCGTCAAAGTCTGGGAAGGGACATAAGACGTAGATATGGTAGGTCTTCAATGATAAAC
The DNA here is from genome assembly GCA_015233725.1 of Nitrospirota bacterium. Lineage (GTDB taxonomy): Bacteria > Nitrospirota > Thermodesulfovibrionia > Thermodesulfovibrionales > Magnetobacteriaceae > Magnetobacterium. The sequence goes on along the minus strand of JADFXD010000008.1, from coordinate 37,796 downwards.
AGGCGGTATCAAGTGTTATTAAGCAGATTGGCTGAGTTTACAAAATATGTGCTTATCTACGTCGTCCTCATTACTCTTTCAACATGTACACCCGCGCCGGTGCCGAAACCATCTGAGGTTTTCTTACAGATGGGGCATTCAGATATGGTCTATACCGTATCCTACAGCCCAGACGGCAAGTTTATTGCTTCAGGCAGCAGGGACAGCACGCTGAAGATATGGGATGCCAGAACCGGAGACCTCCTTCGCACCATTGACGGGCATTCCGGCTTGATAAACTGCGTATCCTATAGTCCCGACGGGAGGTTTATCGCTACGGGTAGTTCAGATAAAACCGTGAAGATATGGGATGCCTTCTCAGGCAAGCTCCATTACACACTCACAGGGCATTCAGCCGGAGTCTCAAGCGTAGCCTACAGTCCCAACGGCAAGGTTATCGCCTCGAGCAGCTGGGATAAAACGGTGAAGATATGGGATGCTTCATCAGGAAAGCTCCTTCGCACAAACAAAGGGCATTCAGACACGGTACACTGCGTAGCCTTCAGTCCCGACGGGAGGTTTATCGCTACGGGCAGTTCAGATAAAACCGTGAAGATATGGGATGCCTTCTCTGACAAACTCCTTCGCACAATCACTGGACATGATAGAGGTGTCATAAGCGCTGCCTACAGCCCCAACGGCAGGTTTATCGCTACATGCAGTGAATATAGTAAGACCATAATGATATGGGATGCCTCATCAGGGCAGCTCATTCGTACAATTGCCGACCATTCAAGTGAGGTACATAGTGTTATCTTCAGTCCTGACGGTAAATTTATCGCCTCAGGCAGCGATGCTATCAATATATGGGATGCCTCAACGGGCAAGCTTATCAAGCAAATTGACGTGTATAACAAGTGGGTCTATAGCTTAAAATACAGTCCTGACGGCAGATTTATTGCTTCTGGCAGGTCTGATTATACCGTACGAATATCGGAGGTCTCATCAGGTAAGAGCATCGCCACAAATGCAGGGTATTCCGTTGGGATAGAATATGCAGCCTACAGTCCCGACGGCATATTTATTGCCTCAATCAGCAGAGGAGATAATACTGTGAAGCTCTGGAGTGTTTCAACAGGCGCCCTTCTTCGGACACTTGAGGGACATTCAGAGAAGATAGAGGGTGTAGCCTTAAGTCCCAACGGCAGGTTTATCGCCACATACGCCCAACGCGATTACAGACTGTTAATATGGGATATATCATCAGGCAGCCTAATCAGCGAACAGATGTATTCCTCAAGCCCGTTTTCCAGCGCCACCTATAGTCCGGATGGCAGGTTTATCGTCGCGCGTGATTCGGATGGCTTGAAGATATGGAATTGTTTATCAGGAAAACTCCTTCGTACAATTGTCATATCTAATAACGAATTATCAAACATTGTCTTCACTCCCGACGGCAGATCTATCGCATATGCTGACTATAATACCATTTATATATGGGATGCTTCATCAGGAAAGCAGATTCGCACAATTAAGCTGCCAACATTTACAATAAAGAAAATCCTCTATAGTCTCGACGGCAGGTATATCGCCTCAATCGGTGATGAATCAAATACAATCGTAAAGATATGGGACGTATCCTCTGGTAAGCTTGTCCGTACACTGGAAGGACATTTAGGATATATCATGTGCCTTGCCTATAGTCCCGACGGCAGGTATATCGCCTCCGGCAGCGAGGATACAACCGTGAAGATATGGGATGTCTCATCAGGGAAGCTGATTCACAGCTTTACAGGGCATTCAGGCAAGGTCACAACTTTATCCTATAGTCCCGACGGCAAGCATATCCTTTCTGGCAGTTCGGATGGCAAAATGATAATATTCAACGCCGAAACTGCAGACACTGTCAGCATTACACTGCTTTTGCCAGAAGATGAGTGGATTACGTATAACGACAAGAAACTGTTATATGTATCCTCCGCAGAGGGCGATAACTTCGCGGCCATACGGTTTGGCAATGCCTTAACGCCGGTTTATCAACTGAAGGATTATAGAAATCAATTAAAGCGGGACAATATCACAACGGCAATCCAGGAGCTGCAACCCGTGATACAGCCGCTGCCGTTAAAATCCCGTAGGGGCAAAAATTAGCGGTTGCTTAAGAAGATAAGTAAGAGAGCATAAACGTTTATAACAATATCACCCCCTAAGATAAAGAAAAAAGGGAGGCGGCTCCGCCCCTCCCTCGGACCCACCCCGCAAGGGGGCCAGCCCCCTTGACCCCTTCCTGCTCGTTATAGTTACTTATGATTTCCTGCTTACATGAGCATGCAGTTCAACAAGGGGCGGTAAAGGGCAGTGCCTCCCCTTACTTACTCAGGCACCTGTAGAGGGCGATGAGCAGGGTTTCCCTGATGATAGGTTTTATGATGTTTACACATGCCTTTTTGCTCTTGTGTTCGTCGTCGTTATAGCCCGTCGTGATAATAATCCTCTGGGTGGCGTCAAGCTCCAGTATCTTGTCGAGCATCTTCAAGCCGTCCATAATGGGCATCTCTATATCCGTGATTATGACGTCATAGGCCCCTGGGGTGTATAGAGTTAACCCATGCCGGCCATCTTCGGCCTCTGTGACCTCCTTGAACCGGCGTCGTAGGAAGTGCGCTATGTTGACCCGGATTATCTCATCATCCTCCACGTATAAGATACGCTTGTCCTTAAATAATTGATCGTGATCCATAGTTTGAGTTAAGTCTTACAATACTATATCTCTATTATAAACTCTGCTCCATTGTCGGTATTTTGAGCTACTATGCTACCGTTGAGGTTTTTCTCTATCATGACCCTTGCCATGTATAAACCAAGCCCCACACCCCTGGACTTATGTTTTGTCGTAAAGTATGGATCAAAGACCCTGCTCTTTATATCCTCCCTCATGCCGCCACCGTTGTCGGCGATAGAGATCATTACCCTGCCATTGTTTATATTTCTGTATGCCCGTATATTTATGTGTCCGTTATTTATATTTCTTTCCTCAAATATGTCCTTTATGTTATTGATGATGTTAAAGATTACCCTTGAGAACTCATTGAAGTAGCCCTCTAACTCTAAATCTTCTTCTACATCTACCGCTACCGTTATGTATTTTGACCTGAAGTAATCTCTTAGGAGCGACAGGGTTTTTTCAATGCACTCATGGACTCTGAACACGATCTTTTCCTTATCCCTACGGTAGAAACTGCTAAAGTTGTCAATGGTCTTTGAGAGATAGATAAGTTCCCTGACGATATCTTTTACCGAGGAGTGAAAGAACTCCTCATCGAGTTCTTTATAGTCAAAGGCGTCCTCAACGTTCTGTATAATAGCCCCAATGGCGCTAAGAGGCTGCCTCCAGTGATGAGCGATGCTTATCATCAACTCGCTTATTGCCAACTGTCGGCTCTGTTCAATCACCAGGTGGTGCTGGACCCTTAACTCCTCCTCGATCTGCTTGCGCCTGGTGACGTCTCTGATTATAGCGGTAAAATATAGCCTCTCTCCTATGTTCCATCTGGTCAGAGACAGCTCTATCGGGAACTCGGAGCCATCCTTCCTCAATGCCGTCAGGTCTAATACCTTACCGCTGTGTCTGGATATCCCCGTCTTGTTTACCAGTAGGAGGCCTTCTATGTGGGCGTCATGGTACTGTTGGGGGATTATGATCGTAACAGGGCTGTTTAACGCCTCCTGCTCTGTGTATCCAAACATGGCCTGTGCCGATCTGTTCCACGTGGTGATCCTGTCCTGGCTGTCTATTGATACTATGGCGTCCCCGGCTGCTTCAACCACGTTTCGGAAACGCTGCTCACTGTCTTGCAGGCGCTGGAGGGTCTGACTGTTGTGCAGGGCAATGGCGATGAACTCCCCAAACGCCGTTACTATATTCAGGTCGTCGTCGTCAAAGTCACCTGGCTTGTTGGCCAGACCTATCAAGCCCACGGTCTTGTCCTCTAATTTCAGAGGGGCAAACAGGACGTTATCCAGGCGTACATGCCCCTGGGGTAGATAGTCCCACCACTTGCTGTCCGTGAAATTGTTCTCATACACCGCCTTACCAGAGCGGTAAGCCGTCTCACGGAGCCCGCGTATGGGCATTGGCAGCGAAGGGTCAACGATACATTCACACCCTCCCGGGTCCAGGAAAAGCACCTCGTTGTTATCACCGGCAGCGTTTAACAGGGCGACATAACCGCTTGTGGCCCCAGTCATCTCCTTACACTTATCAAAGATGGCTCGGGCAACATCCTCAAATCTCTTGTACTTCAGAACAGAGCGCACCCCCTCTAACATGGCTGTCATCTCGCACTCCCTGCGCCCGTTATGTATGCCCCCGATAATTAAATCACCTTCCACACTGTCTATATTTTAGCCTATTGCAATAAAAATATTGTAGCCTTTTTTTGTAATCACTCCACCCTAAGAAGAAGAAAAGAAAAGGGGGGCAGCGCCAGTACTTCCCTGGACCCCCCCTGCAAGTGCACCAGTGCCCTTGACCCCATAATTCTCAATCCTAATTTTCTAAAATTCCCATTCAATTGAGTTTAATCGTAAACATAGCGCCGTTGTCTGTATTTTCGGCATACAATTTACCGCCCATGTTATCCTCGATTATTATCTTTGACATGTATAGTCCCACGCCTGTGCCCTTATTTGGTTCTTTGGTTGTAAAGTAGGGGTCAAATATCCTGTCGATTATTTCAACTGGGATGCCGATGCCGTTGTCTCTTATCTCTATGATGATCTTGTTGTCATCCTTATAGAAGTCAACCTGGATCATGCCCATTTCCTCTGTATCTGAGTCTACGTTTATATCTGCGTTTTTGGTTATTTTTTCTATAATGGAATCCTTGGCGTTATTGATTAAATTTAACAGGACATGTTCAAACTCATTCTCATATGAAAAGAACTTAAAATCTTCACAACACATATCCTCGCTCAGGTCTTCAAATGACATATTATGGATATGGCAGGTGAGCCTGTAGGATATTGAATTGTTCCTGAGTTGAGCCGACAGCAGGGCAAACACATTCATCACTGCTCTTTTTACATCAAAGGCCATCTTTTCCTTTATGGGTCTATAGAAGTTTCGGAAGTCATCTATCGTTTTTGACATAAACATTATCTGAGACATAGACTTACTTATCGAGCCCTCAAGATATTGCTTGTCCAGTTCTCCGTAGTCATAGGCGTCTCCGATGTCCTGTATAAGGATGGAGAGGGCATTTAGGGGTTGCCTCCACTGGTGGGCTATGGCGCTTATCATCTCTCCCATAGCGGCCATCCTGGACTGTTGGATCAGTAACTGCTCTTGTTTTGTTCGCTTTTCGAGCTCGTCTTTGACGCGATTTTCAAGGTTTTTGTTTAATTCCCTCAGGCCATCTTCATACTCCTTACGTATGCTGATGTCGCGGGCAGCAACAATTACGCCGACGACGTTGCCGACCTCATCACGATACACGGAGGCATTACACAATACAGGTGTTGTACTGCCATCATAGCACAGAATACATAATTCATAATCATGCGCAGTGCCAATGTCAATTGCCTTTTTATAGAGTTCTGTTGCCTTTTCAGGATCGGTAAAGTAGCCGGTAAAGTTGCTGTCAACGAGGTTTCTCCTTGAACAACCAGTTATTATCTCTGTGGCGATGTTTACGTCCCTTATCTTACCATCTTGCCCTACGTTTATAATAGGGTCAAGATGTACCTCTATTAATTTCCTGTTATACTCGCTGACAACACGCAGGGCCTCCGTTGTTTTTTTAAGATAGTCGTTGGATATCTGAAGGTCTTCTGACTGTTTGACTATTAACTGTTGTTGTCTGTACAGTTGGAGAAACACATTTATCTTGCTCTTTAATATCTCCGACTCTATGGGTTTGATCAGATAGTCAACTGCGCCGCTGTCGTAGCCCTTGAATATAAACTTCTGCTCCGTGCTCACGGCGCTTATAAATATAATAGGGAGGGTCTTGGTCCTGTTGTTTTTTCTGATGAGTTCCGCCACCTCAAAGCCGTTCATCTGGGGCATCTGAACGTCTAACAGGATAAGGGCAAAATTGCTATTTAATAGCTGCCACAAGGCCTCCTGCCCCGACGTGGCCTTGACAATGTTTATATCAAGACTCTGGAGTACGGTCTCCAGTACCAACAGGTTTTCAGGCCTGTCATCAACTATAAGGACGTTTTGTCTTTCCATATTTTAATCATCATTTTCATTTACTAGGATATGTCAAGACTTCCAATAAGTTACAGGTATTGCTCTCTTTAAGCATTGAAGGTTTAGGGATTGTCTTACCAGAGATTTTTGCAACTTCAATCCATCCCTCTTGTGCTATTTTTATTTCTTTTAACGCCTCTTCTTCCGTCCTTCCAAAAGCAGAACATAAAGGCAGGTCTGGCACTATAGCGATATATCCCTCATCTTCTTCACTGTAGAAGATCGTGATTGCATACTTCATATCATTGCCTCCATCTTATATTTTTCAATTACTTTAAGAAATTGCTTCACTTGATAAGGTTTAGCCATACCATCATAGTCTTGATAATTCAATATTTCCCACACATCCTCTTTTTCATAATAACAATGACTACCTCTTTTATTTCTAAGTATAAAATCAAACGATTCGGTCAATTTACACAAATCATCAAATCTAACATTAGTAGGATTATTCTTCACTTTTCCCAGAAGTTTTTTTAATTTACTCATGTTTTATTCTCTAATACTGTGCTAATGCCTGTCTCTGCAGCCTTATGATAACGGACACGATATCTTTGAGTGCCACGATGTGGTCTACCTTTGTGGTGGCGATAGCGGCTGCGGGCATTGATGGGCACTCGGCGGTATTGGGGTCCTGGACGATGGTCAGACCGCCGGCGGCCTTGATCTTGCTGAGTCCGCAACTGCCGTCGTTGTTGGAGCCCGTTAGGACCACACCGATCAGGGCTGCCCCGTAGACGTCAGCGGCGCTCTCAAAGAGCACGTCGATCGATGGCCGGGAGAAGTTGACGGGGGCATCCACGGACAGGGAAAACGTCCTGTCATCCTCTATCAGGAGGTGATAGTTGGGCGGGGCGAAGTAGATGCAGCCGCTGGCTATAGCCTCCTTCTCATCCGCCTGCTTGACCCTCAACCGGCATGAGTCCTTGTATAAGGCCGGCATATCGTCCCTTGAACTGGGATGCAGGTGCTGAACTATCACCACAGGCAGTGGAAAATCCTCCGGCAAGGACGGCAATATCTCTCTGAAGGCGCTTGTGCCACCGGCAGAGGCCCCTATAACCACGGCCTCATATATATTGTATTGCCCTGTCTTGTTCATCTATGTATTTATTGATCAGACGTTCCTTACAGTTCTTTTTCGCTCCAGGTCGCACCTGGTTCTTTTCCGCTCCAGGTCGCACCTGGTCGCTGGGCACTCCTAAGCAGGCCTTGCAGCTCATCGAGCCTTTTGATGGTCTCCGAGATTAGCTCGGCGCTCCTGGTGAGCACCACTTCAGGGAGGGCCTCAACCCGCTGATTTAGTTCAACTTCGTAGGTTGGACTTGAATGTTTGCTGTATATCTTTTCCTCCTTTGAGATGTCATCAAAACAGCCGGAGTACTTTGACAACCGTATGGTCTCCTTTGACCCTAACGCCAGAAGACCGCCCTCACACAGACTATCCACAAAGAGCCTGAAGACGCTGTCCTGAAGATCCCTGTTAAAGTAGATAAGGACGTTTCTGCACACTATCAGGTTCATCTCGCCAAAGACCCCGTCCGTTACGAGGTTGTGCTTGGAGAAGGTGATATTTTTCTTCAGGGCCTGGTTCATTATGGCTGAGTCGTACTTTGCCACGAAGTAGCCTGAAAATGACTCAACCCCACCTGCCTGTTGATAGTTAGAGGTGTATTTTTTCATGTCGCTTATATTATAAATCCCATCTTTGGCCTTATTCAGGGCTGCCTCGCTAAAGTCGGTGGCATAGATGCGTGTCTTTTCGTATACCTTTTCTTCCGTTAGGAGGATTGCCATCGAATAGACCTCCTCACCCGTGGAACAGCCCGCTATCCAGACCTTTATAAATGGTAGCTCCCGCAGCAGCGGTATTATCTGATTTCTCATTGCCAGAAATAAAGACGGGTCCCTAAACATCTCCGTGACCTTGATAGACAGGTCATTGAGGAAAGAGTCAAAGAAATCCCTATCGTAGAGGACCCTGTGTATCAGGTCGGAGACCTTCTCAAGGCCCGACAATGCTACCCTCTGGGCTATCCGTCGCTTCAGCGAGGCCCTGGCGTAATTCCTGAAGTCATACCCGTACTTGAGGTATATGGCCTCTAGCAATATACGAACCTCTATGTCCTCGTTCTCACGAGCGTCATCCACTCTGTCTATACCAGCATCCTTCATACTTATAGCTTAACCCCTAACTAAAGAAAAGAAGGGGGCGGCGCTGCCCCCCCTCAGACCCCCCTGCAAGGGGACCAGTCCCCTTGACCCCATCATCATCTTGTTCACAGTGAGTTGATTATACACAATACTGCAATTTTATACTTGAATAGCTAATCATTTATATAACCATACTCTTAGGAGAGAAAGCAATCTATCTGCGTCGATGGGTTTTGCCAGGTAGTCGTTGGCGCCTGCCTCGATGCACTTCATTTTGTCTTCTTTCATTGCCTTGGCGGTCAGGGCGATGATGGGGAGGTTTCTGTACTCGTAGATTTTTCTTATTTGTCTGATTGCCTCATAGCCATCCATTTCGGGCATCATGATATCCATCAGCACCAGTTCCACTTTTGGATTGTCCTTGAGGCGTGTGATGCCTTCCCTGCCGTCTCGTCCAACCTGTACGTTTACGCCCCTGTCCTGGAGGACGCTTGAGAGGGCGAATACGTTTCTGACGTCATCGTCAACGATCAGTATTGTCTTGCCTCTGAAGATGGTGTCATTATCGTGTACCATGCTGATCATTTTTTGTTTTTCTGTGGGTAATTTTGATTCTATGAGGTGGAGAAACAGCACGATCTCATCCAGCAGTCGTTCGTTTGATATAACGCTCTTGACGATCATGCGGTGGCAGTACATGTTGAGTTTGGTCTCGGCCTCTTTAGAGAGAGCCGCGTTGTTATAGACGATAACGGGGGTTTCGTTAAGGGGCTCTGCGGCCTTTAATTTATCAATCAGGGCAAATCCTGCCGTCTCATCAAGGCTGAGGTTTAATACGATGCAGTTGACCTGTTTGGTCTTCAGTACCGAGACGGCCTCCGCAGAGGAGACAAAGGTGGTCTCAACCCCCGCGCTGTCAAGCAGTCCTGTGAGGGTATTTCTCTGTGTCGCATCGAGGTTGACCGCAAGCAGGCTCCTGTTACCCTGGGCAAAGATGCCTTCCAGTCTCTTAAAGACATCGTCGAGCTTTTCCATGCTGACCGGCTTGGTGATGTAGCCGACGACGCCCGATTTCAGGCAGTCGATGCTCTTATCGGCGGCTGAGATGATATGTACGGGGATATTGCGTGTATTTGCGGAGTCCTTTAATCTCTCCAGGACCATCCTGCCATCCATCACCGGCAACCCGACGTCCAGGATTATGGCATCGGGTCTATAGGTCTCTGCACAGTCGCATCCCCGCTGGCCATCGCCGGCGACGATACACTTAAACCCCTTTTCATGACTGATATCGTAGAGAATCCTGGCAAACACAGGGTCATCCTCAACGATGAGTATGGACCTGTCCCCGGGGGCAAGCAACTGCCTGTCATCCTCCAGGATATCAGCCCCAATATCGGTTCTAAAAGGGATGGGATAAACCACCGGGGCGTGGGGCGTTGACTCAACAGTAACGGCCTCTGCCTTAGAGGGTTGCCGGCGTTGTGGCCCCAGCCTCTTGGGCAGATACAGCGTAAAGGTGCTTCCAGCGCCTTCAACGCTCTTTAGGCGCAACTGTCCGCCAAGTAGTCTTGTCAGCTCCCTTGAGATGCTGAGGCCAAGGCCGGTGCCGCCGTACCTCCTGCTCGTTGTACCATCGGCCTGCTTGAAGGCCTCAAAGACGACCCCCTGCTTGTCCTGTGCTATGCCTATCCCCGTGTCTGAGACAGAGATGGCGATAAGCTCTTCTTTGCTCAGGCCGCTATCAGGCGTTATGGAGCCAATGGAGTCATGTGGGCAGCGGTCAATGTTGACAGTGACCCCGCCCTTTTCGGTAAACTTGATGGCGTTTGAGATAAGGTTGCGTATAATCTGCTCCACCTTTTGGATGTCTGTCCGTATTGAGGGTGTAACATCCGGGGCGACGGTCACGTCCAGCGTCAGCCCCTTGTCCTGCGCCACAGGGCCGAAGGTACGCCCTATGGAGGTAGCCAGCTCCCTGAAGTCCACCGACTCCACGTGCAGCTCCATCTTGCCCGACTCCACCTTTGAGAGGTCGAGGATGTCGTTGATGAGCGCCAACAGGTCATTGCCCGATGAGTAGACGGTCTCTGAGCACTCCAACTGCTTGGGCGAGAGATTACCCTCCTTGTTGTCAGCGAGGTACCTTGAAAGCAACAGGATGCTGTTTAGGGGTGTCCGCAGCTCATGCGACATGTTGGCAAGGAACTCGGACTTGTATCTGTTTGTCACCTCAAGCTCCTTTGCCTTTTCTGTGGTTATCTGTTGCACCCGTTGCAGTTCGAGGTTCTTCTGTTTTATCTCATCTCGTTGCTGTTGCAGGAGCTTTGCGCGTTCCTCAAGCTCCTCGTTGACCTGCCTGAGTTCTTCCTGCTGGCTCTGAAGCTCAGACTCAGACTCCTTCAACGCACTTGCCTGCTCGCTGAGTGTCTCGTTTGATGCGCGCAGCTCCTCCTGCTGCACCTGCAACTCTTCTGCCTGAGCCTGTGTCGTGGCGAGGAGCTCGCTCATCCTCTGCCGCGACTGCGCAACACTAAAGGCTATCCCTATGCCTTGTGAAACCATCTCTATCAATTCTACCTGGGTATCGGTAAACCTGCCAAGCGACCCAATCTCTATAACGCCCATCACCTGTCCATCGTACAAGAACGGCATGACCATTATGTTGACGGGTACCGAGTCGCCCAGGGCGGAGGTGATCTTTATGTAGCCCTCCGGGGCATCGGTTATGAGTATACACTGTCCTTCGAGGGCGGCCTGCCCCACCAGCCCCTCGCCAAAGATAAACGCATTGGAGAGGTTCTTGCGTATTGTATAGGCGTATGTGGCCGTAAGCCTCAGTGTCTTGTTGCCGTCAACGAGGTAGATTGCCCCCACATGGGCGTTGAGGTATTTAGTGAGGTTGCCTATTATGTTTTGCGCAAGGATTGTGACGTCCTGTTCCCCGCGCATCTTGTCATTGAGCTGGGAGACCCCGGTCTTTTTCCAATACTCTCTGTCCTTTTCCATGAGCGTTGTCTTTAGTCTTGCGGTCATTTTTCTGAAGGAGTCGGCTAATTGTCCAACCTCGTCGGTGGAGGTGATGTCTATTGGCGTATCCAGCCTCCCCTGGCCGATCTCACCGGCTATGCCTATCAACTGTCGTATTGGCCTGGTAACACCACTGGTAAAGACAAACGTTACGATAATGCCAGCTACAAAGGTGATTACGATCAGGACATAGACTTGATCCTTAAAGTTATTGCCGGTGTCCTGGGCGTTTTTATTAAAGGCTATGGCGCTATCTTGTGCATCGTGATAGACCATTTTTATCGCGGCTGACGCATCTGCACTATGTGACATATAGCTATAACTGTTTATCAATGCCTGTGCATCGTCAAGCTTTCCATCCATTGACAACAAAAAGATATGCTCAATAAAAGGTTCCCATTGTTTTAGGTTAAATCGCGCCTTGCTGACTATATCCTTATTGCCCAAAAAGCGCTCCTCCAATGTATCAAAGTCCTTGTCTATCTCGGCAATATCCTGTACCACCTGACTCTTGTATTTTAAGACTTCCGCTTTATCGGCTTTATACGCTGCTTTTCTCATATTCAGACGTATACTCATGATATTTTCCTCAATACGCAGGACGGCGTTAGTTACGGCAAGGGGATGGTCATACATCATCTGTATCTGATGTAAAACGAACCCGATTCGATTGACACTAAAGATCGAAACAAAGGCAAAAAGCAAAAACAACAGCAAAAACGCTATCGCAAGACGTAAACCTATACTCGCATTCCTAATCACTATAAAGCTAATCCACGCAAGATAATCTCTCACTCATTTTACGAACACAAGGTATTGTACCGCTCTGCAACTCATTGTATATATCTCTCAGATTTGCCTCTAATTCCTCCAAGCTATCTCCCTGAGTCATAGATTTTGGATATTATTCCAAATATCCCAACCATCATACTATCATCCTGCCAATATGTAAAATTCACAGATGCTCTAGGCATAACAATATTATAGCATAGATTGCCGATGATAGAAAGAAATTACAGATCGAGCCTTCAGTACATTACATTAAAGGTAGCGCTCACGCAAGATGGGGTCAAGGGGTCCGTGACCCCCCTTGCAGGGGAGGTCTGAGGAGGGCCAGGAGCGTCCTGGAGCGGTAAAGAAGCGGAGCCGCCCTCCTTTTTTTCCTTCTTCTTTCTTATTTTTTTAGATGCAGGTTGTCGCTTTCGAAGAATATGTCTTGTTTGATACCCTTGCTCAGGAGAAACTTGACTACTTCTGCCGGTTTGAAAAACAGCCTCAGCTTCCACAGCTTCTTGCCGGCGTCGCTGACGATGCTGGCATCCAGGTTGTCTATGAGTTTAGACAGGGCATCGAGGGTCTTTTCGTTGAATTCCTTCCGTATGTTTAGCTTCTCTGTCAACACGTTTGCGTCGTGCAGGTCAATGAGAAACCGCCGGACGATAGACTTCAACGACAGGAAATAGGCCTTTCCGGAGTCAGACTTCAAGAATCCGGGGACGTCTAACAGGAAGGACGTAATCGCTCTGACATCAGGCAGATTGCCGAGATACCTTATATCCACGGCGTATCTGTCCCTGCAGTGCCTGACGAGGGTCTCTACCAACCGCTGTGCCTGCTCATAAGCAATCCTGTTTAACACCAAAAAGGGTTGAAACCTTGAACTCACCTCCTGAACGAGAGGTGAGACCTCGGGGTCAATCTCCTTGACCCTGTTGATAAACCAGTTTAACATCACAGACTCGTCTTGAGCGTCAACCTGACCGAGGTCTCGCACGATGGTTCCGATTTCATTGTGCTTTCCAAACACCGTCACCATCTTTCTAAACAGCGCCCCCTGGATAAACCTGTATGCATTCATCACAGCCGCCGGTTCGGGGACGGTTACCAGAAACCCCCTGTCGGAGAATATAAAGAAGTCCAGCGTGCTCAGGTCCATGCCCGCGCCGAGGTCTATGACGATGAAGTCGGCATCCAGGGCATAGAGATGCCGTATCAGCTTGACCTTTAGTTCTGCGGCGGGGCTTGACATCGTGGGCGAGTAGTGGGCGCCGCTTATGAAGCTCAGATTGGCTATGGGGGTCTTGACGACGATATCCTCCAGCGTCGCGACCTTCTTGTGTATGAAGTGATACAACGACAACGTCTTCTCCATCACGCCGAGGTAGGTGTGGAGATTTGCCCCACCGAGGTCAAGGTCAACAACTATCACCCTGTAACCCATCATGGCCAGGGTTGTGGAGAGGGTCACGGAAAATATACTCTTGCCCACCCCACCCTTGCCCCCTGCCACTGCCAGGATATGGCCGCCCTTTTTTTGTGGCTCACCCATTGCCGCTTTTAGGGCGTGTCAATGGGACTTTTCTGTGCCCCATTCTTTATCCTGGCTCTTAGTATATGAACCAATGCATGACCCTCTCCCACCTCCTGGCAAACGCCAGGGCATGATCCTTCCTCCACCCAAAACGCCTAAGAAAACAGTACACGTGCAAGGCATTGAGGTAATGCTGCACAAGATGCTTTATGTCGTTATGATTTTCCATACTTATGTATACAGCAATTATTATACCAACAAAACCCTTCCCATTACTACTACCATCAGGAGGCTAATACCCAACCCTCCCGGTTCGTTTTACCGTCCATTGGTAAGGATTGCCTCAATAAGGAAAAGTTTATCCAGGGAGCAGACCTGTGTTGGTTATGAAACACTGACACGGAGTCTTGACACTTTATGACAGCCTCGTGCTTGTATATGTACATAAATATTTATAACATTAGGATTGAGCATTATGGGGTCAAGGGCACTGGTCCCTCTTATTGCCAGTGCGGCTCGCATCTTGCGGGGGGTGTCGAGGGGGGCCAGGTGCGACCTGGAGCGGTAAAGAAGCAGAGCCGCCCCCATTCTTTTTTTGGGCTATCTACTCCTGCCTGTCGTAGATGTCCTCATACCGGATGATGTCGTCTTCTTCGAGGTACTCGCCATTTTGGACCTCTATTACCTCCAGGGGGATAATTCCTGGATTTTCGAGTCTGTGCATCGTTGACTTTGGCACGAAGGCCGATTGATTGACATGTACGTATATCTCGCTCTCTCCAAGGGTGACCTTGGCAGTGCCATTGACCACCACCCAGTGTTCTGACCTGTGATGGTGCATTTGCAGGCTGATGGATGCCTTGGGATTAACGAGCAGGCGTTTTATCTTGTACCTGTCCCCGTTTTCCAGGATCGTGTAACTGCCCCAGGGTCTGTACGTGGTGACGTGTTCGTTGACCTCGTGGCGGCCTGCCGCTCTGAGCTCGTTGACGACGTCCTTTACCTTCTGGGCGTGTCCGCGCTTGGAGACCAGTACCACGTCGTCGGTCTCCAGCACCAGGCAGTTTTCGATCCCTATGGTCACGGTCAGTCTGTTGTCGCCAATTATCATGGTATCTTTTGTGTCAAAGGTAAAGACATCGCCCTTTTTGGCATTACCGTCGGCGTCTCGTTCTATGACCTCAAACAGGGAATCCCACGAGCCTACGTCATTCCAGTAGAGGTCCAGGGCAAGCGTTGCTATCCTGTCCGATCGCTCCATCACCGCATAGTCGATAGATGTACTTGGCAGCTCCTTAAATGACGCCAACATCCCCTCATACCCCTTACCGAGCATCTGCCATATTGCCGGGACGTGTTTGCTGAACTCCTGTAGCATAGCGCCGATGCCAAAGGCAAATATCCCCGCGTTCCACAGGTGATTTCCCTCATCTATGTATGTCTGTGCGGTCTGTTCGTCGGGTTTTTCGGTGAATCTCTCAACCTCATACCCCTCGATCCCTTCAAGGGACTGCTTCAGCCTGCTGCCCTTTTGGATATAGCCGTAGCCTGTCTCCGGTCTGGTTGGTTTTACGCCAAAGGTGACAATGTACCCTGCCTTTGTTAGCTCGGCGGCCTGTCTCAGGTAATGAGCAAACCTGTCATCGGGCCGTATTATGTGGTCGGAGGGACACACAAAGACCGTCTCATCCGGCCCGCAACCAAGCACATCCTGACAGTAATTGATCCCAAGGGCTATGGCGGGGGCCGTGTTTTTGAGAGCAGGTTCGAGGACTATATGCACCCGTTGTGCTATGTCGTGCTCCATAGAGCTTATATCCGATCTTACGTGAAACTTGTATTTCTGGTTAGTCAGTATGACCAGGTCATCGGCCGAGACGACCAGCAGAAGCCTCCGGATGGTTTGTTGCAGCAGAGAATGGTCACCGTTTAGCTTTAAGAACTGCTTAGGGAAATCCCTCCTGCTTAATGGCCAAAGTCGCGTTCCACTGCCACCTGCCAGTAGTAAGGCCTTCAACTTATCTACTCCTGCTCAATTGCCTAATCAATGACGTAAGGGGTATCAGGGATGTCTTCGTGTCTGATCTCATCGACCTCTCTTGCCCTCTGCCAGCCGGCATACAGTCTGTCAGGTAGATTTATCACAAGGCCAGGCTCACCTGAGACGTTCTTATAGGCGTGTACGACACCGGGGGGGACTATGATTATCTTGTTGCGCGCATCCCTGATGGTCAGCCTGTTTCCATGCGTCCTGCTGGCAGGTCTGTTATCCCACAGGTATAGCACAAAGTCGCCCAGGAAACAAAAGTAATCCGTCTGCTCAACGTGCTCGTGCGGGCCCCTCACCTGGGAGGGCTGTGTCATAGAGATATAAGCCATCTGCGGGTTAAACCCCTCCGGTAGCTCATCCTCCCTGAACAACTCCGCAAGCCACCCCCGCTTGTCCTGGAAATACCTAAGCTCCCTGACGATGACCCCGTCTATGTCTCCTGTCTTAAACGGCTCTTTCATATAATCCCTGATAATATCATTGCCACATAGCTCCTGTCAAGGCAAGAGAAAAGAGAAAAAAAAAGGAGGGCGGCTCCGCCCCCTCCTTAGACCTCCCCCGCAAGGGGTCACGAACCCCTTGACCCCTTCTTTACCGCTCAAGGCACGCACCTGGTCCTACGTAGGCTTGAGCTTACCAACAATGCCTCAAAAATTGAGATGCACCCGTCGCTTGAAAAAAACTTGACTATGGCGTTAGAGATGTGCTATTTTGATAGGCAATGGTATTGTCAAATCATTCTTGCAAGATATTTAGGAGGGGTGTTGTGTTGAGGAAGATTCTGTTAGTGTTGTTAAGTGTTTTGGTATTAATGTCTGTTGGTGTTGGGGCCTTTATGACGAAGGATTATTCGGCTGATTTAGAGACCGTCTCCAGCAAGGGTACTGTAACGAGTAAGGTATTTTTTAAGGGCGGTAAGATGAAAATGGAGACCAGCGCCAAGGGAAATGAAGCCATCATGATCATGAGAAACGATAAAAAACTGATGTGGATGCTAATGCCCGATACAAAGATGTACATGGAGATGCCCTCTCAGTCTAAAAAAAGCGATATACAATCCCAGATGCACGACCCTGACGTAAAAATAGAGAAAGATTTTATCGGCAACGAGACAATCGATAACCATCCTGCTAAAAAATACCACGTAACTGTTTACAAAAACGGTGCGAAGGAAAATTCCGGCTTTCTGTGGGAGGCTACAGACATGGATAATTTCCCCGTAAGATTTCAAAGTGAAGACAAGGCATCTACGACTACGTGGAGGAATATTAAAATAGGCGGCATTTCCGACGATCTCTTCGAAATACCGGCGGGATACAAGAAAATGGATATGCCCATGATGCCTCATAGGTAGTACAACGTATCGATGTTAAAGGTGCCTGTTTTGTTTCTTCTGCTAGGGCAATCGCATTTGAATTTATACGTACTATAAAACTAACTACGCCACGACTATCACTCAAACCTGCACAGGAAGGGGTTAAGGGCACTGGTGCCCTTGCGGGGGAGGTCAAGGAGGGGGCGGAGCCGCCCTCTTTTTTTTCTTAGGGGTTGAACTATACCCCTAGTCAAATGCAATTGCCCTGGGGTAGCTACGACCTCACGGTTAGTTAGTTGTCAAGGGGGTTGACAAAAAACTTTGTGGTTGCTATAATGAAGATATGAATATCAGGAATTTCATAAAAGGCGTTGGAAGCGTTATGGATATATTCCCTACCTCTGGGTATACATATCTACCATTACGTACAGAGTTTGACCAAAAGAAAGATATAAACACAGATGACAATATCCTGGAAGCATGGTTAAATGTCGGTGATGCCCTCAGACATGCGATGAGTGTAGTCGATGGCGAAAAAGGCAAAGAGTGATGCTTCTCCTCCAGTCTCAGTCCAGCCTTCACTAACACGAACAAGAAGCTCTGCACATTCCGGTCCTATCCCTTCTCCACAGTCTTTGGCAGAATATGATAACTTTTTACCAGGCCTGGCAAATAGAATAGTAATAATGGCAGAAAATAACCTAAGACATAGACATGAATATGAAACTGAAGTTTTAAGGCAAAATAACGAAACATTAAAACTAAACGATAAAATAATAGATTATGAAGCAAAGGAACGCAAACGAGGGCAAATATTTGGTTTTTTAATCGGCATTGCAGGACTGTCAACATCTCTCATGGCTGCATATTTCAATCATGAAACCACGGCCAGTATAATAGGTAGTACGACCGTTATTGGTCTTGTCTCAGCGTTTGTATACGGTAAACATGTCACAAGCAAATTTGTAAATAAACAAAAATAAAGTCATCCCTCTTACGCAAACCTATTGTAAAACCTAATATACATATCATAACATAATGGGGTCAAGGGCACTGGTGCCCTTGCGGGGGAGGTCAAGGAGGGGGCGGAGCCGCCCTCTTTTCTTTCTCTTCTTTTTAGGGTTGAACTATGATAAAAAACTAGGAGGTCTACTCATGACGGATAAAAGAAACATAGAGGTATTTATGGAGGAGAACAGGTTGTTTCCACCGCCCGCGGATTTCTCGGAAAAGGCGCATATCAAGGGTATGGACGAGTATGAACGTATATACAAGCGGTCGGTTGAGGACCCCGAGGGGTTCTGGGCGGAGATGGCAGAGACCCACCTGCACTGGTTTAAGAAGTGGGATACAACCCTGAGATACGACCTCAACAAGCCCTTTGTCAAGTGGTTTGAGGGTGGTAAGCTCAATGTCTCCTATAATTGCCTGGATAGACACATCAATTCCGGCTATAAGAATAAGGCCGCCATTATATGGGAGTCCAACTACGGTATCCTCAACAAGACCTACACCTACCAGCAGCTCTACTATGAGGTGAACAAGTTTGCTAACGTCCTGAAGAAACACGGCATACAGAGGGGTGACAGGGTGATGATCTACCTGCCTATGGTGCCCGAGATCGTTGTAAGCATGTTGGCGTGCGCGAGGATAGGCGCTATACACAGCGTTGTCTTTGGGGGCTTTAGCGCGCAATCTCTCAGAGACAGGATTATAGACTCTCAGGCCAAGATGCTGATCACCGCCGACTATGGCAGTCGTGGCGGCAAGCTCGTCCCGCTTAAGAGCAATGCCGACGAGGCCGTTGAACATTGCCCCTCCATCGAAACGATGATCGTCGTAAAGACCCAGACATCCGCCCCGACCACGGTATCAATGCAGAATAAATCGGGCCCCTGGCACGACTTCTGGTGGCATGAGGAGATCAACGACAAGCAGATAAAACACTACTGTGAGCCAGAGTGGATGGATGCCGAAGACCCCCTGTTTATACTCTATACGTCGGGGTCAACGGGTAAACCCAAGGGCGTCCTGCACACGACGGCCGGTTACCTGCTCTATACGCAGTTGACCTTTAAGTGGATATTTGACTACAAGGACGAGGACGTCTACTTCTGCACCGCTGATGCGGGATGGATAACCGGTCACAGCTATATAGTATATGGACCGTTAAGCAGTGGCGCCACCTCTGTCGTCTTTGAGGGCATCCCCACCTACCCTGACCCGGGCAGGTTCTGGGACATCGTAGAGAAATACGCCGTCAATATCTTTTATACAGCCCCCACGGCCATCAGGGCCCTCATGAAGGAGGGAGACCAGTGGGTGAAACAACACGACGTGTCCTCTCTCCGGCTTTTGGGGACAGTTGGTGAGCCAATAAATCCGGAGGCCTGGATATGGTATCACGACGTGGTGGGCAGAGGAGAGGTACCGATCGTGGATACCTGGTGGCAGACCGAAACCGGAGGGATACTGATAACCGCGCTGCCCGGGGCAATGACGCTCAAGCCTGGGTCAGCCTCAAGGCCATTTCCGGGCATCGTCCCTGCCATCTTAAAGGAGGACGGTTGTCGGGCTAAGGTCAATGAGGGGGGATATCTCGTTATTGAAAAGCCCTGGCCTGGCATGTTGCGTGGGACGTATGGCGACCCTGACAACACGCGCATCAGGGAGGTCTACTTTTCGAGGTTTCCCGGTGTGTACTTCACCGGCGATAGTGCCAGATGCGACGAGGATGGCGATTACTGGCTGATGGGCAGGATCGACGACGTCATAAATGTCTCTGGCCACAGGATCGGTACAGCCGAGATCGAGTCGGCCCTCGTAAGCCACGAGGCCGTGGCCGAGGCCGCCGTTGTGGGCTTCCCACACCACATAAAAGGGGAGGGGCTCTATGCCTACGTCACGCTTAAGGAGGGTTATCAATCCTCAGAAGGGCTCAAAGACGAACTCGTTGGACACGTCAGACGTGTCATAGGACCCATCGCCTCACCGGATAAGATACAGTTCTCGCCATCCCTGCCAAAGACCAGAAGCGGTAAGATAATGCGCAGGATACTCAGAAACATAGCAAAAGGCGAACTCGAAAACCTCGGCGACACCAGCACCCTGGCAGACCCCATGGTCGTAGACGACCTCGTCAAAGGTAAACAGTAGAAGAAACACTCATGAATGGGGGCCATATTCGCCCCCGCGCATGAAAACCGCAAAGCCCTTACGCATGGTGCTCTGGTACAACCTACTGTGATAAAACTGAGCGCTCTTTCCCTTGAGAACAACCCTTAAAGAAATATGGTATTGACAGTTTTTTCATTATACAGATTATGAAGCCCTACAAGTAAAGCGAAACGCTCCAGGACACTCCTGGTCCTGCGCAGGCTTGAAGTATAGACAGGTTTATGCGCCATACAAAACACACCTATTTTTTTTGTTTGTACTTGATTTATAATATATAAAATAATAATATAAAGATGGAGTAGTGCTAGCATGAAGATGAGACGAGTCAATGTAGGTGATATACCTATCGGTAAGCCTTTGGCGGCATCAATATATGATGAGGCTGGTCACCTGATGTTGCGCAAGGGATATATAATAACCGAGGCGGATGTAGTTAAGACAATCCAGGGTCTTGTCGCAACCGATGAGCCCGACAAGGAGGGCAATGCACCTCAAGATGTCTCGGAGGAGCTTGACACCGAGCTTGCCATTGAGGAGGACTCGCCCTTTGAAGAGATCGACATGGCCTATGTGAGGCTCGAGAATTTGTTCAGGCAGCTAGGCACGGAAAGGGACATCCGATTGAAGGTTCTCTTTCTGGCTAACATGCTGATGCACTCGTGCGCAATAGATGAGGACCTGGCCCTGGGCACCTTGTTGATGAAGCAAGATACCAGGTACACGATCAAACATCCGTTGCATACGGCAATCGTGTGTGAGGTTATAGCCAAGCAGCTTGGGTGGTCTGTACAGGAGCGTTTGCCCTTGCTCTCTGCGGCCATTACGATGAACATTGCCATGATCGAGTTGCAGGAGATGCTGCATTATCAAAAAGACCCCCTGACGGATAAACAGCGATTAAACATTCAGAGTCACCCTCTGTACGGTATGGAGTTCCTGATGAAAAATAATGTTAGAGATACCTTATGGTTAAAGGCCGTCCTGCAGCACCATGAGACCATAGACGGTAAAGGTTATCCAAAGGGGCTTACGGGGGAAGATGTGAGTTTAGCTGCCCGCATTATTTATCTGGCTGACTTATACTGCGCTCGGGTAACGGGACGGGACTATCGTCCACCGTTGTCCCCGGCAGTTGCCATGAAGGATATATTTCTCAATAAGGGTCAAAAGATCGATACGGACTTGGCAATGATCTTTATAAAGAACCTGGGTATCTATCCTCCGGGTTCGTTTGTGAAGCTCAAGAACAATGAGATAGCGGTGGTGACACAACGCGGGGAGAAGACAAATGCCCCCATCGTCCACTCCGTTGTAAAGAGCAGCGGTTTCCCGCCGTTGACCCCGCTGCGCCGCGACACCAGCATAGACGAATTCTCCGTGACCGCAGTCATTCCGCATAATGCCCCCCCTGTTGAGGTCAACCGGTATCAACTATGGGGCTACGGTGTGTTTAAAAAACCCAAGATAACAAGGAGAAAGCGTGACAGGCTGCAAACAAACATCCCCGCAAAGCTCCTTGATCTGACGACAATCAAGGCCTCCGACGTCGTCATTATTAATATAAGTGAAAACGGCTGCCTGCTAAAGACATCTGGGATGGACAGCAAGCTCTATGTCATCGATAAGAGCTATTACATTACATTCAAGCTCCTTGAAAAGGTCTTTGAGAACATCGAATGTGTGGCAAAAAACTCCCAGATCAAGGATGGCAGTCAGTTCCTGGGCATATCGTTTACCGACGCAACCGACGAACTCAAAAACATGATATCCTTCTACATAGACGCCATGCGCCTGGAATGAGTTCATCACTTGAAATTATCTTACCGAAACTAACCGTACAGGCTTTTTCCCAGGACAGGGCCAGCTTCATCTGGCAGGTCGCAGATGACATCCTCCGGGATGCCTTTAAGCGACACGAGTACGGGGACGTAATCCTCCCCTTTGTTGTCCTCAGACGCCTGGACTGTGTGCTTGAACCCAGAAAGGATGCCGTAATCAAGGCATACAAGAATTTCAAGGATAAACTCTCTGACCCTTCCCCTGTCCTCCTGAGCGAAAGCGGTCTGAATTTCTTCAACACCTCTGACTATGACCTGCAGAGACTCTCCCAGGATGCCAGGAACATTGAGATTAATTTCACCAGCTACATAAACGGTTTCAGCAAGAACGTCTATGACATCGTGGAGAACTTTCAGATAGACAAGGTGCTCGCCAGGCTCTCCAAGGGCAACCTGCTGTTGATGCTGATAAAGAAGTTCACCGAGATAGACCTTCACCCCGATAAGGTTTCAAATCACGAAATGGGGTACATATTCGAGGAGCTGCTCAGGAGATTCTCTGAGATGTCCAATGAGACTGCTGGAGAGCACTATACCCCCCGTGAAGTCATAAGGCTAATGGTCAATCTACTCTTTGCCGAACATCAGGGAGACCTCAAGGACAAGGGCATTGTCCGTTGCGTTTACGACCCCGCATGTGGGACAGGCGGTATGCTCACCATCGCAAAGGAGCACATCCTTTCTATCAATCCCAAGGCTGGGATTTTCCTATACGGGCAGGAGCTAAACCCTCAGTCCTACGCAATAGCAAAGGCTGATCTGCTTATCATGGGTGAGGACGCTGAAAACATCAGGTTTGGTTCGAGTTTTACGGAGGATGGCCTTAGAGGCAAGCGGTTTGATTTCATGCTCAGTAACCCTCCCTTTGGGGTGAGTTGGAAGAACGCAAAGGATTTCATAGAGAAGGAGTCTCAAGACCCTTACGGGAGGTTCTCCGCCGGAATTCCAAGGGTGAGCGATGGGGCATTGATGTTCCTTCAGCACATGATTTCCAAGGTAGAGGCAAGGGGGAGCAGGATAGCGATTATCTTCAATGGCTCGCCCCTGTTCACCGGAGATGCAGGGTCGGGGGAGAGTAACATCAGGAGATGGATTATTCAGAGCGATTGGCTTGAGGCCGTCATTGCCATGCCCACTGAGCTTTTCTACAACACGGGGATTGCTACCTACATATGGATTGTCACCAACAGGAAACCGGAGCATCGCAGGGGTAAGGTTCAGCTTATCAATGCCGTGGACTTTTATGAAAAGATGCGCAAGAGCCTGGGTAACAAGAGGAACTACATCTCTGATGAACATATACAGAGGATAACGGAGATTTACACGAAGTTCAGGCAGGACAAGCATTGTAAGATATTCAACAACAGTGAGTTTGGGTATACGAAGGTCACCGTAGAGCGTCCCCTGATTGAAGGTGGCAAGGTGGTAAGGGATAAGCCTGGCAATCCCAAGCCGGATAGCTCCTTACGGGATTACGAGAAGGTGCCTCTGACCGACAGCATAGATGAGTATTTCAGGCGTGAGGTACTTCCCCACGTGCCTGATGCGTGGATGGACAGGAGCAAGGACAAGGTGGGGTATGAGATAAGCTTTACCAAGTATTTTTATGAGTACAAGCCGCTGCGGTCACTGGCAGACATCAAGGGGGATATCCTGAAGCTCGAGGCAGAGACCGAGGGGATGCTGAAAGAGATATTGGAGTGATGAAGCCATATCCGACATATAAGGAAAGCGGTATTGAGTGGCTGGGAGAGATACCGGAGGGATGGAGAATCAAAAAGCTCAAACACATAGCCAAAATTAACCCTTCAAAGGGTTATTCAAAATACTCTATGAATTCCAAAGAGCTTGTTACTTTTCTGCCTATGGAAAAAGTTCATGAAGATGGTTCTTTTGAAAAAGATGACCAAAAGCCTATTAGTGAGTTATGGAATGGTTTTACCTATTTTGAAGAAGAAGATGTTATCGTTGCCAAGATAACTCCTTGCTTTGAAAATGGCAAAGGAGCATACCTGAAAGGGCTTGGGAGTAAAGTTGGTTTTGGTTCTACGGAATTCCATGTGTTAAGGCACCTACCTGAAGTCAGCAATCCCAAATATCTCTATTATCTTTCATGTGCAGACAATTTTAGAAATCCAGGTGCAGCTTTTATGCACGGAGCGGCTGGACAGAAAAGAATTCCATCAGAATTTATGGAGGAATACAAGATAGGGTATTCCTCCTATATAGAACAAACCTCCATAGCCACTTATCTCGACCTCAAGACCCGTCAGATAGACACCCTGATCGCAAAGAAGCAGAGGATGATTGAGCTACTCAAGGAATACAGTACAGCGGTCATCAATCATGCCGTGACCAAGGGACTCAATCCCAACGTTAAGATGAAGGACTCCGGCATCGAATGGATTGGAGAGATACCGAAACATTGGGAGGTGAATCGATTAAAGTTTCTTAGTAATATTAAGACAGGCGAGAAAGATACTGTCAACAGAGATGAACATGGAGAATACCCTTTTTTTGTTCGTGCTGATACTGTTGAGAGAATAAATTCCTATTCATATGATGGAGAAGCAGTGCTAACAGCTGGGGATGGTGTTGGTGTTGGTCGTGTGTTTCATTACGTTAATGGAAAGTTTGATTATCATCAACGGGTATATAAAATCAGTGATTTCAGGGATATTACAGGTAAGTTTTTCTTTTATTATATGCAAGTTAATTTTGCAAAGGCAGTAATGAAGATATCTGCTAAATCAACTGTTGATTCATTGCGATTGCCAATGTTCCATGATTTCCCAGTTGTATTTGGGCTTATTCAGGAACAAAAAGCTGTTGTGTCCTACCTCGAACAAAAGACAGGGCAGATAGATAAGCAAATTGAAAATGAAAACAAATCAATAGTCCTCCTCCAAGAATACCGCACCGCCCTAATCTCCAATGCCGTTACGGGGAAGATAGACGTGAGGGATACAGTGAACAAGAGAAATATAAAAAATCTTGCATAATTTTTATTTTTGAACAGTCGATTGTTTTTTTATGCTATACTAAAAGCATGTACGATGATATGGAGATTATAACACCGTATCACACCATAGAAAGGGCAAAGGAACGAGGTACGAATGAACTTGAAATAAAAGATGTTATAGAGACAGGATTTTCTATTTCGGCAAAATACGGAAGAAACGGCAAAGCTAAAATATATCCTTATAAGAAAATGCGTTTAAAAAGATATTATGAACAAAAAAGAGTTGAGGTCTTTTATACTATTGAGGAAAATATTATAATAACAGTCACCGTATATGTATTTTATGGAAAATGGGAGGTATAAATGTATATTTACTACAACGATAGAGGAGACATACTGTATCTCAGATTGGATGATAGACCGCAGGATGTTATAAATACACGTGTCTCAGAAGATATAGTGCTCGATATCGGCGCTGATGATAAAATTGTTGCTATAGAAATCATAAATGCATCAAAGAAAATAAAGTTAGATAACTTACTGCCTGTTAAATATGACTTATCGCTAAAATAAAAAAATGGAGCAAGATTTCACCACCCCTGAACTAAAACAAGAAGATTAGAAAATGACACGAAACTACCTCGAACAGGACTTTGAAGAGCACATAGAGGAAAACCTCCTGTCGTGCGGCTATCACAGATGCCTGCCGGAGGGCTACGACCGTGAAACCTGCCTCTTACCTGCTGAAGTCCTGATGTTCATTAAGGATACCCAACCCAATGAATACAAAAAGCTCGAACAACAATACGCAGCAGATACCCCAGGCAAACTGATGTACCGCCTAAGTGCAGAGATATCCAGGAGGGGGACGCTCCATGTCCTCCGTAAGGGCATATCTGACCGAGGGACAAGGTTTAACCTTGTCTACTTTAAGCCAAGCAGCGGGATGAACCCTGAACATACAAGGCTTTACCAACAGAATCGCTTCTCAGTGGTCAGGCAACTCAAGTACAGCATCAAGAATGAAAAGTCGATAGATATGGTTGTCTTCCTCAACGGACTGCCTGTTGTCACGATGGAGCTTAAGAACTCCCTCACAGGTCAGATGGTAGATGAGGCAAGGCAACAGTACCAGAAGGATAGAGACCCGAAAGAAGCACTTCTACAGTTCAAGAGATGCCTTGTGCATCTTGCGGTAGGCAATGAACAGGTCTTTATGACCACGAAACTCAAAGGGGATAAGACCTTCTTCCTGCCCTTCAATAAGGATACGGAAAACCCCGTTAATCCCAATGGGCATAAGACAGCATACCTCTGGCAAGACATCTTAACCCCTGACACCCTCCTTAGTCTGATACAAAATTACCTGCATATCCAGAAAAAGACCGAGAAATACTACGACCCTCAAAAGGGACTCCAGGAGAAAGAACATGAGGCCTTTATCTTCCCAAGATACCACCAGCTTGATGTAACGACAACCCTGCTTGATTCAATCCAAAAGGATGGCGTGGGGAAGAGCTACCTTGTACAACATTCGGCAGGCTCAGGGAAATCAAACTCGATAGCATGGCTTGCCCACCAGCTTGCAGGCTTCTATCAGAAGGACTCAGACACGGCACGCCTCTTTGATTCCATCGTCGTTGTTACAGACCGGAGGGTACTTGACAGGCAGCTCCAGGATACCATCAAGCAGTTTGAGCAGGTAGCTGGCGTGGTCTGTGCTATAGACGTAGATGCCAGACAACTGAAACACTCCCTTGAATCCGGCAGGGATATTATCATCACTACCCTCCAGAAGTTCCCCGTGATATCTCAGGGCATAACTGAACTCAAAGGTAAGCGCTTTGCTGTCATCATAGACGAGGCACATTCGAGTCAATCCGGTGAGGGGGCTAAACATCTTAAAGAGACCCTCTCCACTACCATAGACAAGGCAGAGGAAGAGGACAAAGAGGAATCAGACATTGAAGAGACAATCATAAAAGAGATCAATGCACGGGGTAAGCAGCCCAATATCTCATACTTTGCCTTTACCGCTACCCCTAAGAATAAGACCCTTGAGCTATTTGGCAAGAAGACCCCCGATGGTGGCTTTGAGGCTCACCATGTCTATTGCATGAGGCAAGCAATAGAGGAAGGGTTCATCCTCGATGTGCTTGAGAACTATACGACCTTCGAGAGATACTTCAAGCTCAAGAAGAAATACGAGGGGGATAAGGAATACGAAAAGAAAAAGGCAGTTCAGCTCCTTACAAGCTACGTTGACCTTCAACCCCACGCCTTAGAGAAAAAGACCGCCCTTATGCTTGACCACTTCCTCCAACATACGGTGGATGCCATACAGAGAAGAGGCAGGGCAATGGTGGTAACCCGTTCAAGACTCCATGCCGTGAGATACTACCTTGAGTTTAAGAGGCAGATGGAAGACCGTGGTCTTAAATTCAAGCCCCTTGTGGCGTTTTCGGGGACGGTGAAAGACCCCGACAGCGCTGCTGAATTTACAGAGACAGGCTTGAATCAGCTTCCCCAAAAAGTGAGCATCCCTGATGCCCTTAAGACCCCTGATTACAGGATATTGATCGTAGCTGAGAAGTTCCAGACCGGATTTGACGAACCAATGCTGCACACCATGTACGTCGATAAGAAGCTTGAAGGCGTTCATGCCGTTCAGGCCTTAAGCAGGTTAAACCGGACTATGAGGGGAAAATCCGAGACCACCGTGTTAGATTTTGTCAATAACCCAGAGGATATTTTAACGTCCTTCCAGCCCTATTATCAGACCACCTTGCTTGAAGGGGAGACAGACCCAAATAAGCTCTATGACATAAAGACCGAGCTTGAACAGTTCGACCTCTACACAAAGGCTGATGTGGATGAGTTCGCAGCGATATTCTTCAATGAGAAGGTTCCCAGGGAGCTTCTTCAGCCAACACTTGACAAGATTATAGAGAGCTGGAGGCATCGACAAGAAAATGTAAGGGAGGACTTCAGGGGCAGGCTCAAGAGCTACTTCCGGCTTTACGGCTTCCTATCGCAACTGATTACCTTTACGGATGTTGACCTTGAAAAGCTCTATGTATTTACCAGGAGCTTAAGCAGAAAGCTTCCCCCCAGGGACAGCAAGATACCCTATGAAATACGGGATGCCGTAGACCTGGACTCCTTCAGGATACAGCAGACCTTCAAGGGCAAGATTGCCTTAGACAAGACGGATGGAGAGGTTAAACCTCCAGGGACAGATGTCCCTCCAAGAAAAGAAGGTGAAAAAGACCTTCTCTCTAATATCATCAGGAAACTCAATGACACCTATGGTATTAACATAACAGAAGAAGACAAGATTGATGTTGAGAAGATACACCAGAAGCATCAGGAAAATCAGGAGTTGAAGGATGTCATGGATGGCAACAATACTAAGGAAAACAAGAGGTTCATATCCGATAAGGTGATTAATGATCTCCTTATGGAGTTCGTAAACGACAAGCTTGAACTATACAAGAAGCTCACAGAAAAACCAGAGGTCAATGCCTATATCAAACAGGAGTGGTTCGATGAGTATCATCACGCACAAGGGGCACATCCAGCTTGAGGCGCCGTAGATTCTCAAGCCATCTTAAATTATATCGATGCTAAACAAGACTCGTGTGGTTGCTTACGTAGGCTCTCTGTTTGTGGTTGCTGCTATAATCTTGCTGTATGTGTTTCTTGGTGGCGATCATAGGGCGAAGGTCTACAAGAAATCACGGATAGCGATGGATACCGTCATAACGCTCACGGTGGTTTCGGAGTCGGAACGCAAGGCGGAGGGGGCCATTGAGGCTGGCTTTGATGAGGTCACGTACCTGGAGGGGTTATTGAGCATGTTTTTGCCTAACAGCGAGGTCTCTCGTATCAGCAGCGATGCTGGTGTCAAGCCGGTAAAGGTCTCGGAGGACACCTATCGGTTGATAAAGAAGGCGGTTGAGATTGCGGGCATTTCGGATGGGGCATTTGACCCAACGATAGCTCCATTGTCGAGGCTCTGGGACTTTCAAAAGAAGGTCAAACCCCCCGACGAAGAGATAAAGAAGCGCCTGGCGTTGGTTGACTATCGTGACATTGTCCTTGATGATGCCGCTCGCTCTGTGATGTTGAAGCGCAAGGGGATGGGCATCGACCTTGGCGCCATTGCCAAGGGTTATGTGGCCGACAGGGTTGTGGAGGTGTTGAGGGCAAGAGGGATGACAGGTGGCATTGCCGCTATGGCTGGGGATATCAAGACCTTTGGAACGAGACCCGA
This sequence comes from Nitrospirota bacterium, assembly GCA_015233725.1. Taxonomy (GTDB): domain Bacteria; phylum Nitrospirota; class Thermodesulfovibrionia; order Thermodesulfovibrionales; family Magnetobacteriaceae; genus Magnetobacterium. The sequence goes on along the minus strand of JADFXD010000008.1, from coordinate 8,445 downwards.
TGGCTCTGGCTGGCGCATTGGGATCAAGGCTCCACGGGGGGAGCCCAATGGAGAGCAATCTGGGGAGCAGGAAGGGCTTGCCGGGGTCTTGACCCTCAAGGGGGAGGCCGTATCGACCGCGGGTGACTATGAACGCTTCTTCATAGAAAATGGTGTGCGTTATCATCACCTGCTGGAGCCATCAACGGGTTATCCGGCGAGGGATTTTCAGGGCGTTACCGTCGTTAACCAAGAGGGACAGCTCGCTGATGGCCTGGACACTGCCATCTTTGTGATGGGAAGGGACAAGGGCATGGCCCTTGTGCGCAGGTTGAACCTCAAGGTCTACGTGATATACAGTGATACCACCACGTACATAAGCGACAACCTCAAGGACTCGTTTGAATCTACGACGGGTCATTAGGCACATCAGCTGACTTTAGAAAAAGGCGCTGATTCACGCTTGACTAATATGACAGCGCTAACTATACTAGAAGTGTATCAATCTCAACACATAAGGGAGTGATGAATATGCTTAAAATCATTTCGGCAATGAAGGCCAGTCAAGATATCGTGCAGATTATGGATGAAGTCTCTACTGCTTCAGATACTTACATTATCGAACAAGGAGGGATGGCGTTAGTAGCGATCGTACCGATTAAGGAATACGAGCAGATGCAGACCATCAAGGAAAGAGCGTGGGAGAGGCTTCACAAATTCATGGAAAAGGCGAGCGAGGCAACTAAGGATGTTGACCCAGAGGTATTGGAGAAAGAGATACAGATGGCGGTGGAGGCCGTAAAAAAAGAAGAATTAGAGGAGATGAAAGAGAAAGCCAACTTAAAAGCTGCTGAATCCAAAGAAATTTATACGAATACGTGATAAGAGTCGTCCTGGATGCCAATGTCTTTGTCAGCGCTGTTTTATACCCTAATAGTAAACCAGCTCGAATTATTCGATTGGCGAAGGAAAAGAAAATCCAGCTTGCGCTTTCACGGGCTATTTTAGATGAGATAGAAAGGGTTTTGCTCTATCCCCATCTTCAAAGACGCCATACACATTCACCTGAAGAAATTAAGGAATCTGTCAAGATTTGGAAAGATTTGTCTTATATGACGAAGGGGCTTGTCGAGGTGGACGTAATCAAGGACGATCCTACAGACAACAAGTACATTGAATGCGCTATTGAGGGGAGTGCGGATTTTATAATATCTGGTGACAATCACTTGGTTAGCCTGAAATATTTTCGTGGTATAGAGATTGTTACTCCTGATGTCTTTCTACAAGGGTTTGAATCTACAACGGGTCATTAGGCAGGCCACGGCTGCCGATCTGGTCTTACTGTGTGTCCTGATGCTTGTCACCGCCGCTGCGACTGTCTTTGTCTCGGTGGTGATGCCCAAGGGGGCCGAGGTCACCATCGAGGTCGATAACAAGGTCGTTTACAGGCTATCCCTCAATACGGACAGGGAACTCAACATCGGGTCGATGACCGTGGAGATAAAGGGTTCCAGGGTGCGGGTCAAACAGGCCGATTGCCCCAACAAGCTCTGCGTGAGGCAGGGGTGGATAGACAGGGGCGCCATCATATGCCTGCCCAACAGGGTCGTGATATCAGTCCACGATAGTCTGCACAGGCAACAGGACGTGGATGCAACAACAGGATAGCGCCAAGGGAAAGAAGGGGAGCGCCTGGCCGCCCCCCCTTTGAACCCCCCTGCAAGGGGACCAGTCCCCTTGACCCCATTATGCGATGGCTTGAACTTAAGATTGACAGCGAAATGTGATAACGTTATAATTACATTATGAGAGTGAGCATTGTACCCATAGGCAATTCCAGGGGAATAAGGATACCTGAAACTGTTATGAAGCAGTGTGGTTTTGATGATGAGGTAGAGCTTGAAGTAAATGGCAATAAACTTATTGTTAAACCGGTAAAGGAAAAACCAAGGAAAAACTGGGACAAGGCCTTTAAATTAATGGCTGAAAGAGGTGAGGACTCCTTACTCATAGATGATTCTTTAGATATCGAAACCTATAACTGGTAATGTATTGTATGCAGTATGATGTGTACCTTATAAATTTAGACCCGACTGTAGGACATGAGATTCAAAAGACCAGGCCTTGTATTGTCATTTCACCAGAGGAGATGAATGACTATCTCAGTACTGTGATCGTAGTACCATTGACAACACAATCACACAGGTATCCCACAAGGATTAAGATACTTTTTCAGGATAAGACAAGTTGGATTGTGCTCGATCAGATTCGCACTGTTGATAAGAAAAGACTGATAAGAAAGATTGGCATCATTGAAGATGACATAATACAGAGGGTCAAAAGAGTGCTTAAAGAAATGTTGGTAGATTAATTTCAGGATAGGTGCTTGTTTTTCTTGCACAGACAACAGGAGGTGGATGCAACCACAGGATAAGTACAGGATAGCGCTGCTTGCCGCCTATGCCCTGGCGTTGCATGGCTTTGAACGCCTGATCCCAACGCCGGTGCCGTGGCTGAGGTTTGGGTTTGCCAACATAATAACCCTCGTAGCGATGCTCTTGTATGGATTCAGGGCGGCCTTGATGGTAACGCTCATACGGGTTACGGTGGGTTCCTTTGTGATAGGGACGTTTTTGGGGCCAGCGTTTATCTTGAGCCTGTCGGGGGGGGTACTCAGTGTGTTGTCTATGGGGCTGGTGTATATGGTGGCGCCAAAGGCCTTTAGCCCCCTTGGACTGAGCCTGATAGGGGCATTCTTTCATAACCTCGGACAGCTTGTCGTCGCCTATGCCCTGTTTATCCGAAACATCCACTCTATCATGACCCTTACGCCGTTGATCCTGTTCTTAGGTACAGTGACTGGCTGCATAAACGGTATGTTTTGTATATTTGTCGTAGAGCACTTGAAAAAAAACACTGAAGAAGTACAATATTAATATATGGACGTGAAATGCCCCATATGTGGCAAACATGAAAAATGGGAGGATAACCCATATAGACCATTTTGCTCAAAACGATGCAAACTCCTGGACCTGGCCTCGTGGGCTGATGGGACATACAGGATACCAGGAAAACCCATAGCTAATGAAGACGATGATAAAGAACCAGAGGATAATTAAGTAATTGGATGTAACATCAGTATGAGAATTTATGGGGTCAAGGGGACTGGTCCCCTTGCAGGGGGGTCTAAAGGGGGCCAGGTGCGACCTGGAGCGACAAAGAAGCTCCGCCGCCCCTTTCTTTCCCTTTTTTTTTCTTAAAAAAACGGAGGTATGAGGTATTATGCTTAAGGTAGTGGTGGTTGGAGCAGCTGGGAAGATGGGGCAGCGGATCGGGGCATTGGCCATGCAGCACCAGCAGATAGAGTTGGTTGGCGCCCTTGAGAGGGGAGGTCACGGAGCGGTTGGCAGGGACTTTGGCGAGGTGGCTGGGGTACCCAGGACGGGGGTGATGATATCGGACGACATCGGGGATACCATAGCTCGGGCGGAGGTGGTGATCGACTTTACCTCACCGGAGCCGACGTTAGAGCATGTAAGGGCGTGTGTTGCGGCGAAGAAAGCCATCGTTATTGGCACCACCGGGTTGAACGATGACCAGGTACAACAGATAAGAGGGCTCAGTGGCAGTATCCCTGTTGTCTTTTCACCAAACATGTCGGTGGGGGTAAATTTATTGTTGAAGGTCTTAAGCGACGTAGCGCCGATCCTGGCCGATGACTACGACATAGAGATCATAGAGGCACACCACAGGCTTAAGAAGGATGCCCCCAGCGGTACCGCCCTCAAGATGGCCAGCGTCATAGCGCAATCCATTGGCAGGGACCTCGGTGAGGTGGCAGTGTACGCCCGACAAGGGATGACAGGTGAGCGAACGAGGGACAAGATCGGTATCCAGACCATCAGGGCCGGTGACATAGTTGGCGAACACACCGTGATCTTTGGCGCCATCGGTGAGCGAATAGAGTTCACCCACAAGGCATCCAGCAGGGACACCTTCGCCGCCGGCGCACTCAGGGCAGCCCTCTGGCTCCAGGACAAACCAGCGGGATTGTACGACATGCAGGATGTCCTCGGACTAAGATAAAAAAAAAGGGGGGCAGCGGAGCTCCTTTACCGCTCCAGGACGCTCCTGGCCCCCTTGACCCCATTACACCTTATTTAGTCTGCCAATCGCCTGGTAGACCGCGTGTTACAAAATCTCCGCCAGATATCTTCAGGCCATCAATGAGCTGTACATAGACATCGCCTGTGATGGTGTCCTGCCAGAGTAGGTCGGTCTTGCCGTCGCCATTGTAGTCTGCGGTAGCTTGAATCCGCCAGTTGCTCGGGACTGCTCTGGCCACATAACCACTGCTCGCTATCTTTGAGCCATCCATAAACCAGATGACAACGTCGCCCGTGGTGTTGTTCTGCCAGAGTAGGTCGGTCTTGCCATCGCCGTCAAAGTCCTCTGTCGCCTTGATATCCCAATCCGCCGGTACTGCGTTGATGACAAGGTTGGCACTTTTTATCTTCGTCCCTGTCCCATCCATCAGCCATATATAGACGTCGCCGGTCTTTGTATTACGCCACAACACGTCGCTATGACCATCGCCGTCAAAGTCGTTTTTGACCTTCTTGCCAGCGCTGGCGGTAAACTCCACGGTGATGCCCTTATCTGCGGTCATCGCAACCACACACTGGTTGGCGGTAGGGGTTGAATCGCAGCCTGTCCAGGCCTTTATCGTCGAACCGGTGTCTGCCGTTGCCGTTAGGGTCACGGAGGCGCCCGAGGAAAATGACGCGGTACACGTCAACCTACAGTCGATCCCAGAGGGCGAGCTGGCGACAGTACCAGAGCCCGATCCGGTCTTTGTCACCGTGAGATTAACCCCAGCCACCGTGCCAACGTTAAAGGCCTGCTCGTAGGTCTGACCGTTATCGATCATCTGAAATCTCCACTTCCCAGCGGGGGCATCAGTTGGCAAGGTGTAGTACCAGTACCAGTAGGCAACTGAGTAATATTGTGTCTTGTCATACTTATACATCCAGGATTTAAACACGGTGCCATCTGGCCTATAGATCGTGTAAGTGCTCTCCATAGACTGGAGCAGGTCTCTATAGAAGATATAAAAATATACGGTATCTCCGGCTTGGAAAGAGGTCTTTTCATTGGTGGTTTCTGTGATTGGACATTCGGTTTCGGTGTATTGTACGGCGCTTGTCATGAGCTTGAGCACGGAGGGATCATAGTAGGGTCGTTGAGACTTCCACCACGAAAAGGAATTCATCTTGTTACAGTTTCCAGAGAACGGGTCGTTGAGTTTACTGGCGGAGTCGTACAGTTCAAAGTGCAGATGAGGCCCCGTGGAACCGCCAGAGCTACCAACCACGCCAAGGAACTCGCCCTCCTCAACGGTATCCCCAACAACCTTGGTGGTGAGGGAGCCCTTCTTGAAATGACCATACCAAGCGGTTGAGCCGTCGCTGTGACGGACATAGACCGCGTTCCAGTTAGCGTCCCCCATTGCGCAGTTTCTGTCGTAGTTACCATCCTCCTTATTGACGATCGTGCCGGCAGCGGCAGCCACGGCAACTACCTCATTGTTGTCCATTTTTTTCCAGCCAAAGGGCCAGGGAAAAATATCTGTCCCCTGATGGTTAGCCCCCGAGGACAGATCGTAGGTTCTTGTGCCGCAATTATAGTCAAGAAGGTGGTTAGGGTAAGTCGGATCGTGATCGACAAAGGCCGATATCCCATAAAAACCGTAGTCTTTCAACGTGCTTGAGGCCTTAAGGGGCAGGGAGAACAACACGGCGGCCCTTGGCTCATAGGCCGTGAGCTTGCCCTGCGCCTTCAAGCGCGTAACGTTTTGTTGTATCTCCGCCTTGATCTCCTCTCTCCGCTGTGGCGTCAGCTCAGTTTGACTCCGGGAGATATCATACCCCCAAAAACCAAAGTTCGCCCCTTGTTGTGCATACAACAACGTTTGACACATCAGGACAATAGTCACCACCATTAACCTGTAAAACAATCTCTGCATCACGTAAAATCCTCCCTTTTCTTAATACAGCAAGGATGAAAGGGAAAAATCGGTCTTTAGTATATCCCTTATCTTTTTTGGGATCGTTACCTGCCCCTTTGATGTTATCTTCACCGGTATTGACATAGTATCCATCCTTAACTTTGGTCTTAATTATGTTAATACTGTTTGAGGCGTATTGTCAATTTTTAATAGGGTCGTTGCATCTTTCCTAATAACCATGATACACTATAAACATCAGACATAAATTTATAAGTCAGGATTAAGAATCATGGGGTCAAGGGGACTGGTCCCCTTGCAGGGGGTTCTAAAGGGGGGCGGAGCCGCCCCTTTCTTCCCCTTCTTCCCCTCTTCTTAAGGGTAGGTGGTGCGTGATACTGATAAAGAAGGCTTCTAAGGGGTCAATAGACCTCGGCAATGAGATCAAGGGTTCCGAGATAACTGACAGGCAACTGTACCTGGATCGGCGAAGGTTTATGATGGCCTTGGGGATGATGGGGTGGGGCCTTTTCGGTTCCCACCCTGAGAGGGATACCACAACCAGTACCCTTAAAACCGTCAGGAAGCTCGATTACGCCCAAAACGAAAAACCTACGACCCTGCAAGCCGCAACCCACTACAATAACTTCTACGAGTTCTCTACCGACAAGGAAGATGTCGCAGACCTCAGCAAAGACTTCCAGACCGGCTCCTGGAACATATCAGTGGAGGGGCTCGTGAACAAGCCAAAGGTCTATGCAGTGGAAGACTTGCTGAGGCTCTTTCCGCTTCAAGAGCGCATATACAGGCTTCGGTGCGTTGAGGGCTGGTCGATGGTTATACCGTGGATAGGTTTTCCACTGTCTGATCTTTTAAAACTCTCTCAACCTCAGGGCAGCGCTAAATACGTTGAGTTCACTACGGTCTACAGACCTGCCCAGATGCCGGGGCAACAGAGACACGTCCTGGACTGGCCTTACGTCGAGGGTCTCAGGATTGACGAGGCAGTGCACCCGTTGACGATACTCTCCGTGGGCATGTATGGGGAAGTGCTTCCAAATCAGGACGGCGCCCCTGTCAGGCTTGTAGTCCCCTGGAAATACGGGTTTAAGAGTATAAAGTCCATAGTACGCATAAGGCTCATAGAGGCCATGCCCATATCTGCCTGGATGAAGGCCGCCCCAAGTGAGTATGGCTTTTATGCAAACGTCAACCCCCAGGTGGACCATCCCAGGTGGAGCCAGAAGAGGGAGCGTCGCATCGGTGAGTTCCTCAGGCGGGATACGTTGATGTTTAACGGTTACGTCGAGCAGGTTGGGCACCTTTATAGCGGCATGGACATGAGGAAAAACTTTTAAAATGACTGTAAGTTCTGAAGTCAGCACAGGAGTAAGAAAGAAGGTTAAGATATTTAAGGCCATCGTTGTATGTGCCGGATTTCTCCCCACGGTATGGCTCCTGTGGCGCGCCACAATCGCGGGCCTTGGCGCCGATCCTGTTACGAAGGTAATCCACACCACAGGAGACTGGACATTAAGGCTTGTCGTTCTGGCGTTGGCATTGAGGGCCTTTAAGAGAGTCTCTAACAGCATGTGGGCAAATATACTCCATAGTGCAGCCGGGTTTTTCGCCTTTTATCACGTGTCGCTGCACATTTTGTCTTATGTGGCACTTGACCAGTTTTTCGATTTTAACGCCATCCTTGAAGACATCTCACAGCACAGACGTATAATCGTTGGTCTTATAGGTTACGTGCTCCTTGGGGCAGTGGCCATTACCTCTTTAAAGGTCGTGATGAAGAAGATCGGCTATCAACGGTGGAAGAAGGTGCATAGACTAACCTACGTTGTGCCGATTTGTGGCATAATACACTACATGTGGCTCGTGAAGAAGGACATCCGCATCCCATTGGTCTATACGGTAATCGTTGCCTTTTTAATCGCTTTTAATCGGATACAACGCTCTAAAGGTACTTACAATCACCCCACTGTGAACAAGATATAATGGATCAGTGCCGCTCCCTACGATTGCTATAATGGGGTCAAGGAGACTTCTTCGTGGCCGGGCCAGGTGCGACCTGGAGCGTCAAAGAAGCGGGTGCGACCCGCTGCGACAATATCGTGCCTCACCCCTCCCCTTGCAGGGTGCCTCTTAGGGAGGGGCGGCCAGGCGTCCTCCCTTCTTTCTTTTTCTTTTCTTTTTTTCTTCTTCTTTTAAAAAATGAGGTGAAACTGATATTATAAGGAGTATGGAAGCGACGGCAGAGGAGCTATTTGAGCTGGCTGCTAGCGGCATGGCCATCGTAGGGGTGGATGGCCAATGGCGGAAGGTCAACCGCAGCCTGTGTGAGATGCTTGGCTACACGGCTGAGGAAATGCTTGAGATGGACTTCCAGCGCATTACGCATCCCGATGATATGGATGTTTCGTTGGAGCATGTAAAACGCTCATTTGACGAAGGCG
>JADFXD010000076.1 GCA_015233725.1 Nitrospirota bacterium | reverse complement strand
ATGTGAGCACAATATCAATTATCATGCCCGAAAAAACTCGTGTCATTTCAGTATAACAAAAAAATGCAAGTTGTAACAGTTATTTCATGACAGCCCCTTAGTCGATCATTGACAATATCTTATTTTTTATGTTACTTTTAATATTAGATGTATTTTATGTCTAAAAAGTGCAAATTATAGTAAAGATTAGGAGGGAAGCGTGATGACATTAGCAAAAAAGTTAGTTGCTGAGTTTATAGGTACATTTTGGTTAGTATTAGGTGGGTGTGGTAGCGCAGTACTTGCGGCAGCATTCCAAAATCTTGGAATAGGTTTTGTAGGTGTTTCATTGGCTTTTGGACTTACTGTATTAACAATGGCTTTTGCTATAGGGCATATATCAGGTTGTCATTTGAACCCAGCTGTTTCTATAGGTCTATGGTCGGGCGGAAGATTTTCTGCAAATGAAGTAGTACCCTATATTATTGCACAAGTAGCAGGTGGTATTGTTGGAGCAACCGTTTTGTATCTTATTGCTACTGGAAAAGCAGGGTTTGAAATTGGTGGTTTCGCATCAAATGGTTATGGTGCACATTCCCCTGGTGGCTATGGTCTAATTGCGGCTCTAATAACTGAAATTGTTATGACGTTCATGTTTTTAATAATTATCTTAGGTGCAACAGATAAACGAGCAAGTCAAGGATTTGCTCCAATTGCTATTGGACTTGGATTAACTTTAATTCATTTAATTAGTATCCCTGTGACTAACACATCTGTTAATCCAGCACGAAGCACTGCTGTTGCCTTATTTGCAGGAGATTGGGCGATTTCTCAACTATGGCTTTTTTGGGTTGCTCCTATTGCAGGCGCATTTTTAGCTGGAAATGTTTATCGTTTTCTTTATTCATCCGACTAAAGCATACTTCGGTGACAGGGGTACAATAGTACGAATTCATATTACCCATTCACCCCCTACACTATCCATATTAGGGCTGCGTGTCAATACAGAAAGTCGTTTGAAAAAAACTTGAAACGATACTTACGTATGTGGTAGCCTACGAAATACGATATTGTCAAGTTAGTATAGAAAACGTATAATCAAATAAAAGGAGAAAACATGCAAACAGAAAGAACGAAGATGACAAAAGTAAAGTCAGCACTTGGTGGTTTGGCAATAGGTCTGATGAGTTTAACATTTACTGCACATTCAGCTGATGCCTTAGATATAACAATTGATACTCCTGTGGGTACTGTCCACGAGACAGATCATCATGATGGCAGGCAAGAGCGCATAAGTAAACTTGAGAATGAATTGGATATGCTGAGACATAATATTGAACGTGAACGTATGCGTGAGCGTGAAATTGAGCATGAATTAGAGCGCTTGAGGCATCATGATAGGTAGTGTTAGCATTTAAGTGATAGGTTTTCGAGTATTGTTAATGGGTATTTACTGTGGATAGGGTATGATAGGGGTGGAGGGGTTAGCTCGAACTTATCCAACCCCCACCCCTACTCCAACGATCCCCACTCCTACTCCCACCACCAACGTCCACTCCGACACCGAAACCTACGCCTACTCCGCCACCAGGTGGAAAACACGTTAAGAGCGATTTTGACGGGGCAGGCAAGGCATCCCCCCTTCTTTCTTTTCTTCTCTTTTTTTAATTACCCGACGTTGACGCCGTAGTTTTTTGCCATAGCCGCGTGTCCTCCGGAGAAGCCTTCGCCGATGGCCTTGAACTTCCACTCGTTGTTGATTTTGTAGAGTTCGCCAAACAACATGGCCGTCTCCGTGCTATAGTCCTCGGAGAGGTCATAACGGGCGATCTCCTTATTGTCGTCCTGGTTTACGATACGAATAAATGCGCCACGTACCATCCCGAAATTCTGCTTGCGTTTATCGGCATCGTAGATAGTCACGCCAAAGACCAATTTGACTAAATCGGCAGGTATCTTGTCCAGGTCTACCTTTATCACCTCATCATCACCCGCGGCAGAGCCGGTAAGGTTATCACCCATGTGCTCTACTGCGCCCTCGGGCGACTTAAGATTGTTGAAGAAGATGAAGTCACTGTCGCTGCGCACCTTACCACTGGCGCCAAGCAAATAGACGCTGGCGTCCAGGTCAAAGGCCGGCCCGTCAGTTACACGAGCATCCCATCCAAGTCCTACAAACATCTTCTTTAGCCCCGGAGCGCTCTTTGTTAATGATACATTACCACCCTTTGAGAGATTAATCGCCATTGTTAGACCTCCTTAGTTTTTTTATCTTTCTTATTAATGCACAAACATTATTGTACATCCTGTCTCAACGTCCAATCAAAGTGATTGACGCATAACGGGCATCAAATCCTGAAACGTGCGTCCACTTGCGTTTTCGCCAATGGCGTGCATCTTCCACTGACCGTCATGACGGTAGACCTTTGCCATAACCTGCGCCGTGTGAGTCCCCTGTGAGCTGAGGTTGAACCGCGCTATCTCCTTGCCGTTTTGTTGGTCCACGATGCGGCAGAAGGCGTTTTCTATCTCCTTAAAGCTCTGCCCTGTAAAGCTGTTGACAACAAACATCAACGCCTTGACGTTGGAGGGCACTGCCGTAAGGTCAACGATTATCTGTTCGTCATCACCCTCGCCAGCGCCCGTGCGATTATCTCCGGTGTGTATGATGCTGCCATCCTTGCTCTTTAGTTGTTTAAACCACACCACGTCAACCTGTTCACCACGCTCGTCAAAGAGCACGCAGGAGGCATCAAGGTCGATCTGCTTGGTTTTTTGCCCAAACCCTAAAAATCCCGCTGACTTCCTGACGTCCCACCCAAGCCCCATTGTCACCTTTGTGAGCTTGCCGCCTGCCTCTTTTTCTAACGATATCTTCTGTCCCTTTGAAAGACTAACAGCCATATTATACCTCCTAAAGCATGTCTCTGCTAATATTAACACCGGAGCTATTACCCTTCTTGGCAGCACCTGGCATACTTGAGGCAATCCAGCTCAGGAATCCGTTGCGATTGCGTGAGCACACATAGACCTTTCCATTGCCGCTGAAGCGATTGACGACCCCCTCGCCGGTGGTCACGCTGCCCATAAGGTTGCTCAGGAAACCTCCCTTGGACGTGGAAATGGATATGTTGTAGTTGAGGTTCCTGTCCCAGGCAACGACGTGAAAATTATCCACGATCACGTCTGAGCCGGCCTTGACGTCCAGCCCGAACATCGTCCCAAAACCCGAGACCGCGAGCCTTCCCTGACCGGATGTCTCCATGATAAAAAACCCACCCGTTCCACCAAACAACGCCTGGCCAACCCCCTGTGACTTAACGTTGATCTGCACACCGTCTGAGGCGGCTACAAAGGCGCCGTCATTTAAGCGGTACTGATTTAATCCGACGTCGAGGATTTCTATATCCCCTGGCAGGGTTGGGGAAAATAGTGCTTGCCCCTCACCGTGGTTGGCCTCCAACGATTCCTGGAAAAAAGACTCACCCGTGGTAAACCTCCTCGCCAGAGAGCTGAGAAAACCACCAGACATCTTACCCTTCAGCTCTAAAACGGCATCCATTGTGACCATCGCGTCAGACTCGGCATAGATGCGCTCCCCCTGCTTGAGCGTTATCAACAAAAAGGGGTCCACATTCCCCACTACTTGAAACTCAGGCATATACTTCTCCTTATCTTACAGTCCAACCCTGAGAAGAAGGGAAAAAGAGAGAGAAGGAGGGCAGCTCCGCCCCCTCCTCAGACCTCCCCCGCAAGGAGACCAGTCCCCTTGACCCCATCTTATACAGGCTTGATCTGTGGGTTGATTATGCGTAATCTTTTAATTCCATATTGTAATCTTCAAAAAAGCAGCTTTTTCTCTCTTGCAAGTTTGAGCCATGCTGGATACTCAGTCATCAGGAGGTCATACAGTTCGTTGTCGCTGATATGTTGGGGGTCTTCTACGCTGAAGAAGTTGGCGTTATCCACGTAACGTCCTCCGAGGGTATCGAGGTTTTCCAGGAAAGCAAAGTCGCTGCCACTGGTATTTTGAAACCATCCCTTAATACCTTTTTTGGTTGCGTCTTTTTTTGATTTGCCGATAGCCATAAACTGCCAGAAGATCGGTTCATAGGATGACCATCTGAGTTGGTTTTCTGTTACATCCTTGTCAAAGGTGGCCCCATCGGTTACAAACATCACGTAAACTGGCATTTTTGCTATAACGGGCGATGAGCGTTTTTCACTCTTGCCATCGGGGAAATAGAAGTCCCTGATAACCCTCATTACCTTGCCATAGTACGTGCTGCCTTCCAGGGGGTATTTCTTTATCAATTGACTGATAAAGCCGTTAAAATTTTCTATACCAAACTCACCAACTGAGTGTGCCGCAGCGCCAAAGAGAAACATGTCAATGGAGCCGTCGTCGTCGAAGTTGCAGCCGAGGGCCAGTACCCTCTCGGCGAGGGTCTGCATCTTGCCCGAATTGTACAGGGCGCTCATGGAGCCGGAGATATCGAGGCAGAGGGCAACCTTTGCCGTATGGTTGGTGAGGTTGTGCTTCTGCAGAGACACCCTGGCGCTCTTAACGAGCGATACGAGCTGAGGGGCCTTTTCGCTGATCTTTTTCTCTAACGAGACCCGCTTTGACTCTGAGCCTGAGCGGGTGATATTCTCGGTTTGGGGTTGAGGTGGCGCGGTTGTCTCCGTGGCGCCAAAGTGGGTTAACAGCGCGCTCAGTCCACCGTTAAATCCCTGTCCCACAGCGGCAAAGCGCCAGACGTCCTTGAGGTAAAGCTCACCGGCGATAAGCGCCTTTTCAGAGGCAAAGTCCGCCCCCGAGAACTGAAACCTTGCCACCTCGTTGTCGGAATCCAGGATGCTGAGTCTGCCCCCCGATATCTGCGACATCGTAGCGCTACCATCTATTGTAAGGACAAAGACCAGCTTTTTTATAAACGGTGGTATCTTGCTGAGGTCTATGCTGAATCTCTCAATGTAGTCCCCCCCCTGGCCAATGGATGATATTGATCCACACGGCGAGGCCTTTTGGTTGTAGAAGATGAGGTATCTATCGTCTGAGAGTTTATCGTGGTCATCCAGTCCAAAGCAACTAACGTCAAAGACAATGTTGATGTTGCAACTACAAATTAGACCAACGACTACACGCTGCGATGCCGTTATGTCAGAGAGCCTCGATTTTTGCCCACGTACAAAGTCCTTCATTGCCTTACCTCCCATCAACGCGAATTTGTGTCTCTATCCACTATATCATATGTTTAGTGCATAGGTCAATTGCCCCCACGTCTCGGCGTTAAAAGCTATGTGGAGATATAATTGTCAGGAGGCCATTAGTTCTTCGCTTGTCAGAGATGGGGCATCTATCCAGAGTCGTTCTATATTATAGTAATCCCTCATCTCCTCTGTAAAGATGTGTACCATCACGTCGTTGTAGTCCATCAATACCCATTGAGTGTGTCTGATCCCTTCAATGCCTAATGGTTTGACGCCGGAGTCTCTTAAGCGTCTCTCCACGTTGTCTGCGATAGCCCTTATCTGGGGGGAATTTGTACCGGTGCAGATCACGAAATAGTCTGCTATGGCCGTCAGTGATTGCAGCTTAAGGATTGAAATGTCATCGGCCTTCTTGTCCTCCAGGGCGTTGACGATAGTCTTTAGTTTGTCCGCTATTGTTAGAATATCTTACCTCAATATAAGTTTTCTGCTCAACCTGGTCCTAACCCTAAAACCAGGACAGCCTGAGTTATTTGTACAAGCCTTTAGTTTATTATAGTATAATTGCACGCTTAGATGCAAGTGTGTCAAATCGACGCCTAAAGTAACCGCAGTAAGGGGTCAAGGGGACTTCTTCGTGGCCGGGGTGCCTCACCCCTCCCCTTGCAGGGTGGGTCGAGGGGGCCAGGAGCGTGCCTGGAGCGACAAAGAAGCGGAGCCGCCCCCCTTTTTTTTATCCGGTGCAGAGTTTGAGGGCGAGTTGTTTGATCTCTCTGGAGAAGGCGGAGGCTGCGTTGTAGGTCACCAGGGGGGTGGAGTGTGCAAGCGATTTTCTTATTTCGCTGTCTTCCGATATGGACATGAGGACGTCGCAGTTGATGTTGAGGAACTTGCGCGCTATACCCTTTATGGCGTTACCAACGGTGGTGGCCTCTTGGGGATTGTGAACCCTGTTTAGCACCAGAAGCGGGTTGTAGTTTGCGATAAACGCCCGTGCTGACTCTGTGACTCCTGCGTTTATAGCCCTGGCTTGACTAAAGAGGTCGTCGATGTTTGCTATTTGAGGGTGATTTTCAAAGTCCATCGCGTCCTCGATTAATTTGACAAGGTCGGATGTCCCTTTTGCCTTGAAGTAAAACAGGAGCTTCTTGTACATGGACGTCTTTATAAAGCTGTATATCTTTATCAACGAGTTGACCTCCGGCGTCGTTACGAGGAGCCCCTTGTTGGCAAAAAACAGGAAATCCACCACGCTGTTGGATGAACCAGCCGCAAGGTCAAGCAGTACGATCTCGGCATTGAGCCTCAGGACCTCCCTGACCAGCCTCATCTCCTGATGCTCGGACATATTGCTTACGCCAGGGATGTTCGATACCCCGCATACGACCTTTAGATTCTTGATACCGGTGTCAATAAGTATCGACGACAGACTTGGCGCCTTCTTTAGTATGAAGTCGTCCAGGGATACAGTGTCCTTGATACCGAAAAAGGTATGCAGGTTGGCCCCGCCAAGGTCAAGGTCCACCGCTATGACCTTCTTGTTGAGCATTGCCAGGGCGGCGGCCAGGTTCGCCGATATCGTACTCTTGCCAACCCCCCCCTTGGGACCAACTATGGCTATGACCTGCTTATCCATCTACAAGGAGGGCGGCTCCGCCCCCTCCTTGACCTCCCCCGCAAGGGCACCAGTGCCCTTGACCCCATAATAACATTGTTCCAGTGTATGTTCATGAACAATTATTTTAACTACTGCACCCTTTATTGTTTCTCTGCGTAATATGAGTTATCACTTTAGGTTGAGAAACCCACGCAGGTTATCCAAGAGCGTGTCGTCCTCTTTGGGAGGTTGTGACTGACCTGTATCTCGTAAATCCATAAGTGCTTTTACCTTTGAAACGATTAGGTCCGGGTCAATGGGGATGGGGTCGCAGAGGTCGATACTTGCGCATTGCACATCAATATCTCTATTGTCGTAGGGGGTCTTGAGGATGATCACGTGCATATTGGCAAATACGTCTGAGGCGGCCTGCTTAAAGGCCTTTAGCTCGGCATGTGTATAGCTGTAGGCGTCGATTATTACAACCCTGGGCAAGATCGTGGGCCTAAAGCTATCGTTGCCATCGCTGCCATAGATAGAAAGCCTGTAATTCATAGGCCTGTTAGCGGATAAGACGGCAGATATCCCCCCCTGTTGCAAGGCATGAAGTATCACCTTTGCCCTGATGGCGTTGGCAGAGAATATACAGACGTCTTCAGCCATTGCAGGGCTACGTCTCCACGGTCATGGCCATCTTTAATGCCCCCTTTGCGGTGGTATTGAGGGGGTCTTTGGCTATCCTTACCTCGGATATATCTATGGGCATGTTGATCCTTCTGAGGCCTTCGTCAAACCTCTCCTTAAACCCCTTGGGCATGACGGTTCCGCCGCTTAGGACTATGGGTATCCGGGCTGATATCCTGGGGATGTTGTCGGAGGAGGAGATCACGCGCCTGAGGCTTTCAACCAGCGTGTTGATGAGGTCCATGTAATAGACGTGCAGGGCGGTCTCCATCCTGTTTCTGGGGAGGACTGAGAGGTCAAGGGTCTCTTCCTTTGTCACCTTTATCTTGGTTGCCGACTCGCCTATTTCGCGGCTGACCATCTCATCTATGTAATCACCGCCCCTCTGGATGCTGAAGGTAATTACCGGCACCGACAGGTATGACAGACACACGTTGCACATACCCCCGCCCATGCTTATCCCAAGCCCTGTAAAGTTATCATCTATAAGCTCTTCCATGACAATGGCCAGCGCCTCGTTAATAGATATGGGCGTATAACCAAGACTGCCAAGGTACATCTTTATGATCGACTCATATCCCGCCACAAACATAGGGTTATCCACGGGAACCCCTGGGATGCTGAAACATAGATATTCGCCAAAGTTCTTTGGTTTCTTAACGAGCGTGTTTATTATCTCCTGGATGATCGTTATGCCATCGTCTTCCTTTGAGCTTAAAAGTCCCTTCTCCATCGGCCTGCGGGTGTTTTCGTTAAACATGTTCGCAAAGCTCTCCGCAGAGTATCCAAGGATGTAGTACAGCTTGTCCTTTTCAAAAAACAATACATTGTTCTGTGTCAATATCTTTTTTGTAAACCTGGATTGTACGACAGGGAAGAACGCGTTTAACTGCTTGGCTATGTGAAGGTCACCTCCCTTGTTCTGAGCCATGACGATGTTGCTGGTGCCAAGGTCAAGCCCTACTGGCCCCCTGGGGTTCTCTGCCTCTGTTGAGGCGGGCCTTGACAGATCGGGCGCTACTACCCTCTGTTGAGGCGGGGAGATCGGTGTCTCCTGAGCTGCCGTGTCTCTTACCACGTAGGCAGTTGTCTCCGCCGCTACAGGTCTTTCATCCCGGACAGTCTTTTCATCTGCCTGCTTGCGCTGCTCCATCTCCATTATCCGACTCCTTAGCAGCTCAACCTCATCCTTATAGTTACTAAATTCATCAGCCATAGTGACCTTTCCTCCTAATCTTTCTTATTCTACTCGCTATCTAATATATAGTGTTATTATTTTCACTTTAATTATACCTTAAACCTGATAAATTTTGTCCAGCGCCTATAGTGTTGTGGCGCTACCGATTGTTCACTGTCATTGCCTGCCTCTGCATAGTCACATACTTGAAACTAGTTGCAAGTTCACATGGATATTGTATGCTTCTTCTGTTGCAAAAAAACGCCACAACTGTTGATTTATCCCCGTGCCTGTGCTATCATAAAACTATGACAGTAACATTGCCATTAGAAGTATATGAGGCATTAGAGAAAAGCTTGGGACGTGAAGGCGCCAAGCGGGTAGTTAAGGCAGTTGAAACGACAATGTCGGATATAGCCGATTATAAGTGGGCAACGACCAAAGACGAGCTTTTGACGGAGATGGAAAAGCGATTCGCTACAAAAACAGACCTGGCTTTACTTAGGGCAGACATGGCGTTG
Source organism: Nitrospirota bacterium (assembly GCA_015233725.1). Classification (GTDB taxonomy): domain Bacteria; phylum Nitrospirota; class Thermodesulfovibrionia; order Thermodesulfovibrionales; family Magnetobacteriaceae; genus Magnetobacterium. Next base: position 7,488 of record JADFXD010000076.1, on the reverse strand, counting down.
CTTCAAACAAAACTGGAATCTAAGATGCTGTTATACTTTCTCATCCTCATATTTGTTATTATCTTAACTAACTCCAGGGCGCTTGATTTATTGTATAAGCTCTTGGGACTTGTGAGATGAGACTACCTTAAGCCCTCATGAAATCCTCGTAACACCGCCTAACCTCCTCTGAAAGACAATGCGGGGTCGCCACATGCCAGGCGACCCGCACGCTCTCATTTAGTTGATCTATCCCCCGTGCCTGTGCTATCATAAGACTATGGATACAAATATAGACACGCTAAAGATATACGAGCGATTAAAAAGAGCTAATCTCGATAAGCAAGCGGCCAAGGAAATCGCTGAGGTCATAAAGGACGTTGTCGAATCCTCTTTGGCTACAAAGGCCGACATAGAGAAATTACAAGCCGAAATAGAAAAACTATGCATGGAAATGAAAATGGAAATTGAACGCTCCAAGACAGACACTATCAAGTGGGTAGCCGCTATGTTGGTTGTCCAATCAGCCGCGATAGCAGCGTTCATACGGTTATTCTCCCATTAAAGAATAGAGAGGACGCTTCCCCCCTCTCCGTCAACTTATATCCTCCATATCAGCCAGGTAGTGCCGCTCAATCTCGTTGAGGAACCTTATCACCTCGTTAAAACTGCTCTGTTTGAGCTTGTTGGTGCGCCACGAAGGATTTGAACCTTCAACCAACGGATTAAGAGTACGGTGTCGTATGTTGTATTTATGCGGCTCTTCAAATAAGGTGGGTGCAAATTGGGCGCATTCTTGCATTTCAGTATTGAATCTTGGCGATAGCATTTTGCAAATGTTGTTGACTGAGATGAGCATATATGAGGGTTGTTGAATACGACGTATGACCCAACAATTCCTGTACTGTTCGCAGGCCTACCCCTGTTTGCACAAGCAATGACGCAAATGTGTGTCTTAAATCATGAAGCCGGAAGCTACCCATCCCTGCTTTTTTGAGATACGTTTTCATGGCATGACTGATCCGATCAGGCGTGAGGTTGAAAATCTTTCCAACACCACGTCCATGTTCTAAAATAATATTCCTTAATCCTTCAGATATAGGTACCTTCCTGCTCTTGTACGTCTTTGTTTTGCCAAACACAACGCCGTCGCCCTGTATATCTGACCACTGCAAGCTCTGGATTTCAGAGCGACGAGCTCCAGTATGGATATACAGAGCAAACATGAGCAAGGGATTACAAGCCAAGTACAACGCAAAAAAGAACGATGTCTTACAAAATTCGATGAGAGACATTAATGCCGCACCAGACAGGGGAGCCATAGGAGACAACCTAACGGGCTTCATGAGCGACCCGAACCTTGCAGCGTACACCAAGACCACCGCCTTTGAGATAGACCCCAAAATGGGCGAGGGATTACAGGCCAAGTACAACGCAGAAAAGAAGGTTATGACTATCAACCCCGTGGAAATGGCAAAGCTCAAGCCCGCAGAACAAGCGTTTATTATTGCACATGAGTATACACACGCCTTGACAAAGGCCACAATAGACGGCAACAAGGATTTTAGTGCCAGGCTGGACAGTCTCAGGCAACAGTCAATTGACACCCTCTACAAGAACGGGGCATTAACGGACGCAGACAAAGCGGTTATCGCAGACTTGGGAGACCAACGGCTATCACCAGAAGATAAGGTAGACAGGCTTAGAGACTATGGCATCGATCAGGATAAAGAGAAGCTCCTATACTCGTTATCGGATAACAATGAGTTTGTCGCACATGCCGTAGGCGACCCTCATATAAGTGCACTGTTGAGAAAGAGCCAGAGAGGCAAAGGGTTATTTCAACGCATTGTGAACACCGGCAGGGCTATCCTCGGCTTTAGGGATAACGGTACTTACGCACAGACTATGCGCACAATGGCGGATGTTATCAACGCCAACATAGACCAGGATTCAGCATTTGGGGAGAGCCTTAGAGTACAGAAGGCAGCGGAAGAAAGGGAAGCTCAAGAAGAAGCCGAAAGGGAGACGGCTAACCAGAAATGGCGTGAGACAATGAATGCTGCGGATGAGGAAAGACGCAAGCAGTCACAGTTTGACATAGATATGACCAATGCGACCAAAGCTCGTCAACAAAACATAGATGAATACCAGCAGGCCAAGCAAGCGGAGCAAGAAGCCTTAGAGCAACAACAGCGCACAGGTGTAGCTAAAGGGCAAGGTTATGTTCTTGGTCAAGACCGCAACAGACCAGATACCGTAAACCCACAACCAGCATTTATGCCAAAGGCGCCTAACGATATCCTTGACCTTGTGGCGGCACGTGAAAGAGGCGATGTCTTGTCGCAATGGGATAAGACAAGGTTGTGGCTCTATGACCAGTTGCCAGAGGAAGAGAAACGCCAACAGTTGGAAGTAGCACCAGCAATAACCCCACGGCTATGGACACAAGGCAAAGAATCACAACCACGGACAGCAGCAGAGACACCAACAACACCCGCTAAGTTGCATCCAGACACGAAACAGCGCCTTAAGTATAGAGGCTATACCGATGATGATATAGCAGGCCTGACGCCTACGCAGATAGACGCTATCATCCGAGGCAACATCCGCAGAGTAGACAACCCTCTCTTTACCCGCACAACGCCAGAGGGGAATGCTACGCCTGAACAGCCACAAATGCTGTCACCTGAAGAGATAGCCTTTGCCAAGTCCTTTTTAGAGACCGCACAAGCAGGCAGCAGAATACACCAATGGGATGATGAAGACCACACAGTTACAGGCGCATCGTCAACCTTCCCATCTTGGTTTAAGCAATCTGGTGTAGACAAGACTGGAGCCATGAGAATACTTGACAAGCTCGAAGCAGGACAATCACTTCCAGACGTACAGCAACGGGTTGTGGACAAGTGGATTAAGCAGGGGATTAAAGACGACTACGCACACTCCGAGGGCAGAGAACCAGAGGAGAAGTACGACTGGGGTGATAGCTACAGCCTTAAGGCCAAGTCAGATCGCATCGGCGACCTGTACGACAAGGTAGTCGAGGACAGGAAGAACCGTAGGCCGTTAGATCTCGGCAAGTTCTTCCGTATCAGTCTTGGCAAGGTCAGCGGTGGCAACGTACAGGCCGTTAAGGCCGCCACGGGCATAGACCTCACGGGGTATGAACGGACGATTGATAGTAACCATATCAAGCACATATTGATAGAACACTCAGACCCCAAGAGGGAAGCGGCACGAGGACAGCGTGTTGTCACAAAGGAAGATATACAAAAGATACCGGAAATAGTCGAGTCGCCTACCAAAATTTCGTTAGGCAAAACAAAAAGAGGATTAGACGCTATTATCTATGAGAAAAAGATTAATGGCTATACATACTACATTGAAGAAGTTAGAACGAGGAAACACAACATAGCTACTACGACCATGTATATAAAAAGTGAGGGGGGGAGTAACGTGGCGCCTTCTCAGGACACCCCAACTCTTAACGTCCAGGACGTGCCCCCTACTGATTCTATTGTACCACGCACCGGCGAGCCTGTCAAGGGGCAGGGGGGACAGGGGGGGGAAGATAACGCCTCTTACTCCCTCTCCGTCCCCAAAGAGAACCGCCTGCCGCTATCCGAGGACGACCTGGAGTTCCTTGACCGCCCCGATACCGACCTCATCCGCCAGTCGATACACAAGCTTGGCCTGTCTCCCTGGGTAGAACCAGGCGACCACAAGTATATCACACCCAACGGCAAGATACTCAATACTCGCTACCACAGCGATATAGGCTTTCTTTTCGATGACATGAAGGGCGTGCCGGATGATGAAGTCCTAAACTACATGAATATGGCTCAGGCCCTACGGGTGTGGGCTACGTCGGGTACAATACATGCGGAATTCACAGAGCCGCCTACAAGCCAGCAGGTGTCGGAGCTTCTACGCACAATCGGCACGGGCAAGGACTTCGACATTGAGTTCTCAAGCCCTGAAGACAGGACGCCCGTTAATAGTGTCCGAGGGTTCGGGGCAAGCGAGGCCAGGGAGAAGCTACAGACGTTGATTGACCAGGAGTTTGGAGGCAGGACCATTGACGCCTACACGGGGGAGAGTTACAGCATAGCCGGTCACAAGGCCAAAGGCTTCGAGAATGCTAAGAAAGAAGACCGCACCTTTGAGAAGGATGGGTTTACCCGTTATGAGATACCCAACATGGATGCTACTGTGAAACAACCGCAGTTTAAGGCCGCCACTATAGGCATACAAGGAGAGCCCATACTAAAGACTACACTTGGAGACATACTTGAGCATTACGAGCTATACCAAGAATACCCGTGGCTAAAGGGTGTCCAGGTACGATTCCAGGATTTGCGACCTACGCTATTTGGTTTAGCAAGCAAAACCTTATTGACCAACAAACCTATCATCACGCTGAACGCTTTTAGGTTCTTAAATGAGCGTAAAGTTGTTGACCCTAATGCTGCTACACTCAACGAGCATGAATATAGGGCAACAAATGGACAGATATTCAGCCTTAGAACAACGCTCTTACATGAGGCACAACATGTAATTCAGGTTTATGAGGGTTTCCCGCGAGGCTCGACGATAGCAGAGAGCGGGAGCCGTAGTGCATACGAACAAAACCCTGGCGAGATGGAAAGCCGATACGTTGAGCGCAGGGCAAGGATGACGCCAGAACAATACGCGGCCACCCCCACAAATGCCGACTCCTACGCGCTTGGCTTTGGCAAACCTAACACCTCCGGTTCCCCCGACTACGACAAACTCGAAGATAAGTGGCTTGGTGAAAAGGCCGTGAGGCACCTGGAAGCCCGCAATGAGGCCAGAGACCTACAGAGTCAAATACAAGCCATCGCCGGTGAAAGAACCTTTGGGGCTAAGTCCCAGCTCATAGACAAGGCGCTGCATCTGTACATTGATACCAAACGCTACCCCGATGACCTCACAACCAAGTACCCCCTCTTAAATGAGCAACAAAGGGCTACCGTTGACTTCATGAGGGGCATACAGAATTAATCAACCTTCCAGGGTATTGCACGTCAAATAGACGCATCCTATCAAGCTACAGGGCTTGAGGCCAAAGACGCTGGGGTCATAAGCAATGTCCTTGACAACTATGCGCACAGGGCATACAAGCAGGTGGACGCAGAAGGCAACAATCAAGGCCACGTCGGGGCAGGTAAATTTAACACTACGACCGGCCATGCCAAACAGCGCACGTTTGACACGCTACTGCAGGCCATGACCACCATCAACCCCAAGACCGGCAAGCCCTACGAGCTTCAGATCGAGGGGGCCACCAACAACCTTATGGTGCTCAAGGAGGAGATGGCCAACGTCATGCAGGACAAGACCTTTCTTGAGGCTGGCCGCAAGATGGATTACGCACCTGGACAGAAGCTCTTTAGCCCTGCCATGCTCCCTGGCTATGTCCCTGTCATGCACCCCAACTTCAAGGACTGGTTCTATCAGGGCAACATCACAGCGGCCAATGAGGACCTGGCGGTTATGAAGAATAGCGGGGGCGTGATAACGCCGGATGTGCTAAAAGACACCTACGCAAAACACGGGGTTGTCGTAACCCCAGAGGGCGACGTAATACAGCGTCTGCCTATGTATGCCCCCAAACCTATAGCAGACATGCTCAACAAGGTGCTCGGCATATCCAAGCTCAAGGGCATCCCCATAATCGACCAGATAACCAAGTTTAATGCGGCCGTAAAGAGCACGATACTTCTTACGTCCCTGTATCATCACCAGGCTTTCATGCGTGAGTATATGTTTAGTCGAGGTACGGGTTGGAACCCTCTTAATGTCCGGTCAGCCTACAAAGAGGGCTTACAGAGCATCCAGGCCATGACGCCGGAGATAGAGAGGCTTGTGCGCAATGGTATGACCCTCGGCGACAACCTTGAGTACAAAGAATCCCTGTTTGACGCAGATAGCACGCTCATAGACAAGACGCTTGACAAGTTTCACTTCCCCCAAAAGTGGAAAGATTGGCTTAAAACACTTAAACGTGATCAAGAGCAATTCCTCTTTGAGAAGTTTGGAGCGGGTCTCAAGGCGAAACTCGGCATCATGGAATACAAGCGGGCGATACAGGAGCACCCTGAACTACCGCCGGACGAGGTTGCAGGCATGGTCGGGCGGCTCATGAACGACAAGTTTGGTGGACTGAACCTCCAGAGGATGCACAGAAACCCCACCATGCAACATTTCTTCAGGCTGCTTGCCCTGGCTCCCGATTGGACAGAAAGCAACATCCGGCTAATGTTCGGTGCATTGGGACGTGGCACTCAGGCAGAGACAGACCTATACCGGCATATGTGGACAGGCGTTATCGCAAAGGGGCTTAGTGGCGTCATAGCAAGCAACCTGATACTTAGTATGTTTGATGACAAGGACGCAAAAGAGAGGCTACAGGAGGCGTGGAAAGAGGGTAAACTACGCTGGCTTGATACCGACATCACGCCCATATACAGGGCATTCGGCGGTAGTGACATGGATGTCCGCAAGCACTTCCAGTTGCTCGGTCATTACAGAGACCCGATTAAGGCAGCATTGACCCCAACGACCTTCATCCAACACAAAGGTAGTGCACTATTTAAAATGGTGTTTGAGGCGTTAGAGGGTATGGACTGGAAGGGGCAGCCGTTTACAACCGCCTCTGAGCTTACAGGCATGGATGATAAAGGCGTGTACATGCGCACAGCCAACGGGCATAAGGCAGGGGAACCAAAGGGCGGTGAGCTTGCCGGTGAGTTTACCAAGCGGGGGACACCATCGGGGGCGATAACGTACGAGCAGATACCGTCTTTTGCAGGGGAGCAAATCAGGGGTGCTATCCCTATCCCCCTCCAGGAGTTGTGGGCAATGTCAAACGGCGAAAGAGAGATTTTTGATGGCATCCTCAAGGGAGCGGGCGTCATGGAGAGCAGTACCTACCCAACGGCGGAAAAGCTGGAGAGGCGATACACTGAGGATTACCTACAAGCAATGGATGACAGGGACTACGTCACGATGGCAAACATCAAGGCCAAGGTGGCTGACTACAACCGCAGGCATAGTGCAGCGGATGAGGATGAAATCAACCTCGATAAGGCTATAGCCAAAAGGCAACGGGAAGAGGCCGCAAAACAGCAATATCAACAATCGACTAAATATGGAGGGTAATATGCCATTAAAGAAAGGGAAGAGCCAAAAAACGATAAGCGCAAACATTAAGACTGAAATAGACGCTGGGCGCCCACAGCGTCAGGCTGTCGCAATTGCCTTGAACACAGCAAGGAAGGGCAGGAAGGGGAAGAAATGAAAGCACTCATGATAGCGATAGCGACAACAATAGCAATAGCATCCTGTACCACAGCGCAGGTCCAAAAGAGTGAGGACATCGCATTGCAATGTATTGCAAGTATGGCAGCAACAGAATGTGATATCTTACTCAAGAAATGGACAGGCCAATGAAACAGTTATGCCACATACGCAGGGACAACG
>JADFXD010000075.1 GCA_015233725.1 Nitrospirota bacterium | reverse complement strand
ATGTTAATCCACTAAATATCCGATTTTACTCTAATATGACATTGTCAAATTAAAGAAGAGAGTAATTTGGATGGTTGTTATGTAATAAAATCTAACATAATAGAATCTGAAAATCTAACTGACAAGCAAATACATGACAGGTATAAAGATTTAAAATATGTAGAATGGTCTTTCCGCACGATAAAGACTACTTTGCTTGAAAACAGACCTATCTATTGCCGATTGGAGGAAGCAACAAAGGCGGTATGTTTCATTTCGATGTTAGCCTATAAAGTCATTCGTAAGATAGTGAATCTTTTAGATGGACATGATGACGAGTTATCAAACATAATGATAGACACTAATCCTGGAATAACCAAAAATCAAAAATTGACAATAGATGATCTTATCAGTGAATTAGACATGATTCAAGAAACTATTGTGGAAATCGAAGAGATCAAAATTCCTGCAATCCAAAGCATTAGGTCTGAGGGGAGCCAGGAGCGTCCTGGAGCGCCGAAGAAGCGGCCAGGCGCTCCCCTTCTTTTTTTTTGTCTTAAAGCCGCTGCCTGAGGATGTCGATTATGTCGGACTTGGGGAGCTTGACGGGGCTTTCCTTGTTTGAGGTTTTGGAGGCTATCATCTCGAGGTGCTGTTCCTGCACGCCATAGCGACTCAGACGTGGCATGTGCAACGACGATACCCATTTTTCGACCCTGGAGATCAAGACCTCCAGGTTCGCCTCCCTACTGTTGCTGCCGCCATCATCGACCATAAGACTGCCCACTACTGAGAACTTTTTAAGCGCAGAGATATCATTGTTTTCCCTCAGACGCTGGATGTTAACCCTCGTGGCCGCCCCGATGAGGGTTCCACAGATGACACCATGCGGGATATCAAAATGAGCGCTTATGACCGAACTCAAACCATGCACCACCCCCAAACCGGCATTGGCAAGGGTTATGCCCGATACCAACGAGGCATAAGACAACGCCGACCGCACCCTGACATCATCGGCGGCAACCGTGCAGGCGGGAACCAGGTTGTTCATAAACAACGCAATCGCACACAGAGCCAGACCGTCAGTGACGACAGTGGCCTTTATTGACACGTACGACTCCAGCAACTGCGTGAAGGCATCAAGCCCACAGGCGGCAGTGACACCAGACGGACAGGAGAGGGTCAACTCCGGGTCAACGACAGCAACGTCCGGGACAAAGTTGTCATGCCGGAGGGACTTCTTGAAGCCATCCACGCCAACACGGCTTATGACGGCATTCTTGGTTGCCTCACTCCCCGTCCCTGCCGTGGTTGGCACCGCTATAAAGGGCACCTTCACACCGCTGTGGACGGCACCGCTTCCAACCCCCTCAAGGTAATCAAACACGGGCTCCCCCGTGGGCAGCATCGCCGATACGGCCTTGCCTGCATCCAGGACGCTGCCACCACCTATCGCAAGGACGACCTCAACGCCCGCCTCCCGGAAGGTCTTGACCGTCTCATCGATCATCTCTGGCGAGGGCTCGGTGTTGACTGTCACGTGATGGCACTTGATCGAAAGGGCATCAAGGGCGGACATCAGGGCGTCTAACCTCCCCGACGTCATGAGGGAACTTCCACCGGTTAGCACAACAACGCCCTTGCCGTATCCCCGGACGAGCCTGGGTATATTGTCGAAAGAACCAGCCCCAAAGTATATATCCGGGGTCCTGGCAAACTTAAATGTAAGGTTCACCACATCCCCCTTTCCCGGGGTGAGATCACATGGTGAGACACACCTTGACGTGGTCTTGCCATCCAGGGTTCAACGGTATCGCGCCATTTCTTGTAGTGAGCAGTGTTTTTGTGCTCACCGGCTGCCTCATCGCTTTCATATGCCTCGTACAGGAGAAACTGCGTTGGGTCTTTGATGCCCTGCAGTACATCAAATCTCATGTTGCCAGGCTCCTTGATCGACCCCTCGTGATTGGCCCACGTCGCGGCTATAAAATCATCCACATGCTCAGGCTTAACGTAAACCGTTACTGCCGTGACTATCATCAAATCTACCTCCTGATTATCGATAAGATATAAGCAATTATACTACAAGGAAAGAAAGAAAGGTAAGAGAGAAGATATGTGGGGTGCATAAATTTTTCATGGGTAAGAGTATTTATTATGGGGTCAAGGGGACTGGTCCCCTTGCGGGGGAGGTCTAAGGAGGGGGCGGAGCCGCCCTCCTTTTTTTTTCTTTGACGGAGCTACCCATGACTTTCTTATGCACCCGATATGTGAAGTATTCTTCTCAATTCTGTGAATAAAACTTCTCTGGAATATTTCTGAAATGAATGATTAAGATCGTTTATGAGGTTTTTGAGCATATACAATCTTAAGGAGGTGGGGCTATGGTAAATGGCTGTAGGTAGTATGTCAGGTATTCGATCTTAAACAATTAACCCAAACAAAACGGAGGAAAGTGTTATGGTAGTATCGTTTTTTTTCAGAGGATTTAGAACGCTTGTTGTTGTATTGACATTTCTTTCAACGTTCTTACTCAACGGCCAAGTGTATGCGATTGAGGATGCGGGATTGATACCGCTTGCCAGTGAGGCAAACATCCTTAAGGGGTCTGGGCAGAGGGGGTATGCCGTATGCGGTAAGTCGGTCTTCGTCGTTGACCCGCGGACGAGGGCAATACTGAAGCAGATAGACTTTCAACACATGGTAAACGACATAGCCATTGATGATGCTTCAAATACCCTCATCGTGATAGAGGACAAGGACAAGAGCTGGGATATACACTTTATCCATCTGCAGACGTGGGATAGATATGCGGTCGTGGATAAGATCAATGACCCTGTGAGTGTGGTGATTGACCTACAGAGGGACCTGGTTGTTGTTGCCTCTCAGTCGGATCGCAGGCTGACGTTATTGGGGCTTGGCTCGCAGGGGATCATCGGGCAGATCGGGCTGGATGCAAGGCCATCGGCCATGAGCTACTATGCAGGTGGCGGTATCCTGCTCGTTACCGAGTCAAATGACGCAGGGCAGGGCAACGGAGCTGGCAAGAGCAACTTCTTGCAGGTGGTGGACGTTAACGGAAAAAGGTCTCTGCTTACGCTCACCACAGATGATGAGATAGCCACCGCATCGGTGGATGAGGCAACCGCAAGGGCGGCAATCGGACTGCGCAAGGGGGCCATATCGATCCTTGACCTGTCAAACCTCCAGCAGAGGAGCCTCACGTCCCTTAACACAAAGCTAAACGACGTAGAACTCTACGGCAGGAGCCTTATAGCCTCTGACAACACCGCTGGTTACATCGTAAACATCAACCCAGACACCGGTCAGGTCAAGGAGAGGTTGAGCATCGGCAACAAGACCAACCTGATAGCGCGCACATCGGGATATTACCTCGTAAGCTACAAGGATGGCATACGGGTTGTCAAGGGCAACGCCCCTGAGATCACGGCCATAACGCCGCAGAAGGTGATGGTTGCAAGCACGGGTGTGCAGTTGCAGCTAACCGGGGTCAATTTCGCACAGGGCAGCGTTGTAAAGGTGGACGCCGTTGCGCTGTCAACGACATTTGTATCGGAGACGACGCTGACGGCAGCCCTGCCGGATACACTGACCACCAAGGCGGCGACTCATTCGGTAACCGTTGCCAGCACTGAGGGGATGGAGTCAAACGCGGTATCCTTCAGCGTGGAGAATCCGGTACCGCAGATAAGCTCGCTCGTGCCCATAGAGACAAACGCAAACACTGGAGCAATGACGCTTGAGGTGCTTGGAAGCAGCTTTTTAGTCAGCGATACGTCTGTGAATTTTAACGGCAGCCTACGGCAGACAACCTACATAAGCGCCATGAAGGTAACGGTGAATCTCCTGTCGTCGGACACCTCTACGGCGGGTACGTACCCGGTCTACGCGGTAAACTCTGCACCCGGTGGAGGCGGCTCGAACACGTTTGCATTTACGGTGAAGAACCCCGTCCCGGCAATAACCAGTGTGACACCATCAGAGGCGGCCATCGGTTCCGGCGATGTGATTGTAACGATAGCCGGGAGCGGTTTTGTAAGCTCCTCGGATGTCTACTTTGGCGGCACGGTTGTCTCAAAGACGGCCCTCACATACAACTCCATAACGGCAACGGTGCCAAGCTCGCTGCTTCAAACATTGGGGCAGTATCAGGTCAAGGTGACGAATCCCACACCCGGTGGAGGTGACTCCAACACGGTGCAGTTTACGGTAAAAAACCCAGCCCCTGCGATAACCAGTGTGACGCCCTCAGAGGCAGCCGTCGGCTCCGGAGATGTGGTTGTAACGATAGCAGGGAGTGGTTTTATAAGCTCCTCGGATGTCTACTTTGGCACGACGGTTGTCTCAAAGACGGCAATTACGGCCAACTCCATAACGGCAACGGTGCCAGGCTCAGTGCTTCAAACATTGGGCCAGTATCAGGTCAAGGTGAAGAATCCCGCACCCGGTGGAGGCGACTCCAACATGTTTGCGTTTACGGTGAAGAACCCCGCTCCTGTGATAACCGGTATAACGCCCTCAGAGGCAGCCATCGGAACTGGCGATGTGGTTATCACGATAGCCGGCAGCGGTTTTATCGGCTCCTCGGACGTCTACTTTGGCACGACGGTTGTCTCAAAGACGGCTATTACGCCCAACTCTATAACGGTAACGGTACCAGGGTCGATGCTTCAGACGGCGGGGCAGTATCCGGTCAAGGTCAAGAATCCCACACCCGGTGGAGGCGACTCCAACACGGTGCTGTTTACGGTGAAGAACCCCGTCCCCGCTATAACCAGTGTAACGCCCTCAAAGGCAGGCGTCGGCTCCGGCGATGTGGTTATCACGATAGCTGGGAGTGGGTTTGTAAGCTCCTCGGATGTCTACTTTGGCACGACGGTTGTCTCAAAGACGGCCATTACGGCCAGCTCCATAACGGCAACGGTGCCAGGGTCGCTGCTCCAGACGGCGGGGCAGTATCCGGTCAAGGTGACAAACCCCGCCCCCGGTGGAGGCGATAGCTCCCCTTACACCTTCAATGTAGTCCCTGGACTGTCGATAGCCATCACCGAGCCCTCGGACGGCGCAACGGTGGACAAGAGGATGACGCTTGTACGGGGGACGTTCTCGTGGGAGTCGGGCGACGTTGGGATCGTCGTAAACGGTGTACCGGCAGAGGTATCGGGCAGGCAGTGGTATGCCAATAACGTCATGCTGGTTGTCGGCGCTAACACCATAACGGCAACCATCACCGACGCCTCAGGCAACAGCAAGAGCACGTCGATTACCGTCAACACGACGACTACTGACAATATTGTGGTATTGGATCCAACCATAGCAAGCGGTCTGGCCCCGTTGACCACAAGCTTCGATGTTCTGGAAAAGCTGCCCAACGAGGTTACAGGTTACTCTATCGACTTTGAAGGAGACGGTAGTATCGACTATACCGCCACGGAGTTTGAGGACGTAAGTTACACCTATACGACCCCTGGCGTGTACTACCCAACGATTACGCTTACGGACAGCGCCGGTAATACCTATACAGACAGGATTGCCATAACCGTTCTGGATGAGGCAGAAACCGACGCAATGCTAAGGGCGAAATGGAACAGCATGAAGGCAGCCTTTGTCGCTGGCGACATTGAGGGAGGGCTTCAGTACATATGTGCAGGATCGAGGGACGATTATAGAAACGCTTTACAGTTCCTTGACGATATGGTACCGGCAACATTTTCTTCAATGCAAGAGATAAGCCTGATTTATGTAAGAAATGGTGTGGCCAAGTACAGGATCAGGCAGTATGAGGTTATTGAGGGTTCATCGGTTGAGATTACCTACTACATCTACTTTGAGAGGGATACCGATGGCGTAATGCGGATATACAGATTTTAAGATGAATAGACGATTGGTAATAGCGATAGCAGTTATCTGTATTATGTTAGGGGTCTATGTACTCAGCACTTCACATACAGGTCGTATTGTGGAGATTGAGACGGGAAAACCAATTGAAGGAGCTGTAGTGGCTATAGAGTGGACTATTGAGTATCAAATAGGTGTTAATAGTTGCTACGCAGAAACCATTACGGACAAAAACGGGAAGTTTAGGCTGCCTGCTGTAATTTGTACTGCTCTTGCCTATGTGCCATATTTGGGCAGACTTGTACAGCATGATGTCGTAATCTTTAAGCCTGGATATCTCGGTTATCCACCGATTAAAGAGAAAAAATCCCTGTACACAGGGGTTAATTTCGACATAGCTCACCGATATAACGTCATCACGCTAGGCAAAGCCGTAACTCATATCGAAAGAAGTCAGACACTGCATGAGGCAACTTCATTTTCGTTTTTCGGTGATAGATACATATTCATACCTAAGAATGAAGATGAACCTCATGATGTTATATTTGAGAGAGAGTTACCTAATCTCTTTAAGATAACAAAGCAAGAAGAGGAGTATCTTAGAAAAGAATGGGAACAAATCATGAAGGAAAGCTATAAGGGGGAACCAGCTAAACAACCACCAATGGTAACTCCCCATATAGAGCGACAACCAATTAAGAAAAACAAAGGAGGCAACAATGAAGAGTAAGTGGTTTAAACATATTTTGTTCTGCATGGTTATGATCAGTATTTTACTGACCTATACTAAGAACTTAATGGCTTTCAGTGGTAAGGTTCATGAACGCATTAATGAGGAAGCTATTTTGCAGAATAAAGAAAGTATAAGCAACTACATTATGGGATATACTGGATTAAAGGGTTTCAAAGACAAAGTTAGAGGAAAGGAGATTTTGCAACTAATAAAGGACTCGAATAATGCTGAGGACTGGGTGCCTGGGGATCCTATTCATAGCCATTTCTATAATCCTTTGACCAATGCTGCATTTACTTCAGGGATAGGGAGTTGGACCCCTTCCGCATATGCGAGAGCTAACGACAGCTCAAATCAGTACTCATGGTCAAAAGCAAGGCTTTACTTCTACCTAGGCCTCACCAGTAGCAGTGACATGGATAGAATGAATTATTTTTATAACGCCTTTGAAGCACTAGGTCATGTTGTGCATCTCCTTCAGGATATGGCTGTACCAGCACATACGAGACTTGATCTACACGGTCCTTTTGAACCCTTTGAGAGCTACACATCCAAACAAAGAAATAACTTATTGTATAATCAGGCTCCATATGAAGGAAGCAGCCTTGTTTCAAAGATATCGGATGCCCCTCTGCAGTTATGGGATGGTGGTTTTTACGATGAAACAAATCTGCCGGTAGGAAGCAATACAGTAGGTTTAGCAGAGTATTCGGCGGCAAATTTCGTTAGCGATGGTACAATTTTCAAAGGACAGCCTCACCCAATGTTAGTAGGTATTACAGGGTTAATAGGCGATACAAATTGTGCAGATATACTAATGGGTGCAGCTCAACCATATGTCATCATGGTTCCTAGCGGAATTGGATATGATCGTCGAATATATATATCAAAAACTTCTGACGATCGGGTTGACATGCTGGCTGCTTTCAGTTTCCTTAAAAACGCAACTGTAATTCGGGGGAAATCTAAAGGTTTAAGCTGGAATGCGATATGTAATAGATTGGTATTTCTCCTCGATGACGCTGTCCATGAGGATTATGCCGTTACGCTTGTTCCTCATGCAGTTGGTTATTCGGCAGCCCTTATGGATCACTTCTTCAAGAGTCAAATCGAGATAAGCCTTCCCGACAGTGGTGTGTATGCCTCTGTACCGAATAATGGCAACATATACCCTTACGATAACATGAACTTTACACAAATCACCTTGAAGCCCAAGAACATCCTGATCAGCGGTGAGGATATGAGTGGCGGAGATGTAACCCTTACTGTAACATACAGGCTCGCAAACACAGACCCATTTGTGACGGGTACTGTTGATGTCTCAAACGAGGTACACCATGCAATTGCAACAAAAAGCGGTATTACCATTCCCAAGGGTACCCCTGTAGGGCTTACGTTTGATCTAACCAACACCCCCATTCCGATCCTGGCAACAGACGTATATCTTCAAATAGCGTACAGGGGGAATATTGGCACAAACTCTGACGAAGTGGCCTTTGGCTACAAAGACATCAGCGAACCAACACCGGTAGATCATTTTAACAACATGGACAAGACATGTCTCAATAGCAACTGGTACGATGCCGGAAGCGCACAGGCAATAGCCATTGTGGATAAAAACGGTAACCATATAGCAGATTCTCCAAATGAATGGGACGTATACACCCACAATGTGACAGACGTTTACCTGCGGTATTCACCAATTAACAATCCGCTTCCTGCCTCTTCTACAGAAAATCTTAGCAGTATTGCATGGATTAATGCCGGAGGATTCAACAGAGCACTGTACATCTTAACTGATTACGAATTTAATTACAGTGATCTTTTTTCTCAGCTAAAAACAACCACTGATGATAAATTTCGTCACCCTAGCGGACCAACTATATTTACAGGTACAGCTATAAAGAGACAGACGGAGTTTGTGTCAAGCAATAGCTGTGACAAGGAGATTAACAAGTGCTATCTCCAGCGCAATCCTGGCTTTTATGAATTCAGAGGGTCTAATATGTGGTGGGGAGCAGGCACGATACTTATAAACAACGGGTATCCTACAAATGACTGTCCATTCTCACAGCTTAATCCAATCCCCAACCCATCCAAACCAGCCATGGTGCAATCTCAGCCTCAGAAGGGGGTAGTCGTCAGCACTCCTGCCTACGGTGAACCAAGATTCGTCCCACTGTCAAGGTAACGACCCAAAAGGGGGGATTCATTCCCCCCTTTCTCTAACGCCATTATTAATCTTAAAATACAAACAAAACTAAACCAAACAAGACAGGAGGTAAGTGTTATGGTAGCATCGTTTCTTTTCAGAGGCATTAGGACGCTAATTGTTGTATTGATGTTTCTTTCAACGTTCTTACTCACTACAGGGGATGTGATAGCCGCAGCTTCAGCCAGCGTAGTCCCCGGGTTGTCGATAGCCATCACCGAGCCATCGGACGGCGCAACGGTGGATAAGAGGATGACGCTTGTACGGGGGACGTTCTCGTGGGAGTCGGGCGACGTTGGTATCGTCGTAAACGGCGTACCGGCAGAGGTATCGGGCAGGCAGTGGTATGCCAATAACGTCATGCTGGTTGTCGGCGCTAACACCATAACGGCAACCATCACCGACGCCTCAGGCAACAGCAAGAGCACGTCGATTACCGTCAACACGACGACTACTGACAATATTGTGATACTGGAGCCAACCATATCAAACGGTCTGGCCCCGTTGACCACAAGCTTCAATGTTCTCAAAAACTTACCCAACGGGGTTACCGGCTACGCTATCGACTTTGAAGGAGACGGCAGTATCGACTACACAGCCACGGAGTTTCGAGGCGTAAACCACACCTATACGACCCCTGGAGTGTACTACCCAACGATTACGCTTACGGACAGCGCTGGTAATACCTACACGGACAGTATTGCCATAACCGTCCTGGACGAGACAGAAACGGATGCGATGCTGAAGGGGAAATGGAACAGTATGAAGGCAGCCTTTGTCGCCGGCGACATCGAGGGAGGGCTTCAGTACATATGTGCAGGATCGAGGGACGATTATAGAAACGCTTTACAGTTTCTTGGCGATAGGATGCCGGTAATATTTTCTTCAATGCAAGAGATAAGCCTGATTTATGTAAGAAACGGTGTGGCCAAGTACAGGATCACGCAGTATGAGGTCATCGATGGTTCATCGGTGGATATTGCCTACTACATCTACTTTGAGAGGGATACCGATGGCGTAATAAGGGTGAATAGGTTTTAAGATGAATAGACGATTAGTAATATCGATAACGATAGCAGTGTCTTTCGTCTGTATTATGGCAGATATTTGTGTGCCCATATCTTATTTTGGCGCTGATGGGCCATATACAGGTCGTGTTGTGGAGCTTGAGACAGGAGAACCAATTGAAGGAGCTGTGGTAGCTGCAGAGTGGATACTTGAATATGGAACAGGTATTAAGAGTTGCTACAAAGAAACCTTTACGGACAAAAACGGTGAGTTTGAGTTGCATGCTGTAGACTGTATAGCTCCTGTCTATGTGCCACCTTCGAGTAGAATCGACCAACATCGTGTCGTAATCTTTAAGCCTGGCTATCTCGGTTATCCACCGATTAAAGAGAAAAAATCCCTATACACGGGTGTTAAATTCGACAAAGATCATCGACATAACGTCATCAAGCTCGACAAAGCCGTGACCCTTGGCGAAAGAAGTCAGACACTGAATAAGGCAACTTCTTTTTCGTTTTTAGGTAATAGAAATAGGGAGGAAGCTTATAAGGAACTTGAGAAGGAACCTTATAAGCTTCCTCATAAGGTTATATTTGAGAGAAAGTTACCTAATCTCTCTAAGATAACAAAGCAAGAAGATGAGTACCTTAGAAATGAATGGGAACAAATCATGAAGGAAAGCTATAAGGGAGAACCAGTAATTGTACCGCCAATGGTAACTCCCCATAGAGAGCGACAACCAATTAAGAAAAACAAAGGAGGCAACAATGAAGAGTAAGTGGTTTAAACATATTTTGTTCTGCATGGTTATGGTCAGTATTTTACTGACCTATAATAACAACTTAATGGCTTTCAGTGGTAAAGTCCATAAACGTATTACTGAGAAAGCTATTTTGCAGAATAAAGCAGAAATAAGCAACTACATTACGGGATATACTGGATTAAAGGGTTTCAAAGTAAAAGTTCGGTCTGTTGAGATTTTGAAACTAATAAAGGATTCTAATGACGCTGAGGACGCGCTGTTTACGACGCCTAATAATCTTCTCTATAGCCATTTCTATAATCCTTTGACCAATAGTACATTTCCAAATATTTCGATCCCTTCCGCATATGCGAGAGCTAACGAAAGCTCAAATCAGTATTCATGGTCAAAAGCAAGGCTTTACTTCTATCAAGGTCTCACCAGTAGCGGTAACATGGATAGAACGAATTATTTTTATAAAGCCTTTGAAGCACTAGGGCATGTTGTGCATCTCATTCAGGATGTGGCTGTACCAGCTCATACGAGGCTTGATCTACACGGTCCTCTTGAACTCTTTGAGTGGTACACATCCGTCCACATAGATGACTTAGTGTATGATCAGGTCCCATATAGAGGACTCAGTCTTGATTCAAAGATATCGGATGCCCCTCTAAAGTTATGGGATGGTGATTTTTACACGCCAACATATCTTCCAGTAGGAAGCAATACCGTTGGTTTAGCAGAGTATTCGGCGGCCAATTTCTTTAGCGAGGGTACAATTTTCAAAGGACAACCTCGTCCAAGGTTAATAGGCGATACAGATTGCGCAAGTAAGGTAATGAATCCAACTTCAGCATCTATAGTCTACCTTCCTGGCGGCAGAGGTGGAATTGATTATCGAATATATGTGTCAAAAACTTTTGGCGATCAGGTTAACAATCTGGCTGCCTTTAGTATCCTTAAAAACGCAATTAAACTTAAAGGGCTAGCTAAAGGTTTAAGCGGAGATGCGATCTGTAATCAATTGGTATTTCTCCTCGATGACGCTATCCATGAGGATTATGCCGCTACGCTTGTTCCTCGTGCCGTTGGTTATTCGGCAGCCCTTATGGATCACTTCTTCAGGAATCAAATCGAGATAAGCCTTCCCGACAGCGGCGTGTATGCCTCTGTACCGAATAATGGCAGCCTATACCCTTACCCTAACATGAACTTTACACAAATCACCCTGAAGGCCAAGAACATCCTGCTCAGTGGTGAGGATATGAGTGGCGGAGATGTAACCCTTATTGTAACATACAGAATCGCACAGAAAGACCCATTTGTGACAGGTCCTGTTGATGTCTCAAACGAAATATCTCACGCAATTGTAACAAAGAGCGGTGTTACCATTCCCAAGGACCCGGCCCCCCCTGTAGAGCTTACGTTTGATCTAACCAGCAACCCAATTCCGATCCTGGCGACAGACGTATATCTTCAACTAGCATACAAAGGGGTGATTGGCGCAAAGACTGACGAGGTAGCCTTTGGCTACAAGGACATCAGCGAACCAACACCGGCAGATTTTTTTAACAACATGGACAAGATATGCCTCAATAGCAACTGGTACGATGCCGGAAGCCAGGCGGCATTAGCCGCTGTGGATTCAAACGGTAACCGTATAGCAAACTTTTGGGACGTATATGCCCATAATGCGCAAAACTTCTATCTGCGGTACTCAACACTTGACAACCCAATTAATGCTTCTTCTACCGAGAAGATTGCTAGTGTTCCTTTGATTAATGCTGGAGAACATAAAAGGGTGCTGTATTTCCTTTCGGATTATGAATTTAACTACAGTCTTCGTTATTCTGCAGCATCAACGGCCACAGGAGACACATTCAGACATCCCAGCAACGTATTTCTATTTCAAGGCACAGGCATAAAGAGACAGACTGAGTTTATGTCAGGCTATAACTGTGATCAAGATATTAGAAATTGCTATGTCCAGATGTATCCAGCCTTTTATAGATTCAGGAATGTTGATATGTGGGGTGGATCAGGCGCAATATTAACAAACAACGGGTACCCGACAGATGATTGTCCGATATCACAGCTTAGTCCAGTTCTCAACCCATCCACCCCTGCCACGGAGCAATCTCAGCCGCAGGATGGGGTAACTGTCGGCGTCCCTGTCTACGTTGAACCAAGATTCATCACGTTGCAAAGATAAAGACCACAAAAAGGGGGGATTCATTCCCCCCTTTCTCTAACGCCCTCATTAATCTTAAAATACAGACAAGACTAAACCAAACAAAACAGGAGGTAAGTGTTATGCTAACATCGTTTATTTACAGAGGTTTTAGGACACTAATTGTTGTATTGACCTTTCTTTCAACGTTTTTACTCACTACAGGGGATGTTATAGCCGCCACTTCAGCCAGCGTAGTCCCCGGATTGTCGATAGCAATCACCGAGCCCTCGGATGGCGCAACGGTGGACAGGATGATGGCTCTTGTAAAAGGGACATTCTCATGGGAGTCAGGCGACGTTGGGGTCGTCGTAAACGGCGTACCGGCAGAGGTATCGGGCAGGCAGTGGTATGCCAATAACGTCATGCTGGTTGTCGGCGCTAACACCATAACGGCAACCATCACCGACACATCAGGCAACAGTAAGACCAGCTCGATTACTGTTAATACGACGACAACTGATCAGACGGTGATCTTGGGTACAAACATAGCAAGCGGTCTGGCCCCATTGACCACAAATTTCTACGCTTACACAATAGTACCCAACAGTGTTGGCTACGCGATCGACTTTGAAGGAGACGGTAGTATCGATTACACAGCCACGGAATTTGACGGCGTAAGCTACACCTACACAAACCCTGGAGTGTACTATCCGACTATCACGGTTACGGACAGCGCTGGTAATACCTACACGGAAAGGATTGTCATAACCGTTCTGGATGAGGCAGAAACAGACGCAATGCTAAGGGCGAAATGGGACAGCATGAAGGTAGCCCTTGCCTCTGGTAACATCGAGGGAGGGCTTCAGTACATATCCACACGTACCAGGGATAGATACAGGAGCGTTTTGCAGTTCCTTGGCGATAGTGTACCAGCGATATTTTCTTCAATGCAAGAGATAAGGTTGCTTTATGTAACAAACGGTGTGGCCATGTACAGGATCAGACGGACTCAGATTGTTGACGGTTCATCGGTTGAGCTTACCTACTACATCTACCTTGAGAGGGATACCGATGGCGTAATGCGTATAGACAGGTTTTAAGATGAAGAAAC
Organism: Nitrospirota bacterium; assembly: GCA_015233725.1. Taxonomy (GTDB): domain Bacteria; phylum Nitrospirota; class Thermodesulfovibrionia; order Thermodesulfovibrionales; family Magnetobacteriaceae; genus Magnetobacterium. Next base: position 2,971 of record JADFXD010000075.1, on the reverse strand, counting down.
GATTAGTAATAGCTCTTGCTGTGTCTTTTGCCTGTCTTATGGCAGGGGCCTGTGTGCCCATACCAAACATAGCCATTGATGGGCCATATAAGGGCAAAGTAGTAGAGCTTGAGACGGGGGAACCAATAGAGGGAGCGGTAGTGGCAGGAAATTGGAGTTTAGAATATTTTGGAGGCCGTAAGGAATGTTTCAAAGAGACGGTTACCGACAAAAACGGTGAGTTCGTGCTTCCTACTGTCATATGTATAAGTCCTTTTCTCTTTAGAGGTGAGTTTGGGCATCCATTGGTTATAGTCTTTAAGCCAGGGTATCTCGGTTATCCACCCCTGGACTTAAAAAACTCCCCATTTACAGGTGATGAATTTACTGATAAACATAGTTACAACGTTATCAGGCTTGGCAAAGCCACCAATCCTGGGGAAAGAGATGCTACACTTATGGATTTGTACTATTTTCCTTTTGCTAATAAAGCCGAATTTAAAGAACAACTACCACTGTTTTTTGAGTTAAAGAGACAAGAGGAAGAGTACCTGGAAAAGCTAGACAGGGAAGGAAAGCGATATATCAATATTTACAAGGAGAGACCTGCTGGAATCCCTCCAATTACCCACTAAAAAGGAGATAAAGATGATGAATAGTAAATGGTTTGTGGCAGTAGCTATTATGCTCAGTATTTTACTGACATATACAAGAACTTTGATGGCATTTGATCCACATCTTCATATAAAGATTCTTGCTAAATCTATGCTTCAGAATAAAGTAACACTAAGCAACTACATTACTGGATATACAGGATTAAAAAACATCGCATCGCCAGTAAATGGTGTCCCTATTATTGCATTGGTGCAACTAGCAACTTACGATGAAGATGTAAAGCTGGCGTTTCCAAAGTTTTACGTGTGTTCTCACTTCTATAACCCATTGATCAACAAATCTTTCGATGGAGGAACATGTGACTCATATGTTTCTGCATACGATTGGGCAAACGATGGACGTAATGATTGGTCTTGGGCAAATGCAAGGAAATACTTCTATGAAGGTCTGACCCTTATTGATGAGGTTCAAAGAGAACAAGCACTTACGAAAGCTTTTACTGCATTAGGCCATGTTGTGCATCTCGTTCAGGATATGGCTGTACCAGCACATACGAGGAGTGATATACACATAATCTATGAACCTTTTGAGAGTTATACAAAAAGCCAAATGAAGAAGTTAAACTATTCCGCTTCCAGCGCCCCGTATAATGTTGACATTAACATTACGTCAAGTATACAAAATGCCCCTCGACAGTTATGGGATGGTGATTCTTACTCGTACAACTTTCTTCCAGCCGGAAGCAATATTGGTTTATCAGAGTACTCGGCAGCCAATTTCTTTAGCAGAACCACCGTATTTGCGACAGATAAACGTCCCAAGGTAGAAGACACTAACTGTAACGATTTAGTGCCCATAGGTAGTGTTATAAACAACAAAGGTGAAACTGACCAGAAGATATATATATCCAAGATCTTTGGTGAGAGAGTTGATAAACTTGTAGCATTTGGTCTATTGACTAATCATGTAAAGACAAAGATGTCAGCCTCCGGATATTCGGGAACTACTTGCGGCAATCCAAACTATGTGCTATCTCTCGTTGGATTTGACGATGATATCAATCAGGAGTATGCCTCTAAGCTTGTTCCCCTGGCCGTTACATACGGGGCGGCCCTGATGGATTACTTCTTCAAGAGTCAAATCGAGATAACCCTTCCCGACGATGGAGTGTATGCCTTTGTACCGGATAATGGCAGCATATACCCTTACCCTAACATGAATTTTACACAAGTCACCCTGAAGGCCAAGAACATCCTGCTAAGTGGTGAGGATATGAGTGGCGGAGATATAACCCTTGATGTAACATACAGAATCGCACAGGCAGACCCATTTGTGACAGGTCCTGTTGATGTCTCAAACGAGATATCTCACGCAATTGTAACAAAGAGCGGTGTTACCATTCCCAAAGGCACCCCTGTAGAGCTTACGTTTGATCTACCCAACACCCTACCAAGCAATAAACCCATTCCGATCCTTGCAACGGACGTATATCTTCAGTTGGCATACAAGGGGATGATTGGTGCAAAGGCTGACGAGGTGGCCTTTGGCTACAAGGACATCAGCGAACCAACGCCGGCAGATTTTTTTAACAGCATGGACAAGATATGTCTAAATAACAACTGGTATGATGCCGGAAGCCAGGCGGCATTAGCCGCTGTGGATTCAAACGGTAACCGTATAGCAAACTTTTGGGACGTATATGCCCATAATGCGCAAAACTTCTATCTGCGGTACTCAACACTTGACAACCCAATTAATGCTTCTTCTACCGAGAAGATTGCTAGTGTTCCTTTGATTAATGCTGGAGAACATAAAAGGGTGCTGTATTTCCTTTCGGATTATGAATTTAACTACAGTCTTCGTTATTCTGAAGCATCAACAGCCATAGAAGATGGATTCAGACATTTCAGCAAAACATATCTATTTCAAGGCGCAGGCATAAAGAGACAGACTGATGTTGTACAAAGCCCTATTTGTGAGGATGAAAAAATTATTTGTTCTTCTTACGAATATCCGGCCTTTTATGACTTCAGAAACGTTTATATGTGGAATGGATCAGGCGCAATATTTATGAACGAAGAGTACCCGACAAATTCGGATTGTCCATTATCACAGCTTAGTCCAGTTCTCAACCCATCCACCCCAGCCACGGAGCAATCTCAGCCGCAGGATGGGGTAACTGTCGGCGTCCCTGTCTACGTTGAACCAAGATTCATCACCTTACAAAGGTAAAGACCAAAAAGGGGGGATTCATTCCCCCCTTTCCCTAACGCCCTCATTGATCTTAAAATACAGGCAAGACTAAACCAAACAAAACAGGAGGGTATCCTCTTTAAAAAGCATGGTAGAGGGGTAGCAGAAAAATAATTGTTGCAAA
>JADFXD010000074.1 GCA_015233725.1 Nitrospirota bacterium | reverse complement strand
ACTGCAGGAAGAACCTCCCAATAAGCCCCTTCATAAAGGCCACGGGCAGAAATATAGCGGTAATTGAAAAGGTCGTTGCCACAACGGCCATGCCGATCTCCGAGGTGGCAGTGTGGGCCGCCTTAACGGGGTCCTCGCCGGCCTCCACGTGTCGGTAGATGTTCTCTATCACGATGATGGCGTCATCTATGAGGATACCAATACACAGTGACAGCGCCAACATGGTCATGTTGTTAAATGTAAACCTGTAGTAATTCATAATGGCAATCGTGGAGATAATAGAGGTCGGGATGGCAATGGCGCTTATCAGTGTCAAGCGCAGGTTGCCCAGGAACAAGAGCACCGCCAGCGATGCAAACACCCCTCCATACAACAGGTGACGCTGCACCTCTCTGATAGAGACCTTTATAAACTTGGATTGATCAAAGCTGATATCAAGGGTCATACCAGGGGGAAGGGTCTTTTTAATATTTGCCAGTTCCTTCTTGACCCTGTCAACGACCTCCACGGTGTTTGTCCCCGATTGCTTCTGTATGGCTATACCCACTGATGGTTGGCCATTGAAGCGGGCGATGGAGCGTTTCTCCTCCATGCCGTCCTCGACCCTGCCAACGTCCCTGAGCCGAATCGTGGTGGCGTTATGCCCGGCCAAGCCAGGGACCGTTACCAGGACAAGGTCGTTAAACTGATTTGGATGCGTAAACTCACCCTTTACCTTTATCGAGTATTCCTTGGAGTTGCCCTCGATCCTCCCACCGGGCATCTCGACGTTGCCACGTTTGAGGGCGTTGACCACGTCGTCGTAGGTGATTGCGTAGGCATTCATCTTGGTGGCATCGAGCCATATCCGCACCTGCCTCAGCCTCAGACCGGCCAGCCGTAACGCCCCAACCCCGTTGATCTTCTGGAGCTGTTCCTTTAATATCTCGTTGGTGTACGTTGAGAGCTCTCGCACCGAGGGGGGAGCCACCCCTGGCATAAAAGCCGCTCCAGGAGGGGGCAGCGCCCCCCGGCTCTTTGACGCTCCAGGACGCTCCTGGCCGGTGATGGCCAGCCACATCACTGGATTGGCATCGAGGTCAACCTTTTCGATTATGGGTTCTTTTACGTCCTGGGGCAGTTGCCCCCTGACCACCGACAGCTTTTCGCGCACGTCTGCCACGGCGAGGTTTATGTCTCTGTCAAGGACGAACTCCACAGTTGTGATCGCCGTAGAGTCATAACTGGATGATGTGATTGACTTGACGCCGTTTATGGTATTGACGGCCTCCTCGATCTTGTCCGTGACATCTACGTCCATGATCTCAGGACTCGCACCGGGTAGCCTCGTTGTTATGTTGACAATGGGAAAGTCCACCTGCGGGAATAGGTCTACCCCAATCTCTGGATAGCTCACGATCCCCCACAGGACAAGGGCGAGGACAAGCATCGTGGCAAAGACAGGTCGCCGTATGGAGGTATCAGCTAACCACATGGGTCAACTAGTCGCGTCTTGTAAGTACCTGGACAATAATAATTCAATTACCCGACCACTCAATCTTGCTCAATCCTTATGCTCATTTTTTTTAACCTTGGTTTTCATATTCACTGTTTATTTTACATCTACTGTCCTTTATATAACAAGCGTGAAAAAACTCCCCGGCCCCTTGACAAGTATCTCGTGGATAATGTTACCATAGCTCAGTATATGGAGATTATATCTATGGATACCTTAACACATAACGACACGCTGAAGGACAATATCACAGCACGCTCTCTCTATGAGGTTGATTTTTATCAATGGGCGTTTCATAATGCCGACCTGTTGCGGCAAGGCAGATTCACAGAGATAGACCTGGAAAATATAGTAGAGGAGCTTGAGGACATGGCCAGGAGTAACAAAAGAGAACTATTTAGCCGATTAAAGGTGCTAATAATGCACCTGCTAAAATGGCAGTACCAACCAGAACTACGTTGTGGAAGTTGGAGTGTAACAATAGATAATCAAAGAACGGATATTGAACTTTTACTTGAAGACAGCCCAAGCCTAAAACATAATATAGACACCATTATAGCTAAGGGATTTATAGCAGCTAAGATAGGATTTGGATTTGAAACAGGAATTAGCACCAAGGAATTACCTGAGACCTGCCCCTATACCCTTGAACAATTAATGGATCATGGTTTTTGGCCCGAGTAGTCCTCCCCGTGATGGTGGAGATCGGAGCATTGACGTTTTTTGTTTTTTTTTGCGCTTCCTTGACATCGCTGTCTACATATCCGATACCAACAACAATCGCATACAGATATTTGACACAGACGGCAACGTCATAAATTCCTTTGGCGGCAACGGCAGCCAACAAGGCATGTTTAGCTCTCCCGAGGGTGTTGCCGTAGACAATTCTGGCAATATATACCGGAATGTGGTCTGGCATTTCTAAAACCAGCTCTTACCACTATACAATTTAATAATTTAACGTTAATAGCAACAGCGTTGATACTGGGAAGTGGATTTAATTTGTCTTCTATTTCACATATGTGGTTAGCTCAAAAGTGTGTAAGTACCTTGTCTTATTTCTTTACTGATGCAAAAATTACCTTACTGTAAATATTTCGGTGCTGTCAAAAATCCTGTGATGATATGATTAAGAATGAGACATCAGGATTAAGAATTATGGGGTCAAGGGGACTGGTCCCCTTGCAGGGGGTTCTAAAGGGGGGCGGAGCCGCCCCTTTCTTTCTTCTCTTCTGGTAGGGCAGGTACTTATCACAGAAATATTTACAGTAAGAAAGATATTATTCAATGTGGTTTTGATAAAGATATAGAAACAGGAAGGGAAGCAAAAGTACTTTATCATGTAAAAATTGCTACCATCAGACTGAACTCTATTGCAGGTATACATAGAGTTATTGAAAGCAGAGATATAGGCAAAAAAAGCACCAAGTATTTTCTCACCGATCAACTTACTATGGAGCTGTCCGGTATGCTTAAGTCAACAGCATTAGGGTCGAGGGGGGCCCAGGAGCGGTAAAGAAGCGGAGCCGCCCCCCTTTTTCTTTTCTTATGGTTGAACTATTGAAGCAAAGGGAGATAGTTTTTTGTTATAATAAGTATTTAGGATATTCATAGAACCAGGAGGCAATTAAAATTAATATGGAAATAGACGTAAGCATTGACAAGGAATCGATGGCGCTTGATGTAAAGAATCCCTATGAGTTTGACGTTGTAGGGGCAAACGACAGCATAGCTGACTTTGCCAATGCCATTGGGATTGATGTAAAAGGGTTGAATCTCGATTATCTCCTGTCACGGATGATACGGGGTGTAGCGGGTTGTGAGCACGGCTGCCCGGCCGATGCAAAGAGCCTTGTCAAGAGTGGCGTTGGGGCGTTTAAGCTGAACTACATTGATGGTGGCGTACTTGGGGCTCGATGCGCCCTAAAGGACAATAGACAACTGGAGATAAAGGTCTTTCCAGGCTATTAACCAATGGGCGGTAGGTGGATATACGGCATAAACCCCGTGACAGAGGCTCTGAGGTCGGGGACAAAACCAATAAGCGTATTTGTACTAGGTGGCAACAAGACCGATAGAATCAGGGATATCGTTGAGCTGGCGCGTCTAGGCGGATGCCACGTAAAGACGGTCGAGAAGGGTTTTTTTGGCAGATTTGGTACGGCGTTACACCAGGGTGTGTGTGCCATAATCGAGCAACGGCAACAATCTGAGGATATCGATGACATCCTCTTGCGCGTATCAGCACAGAAGGAGCCGGCTTTATTTGTCATACTCGATGGCATCACCGATCCTGGCAACGTTGGGGCCATATTGCGCAGCGCCGAGGCAGCCGGCGTACATGCTGTTGTCTTTCAGAGTCATCGCAGCGCTGGTATAACCCCCACGGTGGTAAAGACCTCATCGGGGGCAAGCCAGTACATCCCCCTGTGCGTCGTGCCAAACATCAAGCACGCGATGAGAACCCTCACCGACAACAACGTCGTGATATGCGGGGCAGATTCACACGCCGACATGTCCCTCTGGGAGGTAGACCTCAGAGAGCCGGTGGCATTCGTCTTTGGCTCCGAGGGCGAGGGCCTCAGAAGAACCGTCAGGGAGCACTGCGACCACCTGGTAAATATCCCACTCTATGGCAAGATCGACTCCCTTAATGTATCTGTGGCCGCCGGTGTCTTCCTCTTTGAGTGCAAACGACAACGTCTGGCTGGACGTAGACAGTCATAGGTTTACCATTTAATCATCCCTGTCATCATCGTCGCAATCACCGTTGTCACCATCGTTGTCATCATCACAATCGCTGCTGTCATCATTGTAGTCCTCACCACTGTTGTAATCGCCCCATGTGGCAATGAACTTGCCCTTGGAGCTAAACTTCTGGAGGCGGTGAGTCTCAGCATCAGCGACATAGACATTACCTCTGCCATCTACCGCTATGCCACAAGGGAAGCCCTCCATATGCCAGTCGTCGTCCCTGCTAATGACCCATTTAGTGATGAACTTCCCATCGGCGGTAAATTTCTGGATACGGTTGTTACCTGTATCAGCGATGTAGATGTTACCTCTACTATCTGCCGCTATGGCAGAGGGTATTTCAAAATGTCCTTCCCCCCTACCCTCACCGCCCCATTTAGCGATGAACTTGCCCTTGGAGTTGAATCTCAGGATACGATTATCAAAGGCACTAGCGATGTATATGTTACCACTGCCATCTACCACTATGCTGCGAGGGGAAGAAAGATAATCTGGTTGTTCAGACTTGGTCCACTCCTGGAGACGCCTCTCATCCGCCACGGCGTTACCCATGAGCCATATAAAGGCAACAACCCCCACACATAACACTATCCCCAACTTACACCGGCGAGAACACTCTCTCTCAGACATAATACCCCTCCTTATCTTTTATTTCTACTGTTTTATGATGACCACCACGGTATTGGAGAAGCCATCGGCGTTTAACGCTAATTCGTATGAGCAACATAAACGTTTTCGCTACCAGCTCACATCAGGAGACTTAAACTGTTCTCCCCAGTTGACGTAGCGGTCCCATGTAGCGATGAAATTACCGTCGGAGGTAAACTTCTGTAGGCGGACATTACCCCAGTCAAGGACGTAGACGTTATCGTTAGAATCCACCGCTATGCCACGAGGCCTCTCAAACTGTCCTTCCTCACTGCCCTTACTGCCCCATGCAGCGACAAACCTACCATCGGGGGTAAATTTCTCAATGCGGTGGTTATCCGTATCAGCTACGTAGACATTGCCGCTGCCATCTGCCGCTACACCATACGGTTTGCTAAAATACCACGGTTGTTTAAGCTTGGGCCACATCTGTTTATCCTCCTCGGCCACGGCATCAACTAACAGCCACATAAACGCAACAAACCACCACAACAACACCATCCCCAGATTACACCAGCGTGGACATTCTCTCTCTTATTCATAATAATCCTCCAACTTTGGTCTATAAAACCATTCTATCCAATTACCAAACCATCCCCTACTGCCCGTCAATGGGACTTCTTCGTGGCCGGCCAGGAGTGTCCTGGAGCGGCAAAGAACCAGGAGCCGCCCCACTTCGTTTTTCCTGCCTGGTAAAGACCTGGATGCGGTGGTTGCTGTAATCAGTGACGTAGACGTCCCCATTTTTGCTGATTGCTATACTGCTTGGATTGTTAAATTGATCGACATCACTGCCGAACTCCCCAAAGTAGGTAATGAACTTACCATCGGGGGTGAATTTCCGGATGCGGTCTTTATGTATATCATCCGTAAAGACGGCAGTTCTGTAATATGTATCAGCAACATAGACGTTACCGCTGCCATCTGTCGCTATGCCGGAAGGGCAACAAAACTGCTCATTGCCGTTGCTGCCCCATTTAGCGATGAACTTGCCATCGGCGGTGAATTTCTGCAGGCGTTGATTAGCTGTATCAGCGACGTAGACATTACCGTTGCCATCTATCGCTATGCCGGAAGGGTGAAAAAAATGTCCATCACCGTCGGTATCATCGTCGCTGTAGCTGCCCCATTTGGTGATGAACTTGCCATTGGCGGTAAATCTCTGGATGCGGTGATTTTCCGTATCCACGACGTAGACGTTACCGCTGCCATCTACCGCTATCCCGGAAGGGTAATAAAACTGTCCAGCCCCGCTACCCCTACTACCCCACTTAGCGATGAACTTACCATCGGCAGTGAATTTCTGAATACGGTGGTTATCTGAATCAACGACATAGACATTACCGCTGCCATCTGCCGCTATGCCATCAGGGCGAGCTAACTGCCCATCCCTGCTGCCCCTGCTACCCCATTTAGCAATGAACTTACCATCGGCGGTGAATCTCTGGATGCGGTTATTATCACTATCCACGACGTAGACGTTACCACTGCCATCCAAGGCTATGCCAGTAGGATAAGAAAACTGTCCATTGGCGTTGCCCCTGCTGCCCCACTTAGCGATGAGCTTGCCATCACGGGCGAACCTCTGCAGACGATTACCATCGGTGACGTAGACATTACCGTTGCCATCTATAGTTATGGCATAAGGGAGATCAAATTGTCCATCCCCGTTGCCCCTGCTGCCCCATTTAGCGATGAACTTACCATCGGCGGTGAATCTCTGTAGGCGGTGGTTATCATTGTCAACAACGTAGACGTCACCGTTTTTATCGACCGCTATGCCTTCAGGGCGAGCTAACTGCCCATCCCTGCTGCCCCTGCTACCCCATTTAGCGATGAACTTGCCATCGGCGGTGAATCTCTGTAGGCGGTGGTTGTCTACATCGGTGATGCAGACGTTGCCGTTGCCATCAATCGCTATACCGCCAGGGTGAGATAGCTGTCCATCCCCGCTGCCCTTGCTGCCCCATTTAGCGATGAACTTGCCATCAGCGGTAAATTTCTCAATGCGGTGGTTACCCACATCAGCAATGTAGACGTTGCCACTGCTGTTGACCGCTATGCCGCCCGGGTATTGAAATTGTCCATCCCCGCTGCCCTCACTGCCCCATTTGGCGAAGAACTGACCATCGGCGGTAAATTTCTGGATGCGGGTATTTTGTACATCAACGACGTAGACGTTGCCGCTGTCATCAACCGCTATGCCCTCAGGGAACTTAAATTGCCCTTCCCCTGTCCCCCTGCTGCCCCATTTGGTGATGAACTTACCATCGGCGGTGAATTTCTGGATACGGTCGTTAAATGAATCAGCGACGTAGACGTTACCACTGCTATCTATCGCTATGCCTTCAGGGCTATTAAAATACCACGGTTGTTCAAGTTTGGGCCATATCTGCTTGCCAACGTAATTCTCCTCCGCTGTGGCGCTCTCCAGCAGGCACATCAACACAACAAGGGCCAGCAACAACACCATCACAGGCTTACGCCGGCGGGGACACTCTCTATTAGATATAGTAATCCTCATTCTCTTCCGTTGCGAAATTTTACAAGGCGCATATATTAATTTTAGCAGGATTCCTTAAGATCATGCCTGAATCATTTGGAGGCATCTCCCAGCCCCCCCTTCTTTTTTTTTGCCGTTTCTACCAAGAGTTGCAGGATGCCCTCTGGGGAGAGCACGCTGGTTGCCGCGCCGATCCGCACTGCCTCTGCGGGCATCCCGTAGATGGTCGAGCTCTCCCTGTCCTGGGCAACCGTGAAGCCACCTCTGTCCCGGATGAGCTTTAACTCCGACGCTCCGTCCTTTCCCATACCCGTCAGGAGTATCGCCATGACGTAGCGCCCCAAAGACGCCGCAACTGTCCTGAACAGATGCGACACGGACGGACAAATTATACCCGCTTGACAATCGCCGCTTAACAGTATGCAACCCTTCAAATCGATCCCCATGTGCAGGCCATCCGGGGCAACATAGGCCTGATACGGCCTGACCATCTCCCCGTGTGTGGCAATCTTCACAGGGTACCCTGAGGTCTGTGTCAACCACCTGACAAAACCATCCGTAAAACCCCTCGATATGTGCTGAACGATGACTATGGGGATCGGAAATCCCTCCGGCAACCCCGACAAGATCGACTGTAACACAACCGGTCCACCCGTTGAGGCCCCGATGGCAACCAGATGTATATCTGATGCTATTGCAGTTGCATCGACAATAGGCGTCTCTTTTTGTGTAACTGGCATTGAGCTGCCAATAGGGATACGTCTAACGACCTTGACCTCCGCCATCAACTTTATGGTTGTGACAAGCTCCTGTGCCTTCCTGTGATAGTCTGGGTGTTTGGTACCGGGGGGTTTTTCCAGGATGGTAAGGGCGCCCGCTTCAATAACCTTAAATGAGGCCGATACCTCCCCTGGATTGTACACTGAACTAACAATGACTATGGGTGTTGGATAGGTCTTCATGATCTGCCTGGTAGTTTCATAGCCATCCATGCCCGGCATGTTTATATCCATCGTGATGACGTCGGGGCGTTGTTTGCCCAAAAACGCCAATGCCTCCCTGGCATTGCATGCCACCGCCATGACATTGACCTCGGGGTCAGCCCCCAGGATATGGCAGAGCAGTTGCGCCGCTACCGGAGAATCCTCAACTACCAAGACATTAACCATCTCTACCACCACCCCAAAGAGAAGAAGAAGAAAAGGGGGGCGGAGCTGCTTCTTTGTCGCTCAAGGCACGCTCCTGGCACCCCCTCAGACCCCTCCTGCAAGGGGTCACGGACCCCTTGACCCCATAATGCTCCATCCTGATCATTTAGAACCATCCTTATCTTCCCTTCCTTTTTTAAAGCTGGTATTGTTCGACTATGTGCATCAGGTTTTGGCCGAGTTTGTTTAGGTTTTGCGTGGACAGTTCTGTTTGTCTCATGCTGATGACTATTTGTTCGGTGGCTCTTTTGATGTTATCCATGGCCATGGCGACTTGGTCTATGCCTACGATCTGTTCGTTGGTGGAGACGGCTATTTGTAGGGATGCGTTGGCTGATTCGGTTACGACGTTGCTCATCTCCTTGATGGACTCACCGGCCTTGTATGACTGGTTTACTCCGATTTCTACGGCCTTGGTGCCCTTTTCGGTTGACATCACGGTAGCGGTTATGGCCTTCTGGATGTCATTGAGGATCGTCTTTATTTGTGCGGTGGCCTCCCTGGATTGTTCGGCGAGGCGTCTGACCTCCTGGGCAACCACGGCAAAGCCCTTGCCGTGCTCACCGGCCTTTGCCGCCTCGATGGCCGCGTTGACGGCCAGGAGGTTGGACTGGCTGGCTATGTCGTTGACGGTTGCGATGATGGCCCCAATGGCCTGGCTCTGTTCGCTGAGCTTGACGATGTTTTCAGCGATCATGCCCATTTGATCGTTGATGAGGTTCATCCCGGCAACGGACTCATCAACAGATTTCCGGCCCTCCTGGGAGACACGCGCCGCATCACGGGTCTTTTCGGATACGTCGTTTGCCTTCTGGTTGACCAGGCGCACGGTCTGTTTGACCTCCTCGATGGTGGTTGTTGTCTCGGCCACGGCGGTGGCCGTCTCCGTGGAACTCGATGCCAGTTGGGAGGTCAACGTCAGTATCTCCTGGGAGGAGAGCGCTATAATATTGACTGCATCCCTTATCTCACCGGCCATCTTACGCAGATTCTTGATCATGATGGTGAAGGCAATGCCGAGGAAGTCCTCGTTGGACATGAGGGTTACATTGATCATCAGGTCGTTTGCGGCTATGTGCTCTGCCACCGAGGCCATGTTCTTGAGATACTGTACCATTTGCAAAAACGACGACTGCAAGACCCCAACCTCGTCCTTGCGGTTGCCAACAGAGATCGTATGCGACAGCTCGCCCTTTGATATCTTATTGGCAATGTCCGAGAGTTCATTAATAGGGTCGGATACGCCCCTTATCATGATATAACCTATAACGGACAGTATGACAAAGGTTAAGGGGATCCCATAGATAATAACAGAGGTAGCAGCAGTTGAGGCATTTTTTAAGACCGTTTTATTATCAATCCATTGGATGGTCTCATCGTCGCTTATCGACTTGTATATATCGTGAATGGAGTCGTCGAGCCTCTTGCCTTTGCCGGAGTTAACCAGTTCAGCCGCATACTTAAAGCCTTTCTTTTTTCGTATCTCCGTGGTCTCCCTAAGCAGGGTAATACGGTCTGTTATGATTTTTTCGATTTCGACAAGTCGTTTTTGCTGTACAGGGTTGTGGCTGGCCATTTCTATCAGGCTGTGGAGATTTGTATCAATCTTCTCAAAGGATGTGTTTGCCTCTTTTAGATAAGACTCGTTGCCGCTTATAACGTAGTTTCTCTGATTCAACTCTGCCAGCCTCAGGAGATTGATGGTGACATTGATCTGATTGACAAGCTCCTGGGTGGATTCAGCCCATTTGAAGGAGTCGGTAAATCTTGTGATGCTGATTAACGACAACGCGCTTATAACGATCATAATGGTCAGACACAGGGCAATGCCCGCCCCTATCTTTGTCCCCAGGGGGTTTTTCATGGCATTTATATCCTGCTGTACGGTCTTGCTCAACAGGATCAGGCCCGATCCCAGGGCAACAAACAACAGGGCAGTATGAAAGGCCATAGCCGTGCTTACACCCTTGATGTAATAGTACAACGGCGGTACGTTTACTATGTAACCCAATATTGCCAGTGCCCCAAGTGCGACAACAACCCATCCCATGACAAACAGCCTTCGTCTTAGACCTTGTACGTTGAACAACGTAAAACCACCCGTCAACGCGTACAGAATGAAGGCTATCATAGTTCCAATTGAGGGCATACCTGACGTTGCACTTTTTACGACGCCTGCCTCCGCGCTGACAAAAAAGTCCTCCAGACCCAATCTCATCCCGATAAGGGAGGTAACCATAAGCGTGACCATGATGATTATGATCGTGAGGGAGCTGGCCGGCAGTATTACCTGTCCAATGGTCTTTTTGCCATCAAGGTACGATGCCATTACGTAAAGGGTGATCCCGCTTAGTATAAAAGATAGTGCCGTCAGTACCTTCATAGTGCCCCAATGAGGTCGTATCGTCTTTAGGATGCCTATGTCGAGCATCCACCCAAGCATCACCAACATCCCGACCAACCCAACAACAGTTCCAATCGTCCTTACTGCCCTTCTCTGTTTCATTTACAGCTCCTTAATATCCATTTTTTACCCGCCCATAATTATTATATTATATACGAAAAAAAAGGGAAAGAAGGAGGGACGCCTGGCCGCCCCCTCCTCAGACCTCCCCCGCAAGGGGACCAGTCCCCTTGACCCCATAATGCTCAATCTTGATGTTATAATATTTATGTCCATTTACTTAGCATTTTATAGAAGAAAATAACTTGTTTTCATCCTGGTGTATAAAGTCAGAAAGACGTTTAGTGGCAGTGTTATAATAGTCTTCATCGATTTCGATTCCAATATACTTTCTATTTAATGAGGCTGCCGCGATTATTGTTGACCCGCTGCCACAAAAAGGGTCTAATACGAGTTGGCCTTCTTTTGTAGTAAGTTCAATCAATGCCTGCATTAACCTTAGTGGTTTTTGGGTTAGATGCAGCCCGATATCATTTGGGGTTGACGTAGTTCTTATAATGTTATCAGGACTATTAGTGTATCTGGTAAATGCCTTTTCGTTAAAGGCGCCAACTTCATTTTCGAGCATATTATCAGCAATTGTTCCGCCGATTTTATATGGCTTTAAAAACCACAGAATTGGTTCAAACAAAGGACGTAAGTTACCTATTCTCCAACCTTCCCAACAATGGGCTGATTCTTGATCTCCACGCCTTTGATAAACGACACTTATTCTTTGGGCACGATGTGGCGCCCTTTCTTTTAACCAGGCGAGCATATCTTTATAAGTAAACCCTGAGTCTTCAAATGCACATATGCACCTATGAGACAATCTCCTGCCGGCAAATACAATAGCAGAACCACCTGGCTTAAGTACCCTGAACCATTCTTTTACCCAAGTTAAGCACCAGTCATAATACTGTGCAGGAATAAGTCGATCAGCCTCTGACCAGCCGTTTAATGGTTTGCCTCTTTTTTTAAAAATAACGCCCGCCTTTTCTTGTGCAGGACTGGTTCCAAGAAATGCGGAATTAGTATTGTCATGTAAAACATCCCAATCATCAACGCCAATTCCATATGGAATATCACTTATAATAGAATGAACACTGTTTGATTCAATATTCTTAAGGATATCAATGCAATTACCATGAATTATTTTGTCCACATAACTATTATTATTCATTATCATAAGTCAAACTCTCAGAGTATTAATGAATCTGTTAATGGCATTTATTTTTTCTTTTAATTTTAATGCTATTATTAATTCCTGTATTGCTTTATCTCTATCATATGTCTTAATAAATTCTATTCGTTTCTCCCAAATTTTGATTTCGTCTTCACCTCTATTAACAATAGAGGTTTTACAATTATTGAAATATAAAATCATCATTTCATAATCAATAGATAAATCTGAACAAATGAGTTTGTTTCCTTTTTCATGAAAGTTTAAGTTTTTATTTTTGTCTTTAATCGTTACTGATTCACCCAGACGTTCACTAATATTCCATATATTTGATAGATTTATTGACTTAGATTCCTTGATAGCATTATCAAGCAAAAATGAGATGTGCTCCCAACTGATAAGACAAATATTTCCATCAAGCGCTTGTCCATAAATTTGACTATTACTCTGTGGGTATTGAAAAAATGGACATACCAAAATAGCATAATCATGATCGCCTTTCCACTCTACCATTGAGCTTACTTTAAAATCTTTTTGGTTTTTTGCAGTCCTGCTGAGACGGAATGCCTTTGCATCACATACAAACGAATAACCATGAATCGGACTCTTACCTGTAACATCTGCGCAATTTGCTCTTTCTTTATTTACCGTGGCATTTATGCCAAGTTCATGAAATGTTTTAGAAAGCAAAATATCTGTAGCTTTTGCATACAATTTTTCTTCTGAAGAATCATGATCCATATCCTCTGGAATTGTACCTATTTCAGTAATTAAAGGCTTTAATTTATCTTTTTTTAATCTATAGAGTTTTTCTTGAATTAAATCTACAGACTTACCGAAAGAATTATCATCATTTTTTGATTCTCTTTTTATCAGCTTCTTAAGTTCGTTGTAATTCACAAAAACCTTACCTTTCTCTAGCTTTATAGTTTAAGATTACACCTTTAAAGATTGTATGTCAAGCAATAAATCCGCTGTCAACAAGATTAAAAAAGGTGGTTGAGCATCCTATATCGCCTAAAGAAGGGGTCAAGGGGTCCGTGACCCCTTGCAGGGGGGTCTGAGGGGGGGCGGAGCCGCCCCCTTCTTTTTTTCTTTTTTTCATCCTGTGAATCTCTTTATGACCTCGAGGAGGTTGTTTTGGTCGAAGCTGCTCTTGACGATGTAGGCGTTTGCCCCGACTTCTATCCCTCGGCGCTTGTCATCTGAGGACTCCATGCCGGTTACCAGGACCACGGGGACATCTGCATGGCGCTTGTCCATACGTATCCTCTCTGTGAGCTCAAAGCCGTTGAGACGCGGCATCGCAACGTCTGAGATGATCAGGTCGAAGACCGCCTCCCTGAGGGCCGCCAGGGCCTCCATGCCATCCACCGCGGTCTTGACGTTGTACCCTGCCGACTCCAGGATGTTCTTCAGGAGCATCCTGGCCGTGATGGAGTCCTCAACGACCAGGACGGATTGTCTCTTGTGTTTTATTTGATGGCCAGGGGGGGTGGGCGTGTGGATGTGCGTGGGGCGTGCCTCACCCAGGCCACCCGTGACGGCGGACCTCAGGAGGTCTGAGACATTAAGAATGAGCGCCACCTTCCCAGAGCCAAGCACCGTGGCCGCCGCTATGTTTCTGACCCTTGAAAGCTGCCTGCCAAGGCCCTTCACCAGTATCTCATCCTCCCCCAACACCGCGGTAATAACAAATGCCATGTGCCTTGCCCCTGAGGCAAGGACAATTATATTGATGCTGTCGCCGTCCTTGTCATCCTCCCCCGCCTCAAGGCCAAGGACGTTGGCAAGCCTCACCAGCGAAAGAAACCTCCGCTGCACCTCCACTACCTCCTTGCCTTTAACCGTTGTGATGGCATCCCTCCTGACGCTGACGACCCTCTCCACGCTTATCGTTGGCACCGCAAAGACGTCCTTGCCCAACTGGATGATCGTCCCCCGAAAGGTCGCGAGGGTTATCGGCAAGACCAGGCTAAACGCCGTTGACTGTCCATAGGTCGATTCTATGGAGATTGTCCCGCCCAGTCCTTCAACCTTTTCCCTGACTATGGCCAGGCCAAGGCCCCTGCCAGAGAGATCGGTGACTATGGCGCTGGTGGAGAGACCCGAACGCAGGATAAGCTGCATCGCCTCGGTATCGCTTAACCCATTGAACTCCTCATGGGATATGATCCCCTGACCTAAGGCTGCCGCCTTGACCTTGGCAACATTGATACCGGCACCGTCATCAGAGACGGTCAGCTCCACCTTGTTGCTGTCTCTCTGGGCAACGTCTATAACGACCCTTCCGCGGGCCGGCTTGTTCCTTGAGAGGCGGTCATCGGGTATTTCCATGCCGTGGTCAACGCAATTCCTTACTATATGCAGCAACGGGTCCTTTATTTCCTGCAGCAACCTCTTGTCTATCCTGATATCGGCTCCACGGATGATCAGGTCAACCTCCTTGCCCTGCTGGCGGCATATGTCCCTTATGACCTTTGGGAATGACTCAAGGATCGAGGACAGGGGAAACATGATCAAGTCCATGGCCTGCTGCATCAGGGCATCTGCCAGGTAGGTGACGCTGTGGTAATCATCCTCCACCAGGGTCTTCAGCGACACGAGGCTCTCCTGCACAGACCTGAAAAACTGATAATTCCACTGAAGAAACGCTGCCATATTGGCAGCACCGGCGTCTCCTGATTGACCGGTATTTTGGCCGCTCTTTTGGGCGATCTCTCTGTACTGCGGCTGCACCCTTGACCACTGCTCCATCCACTCCTGGAGCATGCCCTTGAGCTCCCTGATGGATGAGACGTGCTGCTTACCTGCAATCTTTACCGAAATCAGCTCCTCCGTCTGTAGTATCAGGGTATCCAGCTTTGACAGGGGGATGCGGATCGTCTCCTGGACATCGCCCTTGGGTTGGTTCACAGGAGCGGGGATGGCCTCAGTGATAACCTCTCTGGCCTGTCTGGTCTCTGGGCTTACCGGATTCTTGACAGACAGCAACTCCCCATTGGTAGCAGATATGAGCTGCTGGTTTATGTGATTGAGGCGTGCCGGGTCAACCGACCCCGAGTCTTGATCTGCTTTTGGTTGAGTATTCAGGGCCAGCTCGTTAATCAGGTCAGAGGCGTCAAAGAGCAGGTCAAACAGCCCCGGATAGAGAGACAACTCACCCCTCTTTAACGCGGCAAACAGGCTCTCAAGCGCTTGACAGACAACCACAGTATCTTCCAGGTTCACGGAGCCGGCGGCGCCCTTGAGGCTGTGTGCCTCCCTGTATATCTTTTCTATGATCGGCAACTGTTGCTCCCTTTCGGAGAGCTTCTCCAAGGCAAGCAGCCCCGACGATATCCCCGCCACATGCTCCCTTGCCTCAATGATATAAGTGGCCAGGAGTTTTTTCAGAAACTCATTGTCGTCATCGTAATCCATTTAGAATATTGACACATATTGGTTGTTTAGGGCAAGGGGGGCAGCAGGGCAATCGCATCTGACCAGAAAGAAAAAAAGGGGCGGCGGAGCTTCTTTATCGCTCCAGGACGCTCCTGGCCCCCTTCAGAACCCCCTGCAAGGGCAGGGGTGGGGTACCCCGGCCATGAAGAAGTCCCCTTGACCCCATAATGCTAAATCCTACTCCTTTTTTTTTGTATCACAGGCGGGTAAAAAAATCTTTAAACCCCGATATTTATGTTATCATACCTAATATGGATTTAAGGCTGACAGAGAAGGTAAAGGCAGCGGGTTGAGGCTCTAAGCTGGGTCCGGCGGACCTGGTAGACTTGATACGCTCTATGAAGCCGCTCTATGACGCTGGAGAGGTTATCGTGGGGCCGGGCGATGATGCGGGTGTCTATCGTATGGACGGCATGGTGTCTGGAATGGCCATTGTTGAGACCGTTGATTTCATGACCCCCGTGGTGAATGAGCCGCTGTTGTTTGGCGCCATAAGCGCGATTAATTCCCTGAGCGACGTCTACGCAATGGGGGGCAGACCCGTGGCGGCTATGGCGGTAGCGGCCTTCCCCGCGTGCGATTACGACATCGGGGTGCTCAAGATGATACTCAAGGGGGCGCTGCAATCGCTAAAGAGGACGGGGACGTTCTTGATCGGTGGACATAGCATCAATGCGGTGGAGCTTCAGTTTGGCCTTGCCGTAACGGGGGTCGTTGAGGAAGGGTCGATACTCAGGGTCAGTGGCGTTCAACAGGGTGACCTCCTGGTGTTGACCAAGCCCATCGGCATTGGCATACTCACCACCGCGCTTAAGAACAGGGCTATCGCCGACGACGATATCAACGAGGCCGTCAAATGGATGTTGGTCATCAACGACGCCGCATCAAAACTGGCCGTACAGGTGAGGGCATCCGCATGTACCGATATCACGGGCTTTGGCCTGTTGGGACATGCCTATAACATGGTCAAGGACTCAGAGGTGGATTTCGTTATACACTACGACTCGATACCTCTGTTACAAAAGACTACCGAGTTGGCAGGACGAGGGATATCTCCGGGTGGGGCATACAAGAACCTGGGGTTCGTCAGCAACAAGACTGACTTCTCACCACATATCGACAAGGAAAGACAACTCATCCTGTCAGACCCCCAGACCTCCGGAGGTCTGCTGATAGCGCTTGCACCAGAGAAAATCAGGATATTTGAACAATCAGACGTCTTTTATTCTGTCATTGGAAAGGTAATAAAAGGCTCAGGACTTATAATCGTGGAGTAGGGATAAGACATGGATATAAAATTTATAGCATTAGGATTGAGTATAATGGGGTCAAGGGCACTGGTGCCCTTGCAGGGGGTTCTAAAGGGGGGCGG